>NZ_SOFT01000017.1:0-109333 GCF_004402645.1 Cryobacterium sp. TMT2-42-4
CGCGGTGCCGGTCACGTTGTTCACACCGTCGGTCAGGGTGATGTCGGCCGGGCAGGCGGCGATGCCGGACCCGCCGACATCCGTGCAGGTGAAGTCGACTTTCACGAAGCTCGTGTACCAGCCGTCGGCGTTCGCGTCGGCCGGGTCGAGCGTGTACGAAATCGTCGGGTCGACGGTGTCGACGGTGATCCCGGACACCGTCACGGACGCGGTATTACCGGCATTATCGGTCGCGGTACCCGTCACCGACTGGTCCGCACCGTCCATCAGGATCACGTCGGCCGGGCACGTGGCGATGCCGGATCCTCCGACGTCTTCACACGCGAAGTGGACCAGGACGCCCGAGTCCGTCGTGTACCAGCCATTGGTACCGTCGGGGTCTACCGGGTTGAGCGTGTATCCGATGGTCGGGTCGACCGTGTCGACGACCGTGTAGGTCACCGTCGCCGTTGGGGCGTTGAGCCCGCCGGCGTCGGTGTAGTCGCAGGTCGTGGTCTGGGTGCCGAGTCCATTCAGCAGCGCCCCGGTGGTCACGGAGGCGGCCGTGGGGTTGACGTCTTCGGCGTCGACCACCAGGCAGGTGGCGGTCGGCACGGTACCGATTTCATAGCTGGCCCCGTTGCTCACCCCGTTGACCGAGACCGAAGGCGCGGTGTTCGTCGGGACCGGCTGGGTGATGATGATGGGGATACCGACCTGGTTCTTGAATTCTCCGCCGCCGGCCGGCTGCGCCAGGATGAGGACCGTCACGGTACCGCTCTGGGCAGCGGTGCCCGCTGTGAAGCTGACCGGGAAATCGTCGGTGCAGTTCGTGATGACCACGGGGTTGGGGCTGGCCGTGACGCCGGAGGGTGCGACCACGGTGAGTTTCAGCGGGCTCTCCCCCGCATCAATGTTGCATCCGATGTCGCCGTCACTCTTGCCGTTGGCGTTGAGCCTCATCGTGGCGCTTCCGGCCGTTTCCGATCCCGCAACGAGGGTGACACTGGCCGAACCCACGATGCTGTCCTGAATGATGTCCGCGTAGGCAACCCCACCGAAGGCCAGGACGCTCACCGCCGTGATGGCGGTGATCGTTGTTGCGATGCCCGTTCGCTTCAATACTCGTTTCATGGTGGCTGCCCCTGCGCTCGGCGGGAAGACCCTCGGGTGGGCCATCCCTCCAACGAAGGTATGTCTGCGCCGGATCCTCGGGAACGGCGGGTGCGTTCAAACAGCTAAACGCATGGTCCCTGGAGCGTTTGAATCCCTAAACGCGTCCGAACCTCGGCGCATATACCCGGTCAGGGGCGCCCGCACCATAATGGTGCCATGGCCGAAATGAAGACGCAGCCGACGGATGCCTCCGTCGAGGACTTCCTGGAGGCCGCGACGCCCGCCCGCCGCCGCGCGGACGGCATGGCCCTCGACGCGCTCTTCCGCGAGGTGACGGGCGCCGACCCTGTCCTGTGGGGTCCATCAATCGTGGGCTACGGCAGCTACCGCTACGTGTCGCCCGCGAACCCGCGCAACCGCGGGGACTGGCCGAAGACGGGGTTCTCTCCGCGCAAGGCGCAACTGTCGATCTACGGGCTCAAAGACCTCCCCGAGGGCGCCGAGTTCCTGCCACGGCTCGGCGCGTACACGGAGGGGGCGGGGTGCGTCTACGTGAAGAAGCTCGACGACATCGACCTCGGTGTTCTGCGCCGGCTGGTCGCGATCGCCTGGTCCCGGGGCGACGACCCCGCGCCGCCGGCGGCCAAGGAGTAGGCCCCCGGCCCGCACCCCGCCGAAACAGACAGTTCCGGTCGAGTTCGCCCGGCATAGCGGGCGATCTCGACCGGAACTGTCGACGTCGGCGGTGCGGTCACACGACCGGGACTAGAAGTCCCAGTCGGCGTCTTCCGTGTTGACGGCCTTGCCGATGACGTAGGACGAGCCCGACCCGGAGAAGAAGTCGTGGTTCTCGTCGGCGTTCGGCGAGAGCGCGGCCAGGATGGCCGGGTTCACGTCGGTGACGGTCTTCGGGAACATGGCCTCGTAGCCGAGGTTCATCAGCGCCTTGTTGGCGTTGTAGTGCAGGAACTTCTTGACGTCCTCGGTCAGCCCGTGTTCGTCGTAGAGGTCCTGGGTGTACTGGATCTCGTTCTCGTAGAGCTCGAACATGAGATTGAAGGTGTAGTCCTTGATCTCATCGCGGCGCTCCTGCGAGGCGGCCTCGAGCCCCTTCTGGAACTTGTAGCCGATGTAGTAACCGTGCACGGCTTCATCCCGGATGATCAGACGGATGAGGTCGGCCGTGTTGGTGAGGCGGGCGCGGCTGGAGAAGTACATCGGCAGGTAGAAGCCCGAGTAGAACAGGAACGACTCGAGCAGCACCGAGGCGACCTTGCGCTTGAGCGGGTCGTCGCCCTGGTAGTACTTCATGATGATCTCGGCCTTGCGCTGCAGGTTGACGTTCTCCGTCGACCAGCGGAACGCCTCGTCGATCTCCTTCGTCGACGCGAGGGTCGAGAAGATCGACGAGTAGCTCTTGGCGTGCACGGACTCCATGAACGCGATGTTCGTGTAGACGGCCTCTTCGTGGGGCGTGATCGCATCCGGAATCAGCGACACGGCACCCACTGTGCCCTGGATCGTGTCGAGCAGGGTCAGCCCGGTGAACACCCGCAGGGTGAGCAGCTGCTCCGCCGGGGTGAGCGTGGCCCAGGACTGCACGTCGTTGGACAGCGGCACCTTCTCCGGCAGCCAGAAGTTGTTCGTGAGGCGGTTCCACACCTCGACGTCTTTTTCGTCTTCGATCTTGTTCCAGTTGATCGCGTCAACGTGGGAGACGAGCTTGAGCTTGTCAATCATTGGTTGTTCCTTAGTCGGCAGTGCACAGGCGGTTCAGTAGTCGAGAGGCTCAGCACGAACTCACTCAGAGAGCGCAGGAAACACAACCCTCGACCTCGGTGCCCTCGAGGGCCATCTGGCGCAGACGGATGTAGTAGATGGTCTTGATGCCCTTTTTCCACGCGTAGATCTGCGCGCGGTTGATGTCGCGGGTGGTGGCGGTGTCCTTGAAGAACAGCGTCAGCGACAGGCCCTGGTCGACGTGCTGCGTGGCGGCGGCGTAGGTGTCGATGACCTTCTCGTAGCCGATCTCGTAGGCATCCTGGTAGAACCCGGTGTTGTCGTTCGTCATGAACGGCGCCGGGTAGTAGACGCGGCCGAGCTTGCCTTCCTTGCGGATCTCGATCTTCGACGCGATCGGGTGGATCGATGCGGTCGAGTTGTTGATGTAGGAGATCGACCCGGTCGGCGGCACGGCCTGCAGGTTCTGGTTGTAGATGCCGTGCTCCACAACGGATGCCTTGAGCTCGGCCCACTCGGCCTGCGTGGGAATGTGCACGTCGGCCTGCGCGAACAGCTCGGCGCCGCGCGCGGTGGCCGGCTCCCAGATCTGGTCGGTGTACTTGTCGAAGAACGTCCCGGAGGCGTAGGTGGAGTCCTCGAAGCCGACGAACGCGTGGCCGCGCTCGATGGCCAGCTTGTTCGAGGCGCGGAGGGCGTGGAACAGCACCGTGTAAAAGTAGATGTTGGTGAAGTCGATGCCCTCGTCACTGCCGTAGTAGATGCGCTCCCGGGCGAGATAACCGTGCAGGTTCATCTGGCCCAGGCCGATGGCGTGCGACTTGTCGTTGCCGTCTTCGATCGAGCGCACGGAGGAGATGTGGCTCTGTTCCGACACCGAGCTGAGGCCGCGGATGGCGGTCTCCACGGTCTTGCCGAAGTCGGGCGAGTCCATCGACAGGGCGATGTTCATCGACCCGAGGTTGCAGGAGATGTCTTTACCGATCTGGTCGTACGACAGGTCCTCGTTGTACGTGGTCGGGGTGTTGACCTGGAGGATCTCCGAGCAGAGGTTCGACATGTTGACGCGACCCTTGATCGGGTTCGCCGCGTTGACGGTGTCCTCGAACATGATGTACGGGTAGCCGGACTCGAACTGGATCTCGGCGAGCGTCTGGAAGAAGTCACGGGCCTTCATCTTGGACTTTTTGATGCGCGGGTCGTCGACCATCTCGTGGTACTTCTCGCTGACGGAGATGTCGGCGAACGGCACCCCGTAGACGCGCTCGACGTCGTAGGGCGAGAACAGGTACATGTCCTCGTCTTTCTTCGCCAGCTCGAACGTGATGTCGGGCACGACCACGCCGAGGGACAGCGTCTTGATGCGCACCTTCTCGTCGGCGTTCTCCCGCTTGGTGTCGAGGAAGCGCATGATGTCGGGGTGGTGCGCGTGCAGGTAGACCGCGCCGGCACCCTGACGGGCACCGAGCTGGTTGGCGTAGCTGAAGGAGTCTTCAAGCAGCTTCATCACGGGGATGATGCCGCTGGACTGGTTCTCGATCTGCTTGATCGGTGCACCGGACTCACGGATGTTGCTGAGCAGCAACGCGACGCCGCCGCCCCGCTTCGACAGCTGCAGCGACGAGTTGATGCCGCGGGAGATCGACTCCATGTTGTCTTCGATACGGAGCAGAAAGCAGGAGACGAGCTCGCCGCGCTGCGCCTTGCCGGAGTTCAGGAAGGTGGGGGTGGCCGGTTGGAAACGCCCGGCGATGATCTCCTCAACGAGGGAGATCGCGAGCTGCTCGTCACCCTGAGCGAGGCCCAGCGCGGTCATCACGACTCGGTCTTCGAAACGCTCGAGGTACCGTTTTCCGTCAAACGTCTTCAGCGTGTACGAGGTGTAGTACTTGAACGCGCCGAGGAAGGTCTGGAAGCGGAATTTCTTCGAGTACGCCAGCTTGTTGAGGTCGGTGATGAACTCGAACGAGTACTGGTCGAGCACGGCCTGCTCGTAGTATTCCTTCTCGACGAGGTAGTCGAGGCGTTCGCGCAACGTGTGGAAGAACACCGTGTTCTGGTTGACGTGCTGCAGGAAGAACTCCCGCGCAGCCTCGCGGTCCTTCTCGAACTGGATTTCCCCGTTCGGGCCGTACAGGTTGAGCATGGCGTTGAGGGAGTGATAATCCATCGCCAGGCCGGGAGCCGGGTGAGCCATAGTCTTCACGGCTGTTGCTTCCAAAATGATTCCAATCCGTCGTGGACGATGCGCACATCATCCGGAGTTCCAAATACTTCAAAGCGAAACATGTGGGGCACCTTGCACTTCTGGGCGATGATGTCCCCGGCGAGGCAGTAGCCGGTGCCGAAATTCGTGTTGCCCGCGCCGATGACGCCGCGGATGAGCGAGCGATTCTGCTCGTCGTTCAGGAACGTGATGACCTGTTTGGGCACCGCGCCCTTGCTGTCGCCGCCGCCATACGTCGGCACGACCAGCACGTAGGGTTCGCTGACCCGGAGCGGCTCATCGCGTGCGTAGAGCGGGATGCGAGCGGCCGGGCGACCCAACTTCTCAATGAAGCGGTGCGTGTTGCCCGAGGTGCTGGAGAAATACACGATATCGGTCATGGAACACCTCCTGTTGCTGAGAAGTCGGCACGCCAAACGACGCTTTTTTACGGTCTGTTGCGACGCCACCCCCTGGCGCCGCGGCGCTACGCGAGGCGCTGCGCGAGTTCGTTGATCTTGTCGGGGCGGAAGCCCGACCAGTGGTCCTCGTCGGTGATAACGACGGGAGCCTGCAGGTAGCCCAGGGCCTTGACGGCCTCCAGGGCGTTCTCGTCGAGCGAGAGGTCGAGGATTTCGTATTCGATGCCCTTGTTGTCCAGGGCGCGGTACGTCGCAGTGCACTGCACGCAGGAGGGCTTGGTGTAGACCGTGATTGCCATGGAGGGCCTTTCTCGTCGTTCAGGGATCAGTATTCAAAATCGGTTCAAACATCAGTGCTCAAAATCGGTTTTCATGTGAAATCTGAAGTTCAAGACGTGCTGTGTGTTGAACTTCAATACTACATCTAGTGATGCTCGAAGGGAATGGCCACTACATACAGTAGTTACAAGTATGTAGTTATCCACCGACATTCCACCGGTTGTGCACAGCCCCCCGGATGCGAGTCGAGCCGAATCACGCGGAATGCGTCAAAGTTATCCACAGGCAGCGCAGGGAGCAGAACTCAAGCCTGTGGAAACCCTGTCGGCGTGTCGCTCGCCGCGACGCGGACGCTCGTGCCCCCTTCGGGGCGGCCGGGCGGCGAGGCGGCCGGCGGCCGGGCGGCCGGCACGTCACCCGGGGCGCACCCCGTGGAAGCGCTGCGGCGAGAGCGCGGTCGCCCAATCCCAGCGGTCGAAGCTGTTGGAGTGGTGACGTAGCGCATCCTCCCGGCGCTTCTCCTCCCAGACGACCTCCCCCGGATCCCGATCGCCGAGCACCGCGCCGCGCGTGCACTTGTGCTTGCCGTCGAACTCCCCGATCTTGCGGATGCGGCGCCAGTAGAAGTCCACCCAGTAGTCGTGGCCGTCGATGGCGGGAAAACCGACCTGCAGTTCGGGCACCTCGAAGCCGAGCTGGAACATCCGCACCCGACTGAGGGACTCGCCGCCGTTGGCCGACAGCCCGTTCCCGAAGGCGATGGCCCGCTCGGCTAGCCGCGCGCCGGCCCGCGGGTTCACCGCCACAAGCTCTGCGAACAGGTCCTCCCTGGTGAGGGCACGGCGACCACGGATGCCCCGCCGCGCCTCGGCCGCGGCCCGCTCCCGCTCGACCCGCAACGCATGGTCGATCATGGTGACGCCCACGAGAAAGCTGGTGCTCGCCGCGACGTCGACCAGGGTGCGCGGCAGCAAGGTCACCGCGATCCCGCCGAGGAGCGCCGGCTCCGAGGCCGGAGCCCCACGATGGCTGGTCGTGAACCGTGCGGTGCTGCCACCGAAGGCATCCGGATCGATCGTGTGCACCGTGCGGGGCCAGGTGCCGATGTGCGGCAGCCCGTGCATCACCGCCGCGGACGCATGCGACAGCACGAGCGGCCGGCCCGAGGCCAGGGCCGTCGAGAGCACGAACAGGCGGTAGCACTGATCGGGATCGGCGGCGCGCCACAGCTCCCCCGACACGTAGATGCCGCGGCGCGTACGCACGAGTTCGCCACGACGGATCAGGGCATCCACGGAGTGCGAGTCGAGGCCGCGCTCCCGGAGCGTGGCATAGGCGATGAGCCCGTCGTGGCGGGCGCTGACGAGGTCCAGGAGTTCGCTCATGCCTCACCCTGTGGGCGGCGGGCCGGCCGGGGCAGGTGCGCCCGGGCATCCGTGGATAAACCCGGGAGTCCCTGCCCCTGGGGACGACACGGCGCGGCGGCCCCCCACACCCGACCGGACACACGAGAGGGCCGGCTCCGTGAGGAGCCGGCCCTGGTGTCGAGATGCTGTGATGCAGGTGTACTGCCGGGTTGTTACTCGGTCAGCGGGGCGAGGTTCGGGTCGTTCGCGTATGCCTCGGCCGCGTTTTCCTTGGTCACGATGACCGGGGGCAGCAGGTAGGCCGGGACGACGATCTTGCCGTTGTCGTAGGACTCGGTGTCGTTGACCTCGGGGGTGTCGCCCTTCTGGAGAACGTTGACCATCTCGATGGCCTTGTCAACGAGCACGCGGGTGTCCTTGTTGATGGTGGAGTACTGCTCGCCGGCCATGATCGACTTGACCGACTCGACCTCGGAGTCCTGCCCGGTGACGATCGGGATGTCCTTACCGGCGGCCTTCACCGAGGTGATGATCGCACGGGCGAGGGTGTCATTCGGGGAAAGAACGCCATCGAGCGTCTTGTCGCTGTACGTGCTGGTAAGCAGCGCGTCCATGCGGCTCTGAGCGTTCTCGGCCTTCCAGCCGGCGGTTGCCGTCTGCTTGATGTCGGTCTGGTCGGAGGCGACGACGAGGGTTCCGTCGTCGATCTTCGGCTGCAGGACGCTCATCGCGCCGCCGAAGAAGACGGCGGAGTTGGCGTCATCCGAGGAACCGGAGAACAGCTCGATGTTGTACGGGCCTTCCGGCTTCTTCGTGGCCAGTCCGTCCAGGAGCGCCTGGCCCTGGAGCTCGCCGACATTGAAGTTGTCGTAGGCGACGTAGTAGTCCACGGCCTCGGTGTTCAGGATGAGGCGGTCGTAGGCGATCACGATGGCGCCGGCGTCGCGGGCCGACTGCACCTGGGTGGCGAGCTGGCCACCGTCAGCGGCACCGATGATGATGACCTTGGCACCGTTGGTGACCATGGCCGAGATCTGGTCCTGCTGGTCCTTGACCGTGGTCGAGGCACCGGCGTACTGCACGTCGCCCTTGTAGCCGGCCTCCTTGAGGCCGTCTTCGAAGAGCCCGCCGGCGAGGACCCAGTTCTCAGAGGTCTTCGAGGGGAGGGCGATGCCGATGACCGAATCCTGGGCGAAGCCGGCAGCAGCGCCGTCTTCGCCGGCGGTGTCCGTGCGGGTGGAGCAACCTGAGAGTGCCATCAAGGCCACTGCGGCGATCGCAGTTGTCGCAAGAATCTTTCGCATTGTCGATTACTTTCTGTTCGTTGTGGTTTGGTGAAGGGGAAATCTGGGCTAGTTGGGCCGCGTGGCCTGCGGCCGCGCGCTCTCCGGGGTGCCCGCGTCGGGCACGACCAGAGGTGGCTCCGCCGGGAATTCGGCAGTCTTCTTCTTCCGGGTCAAGAGGCCGATGATGGAGGGTCGACCCTGGCTCTTGTTCCACACGTCGACACCCACGGCCACCAGGAGCACCATGCCCTTGATGATCTGAACCCAGTCGGAGCCGACGCCCAGCAGCTGCAGGCCGTTGTTCAGCACCGCCATGACGAGACCACCGATGATGGAGCCGACGACGGTTCCGATTCCGCCGGACACGGCCGCGCCACCGATGAACACGGCGGCGATCGCGTCGAGCTCCCAGCTGAGGCCGTCCTGCGGGCCGGACGCCACCGAGCGGGCCACGAAGATCATGCCGGCCAGGGCCGAGAGGATCGACATGTTCATCATGACGAGGAAGTTCACGCGACGGGACTTGACCCCCGAGAGTTCGGCGGCGAGCTTGTTGCCGCCGACCGCGTAGACGTGACGGCCGAAGATCGTGTTCCGAGTGACGAACGCGTAGAAGAGAACGAGCACGCCGAGGATGATTCCGGAGACCGGGAAGCTAGTGCCGACACGGCCACCGGCGAAGAGGACGGATGCGTAGACGATGACGGCACAGAGAAGGGCGACTTTCACGATGCTTACCCAGAGCGGTGCTGGCGTCGAACCCATGATCTTCTGAACCCGGCGGGCCCGCCATTCGGAGTAGACGACCGCGACCACGATGATGAGCCCCAGCAGCAGGGTCAGGTTGTTGTAGCCCGTGTTCGGGCCGACCTCGGGAAGGTAGCCGGAGCCGATGATCGTGAAGCCGTCAGGAACGGGGACCGTGTTGGCGTTGCCGATGACCTGGTTGCCGCCGCGGAAGATGAGCATGCCGGCCAGGGTGACGATGAAGGCGGGAACCCCGACATAGGCAACCCACGCACCTTGCCAGGCGCCGATCAGCATTCCCACGAACAGCCCAAGCAGGATTGCCAGCGGCCACGGGAAGTTCCAGTCCCGCATCGCGGTGGCCACCACGATGCCGACGAAAGCGGCAACGGATCCGACCGACAGGTCGATGTGGCCGGCGATGATTACCATGACCATGCCGATGGCGAGGATGAGGATATAGGAGTACTGGCTGACCAGGTTGATCAGGTTGCCGGACGACAGCGTCAGCCCGTCGGTCAGGTACTGGAAGAGCAGAATGATGGCGATCAGGCTGAAGAGGATGCCGAACTGCCGCAGGTTCGAGCTGCCGCTGCCGAAGATCCTTTTCAGATCACCGAGAGCGCCTTTGCGGGTACTCGTGTCTTCACTCATATGCTCTGAACCTTCTTCCGTGCGGAGGTCATACTTTTCATCAGGGTTTCGGGATCGGCGGACTCCGCCGGGATGCAGTCGGTGATCGCTCCCTCGAAGACCGTGTAGATCCGGTCGGCGAGGCCGAGGAGCTCCGGGAGCTCAGAAGAGATCAGGATGACTCCCTTGCCCTGTTCGGCGAGCTGCTGGATGATGCCGTAAATCTCGTATTTCGCGCCGACGTCGATGCCACGGGTCGGCTCGTCCAGGATCAGCAGGTCAGGGTCCGTGAACATCCACTTGGCCAGAACGACCTTCTGCTGGTTGCCGCCGGAGAGTTTGGAGACGCCCGCATTGACGCTGGGTGTCTTGATCCGCAGGCTTTTGCGGTACTCCTCTGCGATTCCGAATTCTTTGGAGTCGTTCACGACCTGCCCGGCCGAGATCTTCGAGAGCTTGGCCGAGACGACGGAACGCTTGATGTCGTCGAGCAGGTTCAGGCCGAGTGCCTTGCGGTCCTCGCTCACGTAGGCGAGGCCGTTATCGATCGCGTCGGCCACGCTTTTCAGGACGATTTCCTGTCCGTCCTTGTAGAGGTGGCCGGAGAGGAAGTTGCCGTAAGAGCGCCCGAAGATGCTCATCGCCAGTTCGGTGCGCCCGGCGCCCATCAGGCCGGCAATGCCCACGATCTCACCCTTGCGTACGTTCAGGCTGGAACCCTTCACGACCATGCGCTCGGCGACCTGCGGGTGCTGCACGGTCCAGTCACGCACCTCGAAGAAGACCTCGCCGATGTGCGGTGTGCGGTCCGGGAAACGGCTCTCCAGGCTGCGCCCGACCATGCCCCGGATGATCCGGTCTTCGTTGACTCCGTCGGCCACGACATTCAGGGTTTCGATCGTCTTGCCGTCGCGGATGATTGTGATCGAGTCTGCGACCTGTTCGATCTCGTTGAGCTTGTGGGAGATCATGATCGAGCTGATTCCCTTGCCCTTGAGCCCGCGGATCAGGTCCAGCAGATGCATGGAGTCCGACTCGTTCAGGGCCGCGGTCGGCTCATCGAGGATGAGCACCTTGACCGACTTGTTGAGGGCCTTGGCGATCTCGACCAGCTGCTGCTTGCCGACGCCGATGTTCTTGATCAGGGTGTCGGGGTCGTCCCGCAGCCCGACGCGCGCCAACAGCTCGAGTGCCGTCTTCTTGGCGGTGATCCAGTCGATTGCACCCCACTTGGTCGGCTCGTTGCCGAGGAAGATGTTCTCGGTGATGGAGAGTTCCGGGATGAGCGCCAGTTCCTGGTGGATGATGACGATGCCCGCTTCTTCGCTCGAGCGGATGTCCTTGAAGTGCACGTTCTGACCTTGGTAGATGATGTCGCCCGTGTATGTGCCGGAGGGGTAGACCCCGGAGAGCACTTTCATCAGGGTGGATTTGCCGGCACCGTTCTCACCGCAGATCGCGTGGATCTCGCCGTGATTCACCGTGATGGAGACGTCAGACAGGGCCTTGACCCCGGGAAACTCCTTGGTGATGGAACGCATCTCCAGGATTACGTGGTCAGTGGACATCGTTGGACTCCTCACGCCCGGGGCCGCTGCCGGTATCCCCTATCGACAACGAGATGGACGCGCGAAGGCTCATCCCGCTCCCGCTCAGCAGGGCGGCAGCGGAGCTGCCGGGCAGGTGAAAAAGTGTGCTCACAAGCTTGACCTCAATGTCATGCGTTTGAAAAAAAGTGTTGGATTCGGGTCCATGTGACCGATCACATTGACACTATAGACCCGGTGACAGTCCCGGTGTCAAGTTTCGTTTTGTCACGCTTGCGTAACAGGCTGTTGCTCCGATGAGCGGGGTCGGAGGTCAGGACATTCCGCCGAGCCCAGCCGGCTCACGGACGGTCCCGGCGGTGCGGCATACGGCTTCTGTAACGCTGGGCGGAAACAGGGAAATGCTCGAGAATGCGCTCACAGAACTCCGGGGAAAGATGCGGAGGCAGGCGAACCAGTCACCGGTGATCGCGGCGAAGTCGCGCATGTTCCGAATTCAGAACGCGGGCGGTGCGGTCGAGCCGCGCACGATGAGCTCGGGAACGATCGGGTCGCTCCGCTCGATCGGCACGCCGCCGCTAAGGTTGCTGAGCAAGAGGGCGATGCACCGCCGCCCGAGTTCGGCGAAGTCTTGGCGCACTGTCGTGAGCGGTGGCCAGAAGTGTGCCGCTTCGGGAATATCGTCGTAGCCGACGATACTCATGTCGCGGGGCAGGTCGAGGCCCGCCTCCCGGCAGGCGTGCATGAACCCGAGCGCCATCAGATCATTCGACGCGAAGATGGCCGTGAAGTCCCGCCTCCGGAGCAATTCCCGTCCGGCACGGTATCCGAAGTCGGCGGTCCAGTCGCCCAGAATCGGCGCCATGGTCGGCACATCCATTTCCCACATCTCGTCGAGAAAACCACGCATTCGGGCCTCGGCCTCGATCCAGTCCTGGGGTCCGGCAAGGTGGTAGATACTCCGATGACCGAGGTCGATCAGGTGCCGCGTGGCCTGTCTGGCACCGGTCATCTGGTCGACGGACAGGGAATTATCGAAGCGGCCGGTGGACTGCAGGGTAACGAACGGCACGTCGATGGACAGCTGTTCCAGGGCGTCGAAAACCCGCACCTGCGGCGCGATCACGACGATGCCCTCCACGGACTGGTTCATCAGATGCTCCAGCGCCGCCTCGATCGACTCCGTGTCGACGGATGTGAGGTTCGCGGTGTTGACGTAATAGCCGGCTTCCTGGGCAGCGTCCTGAATGGCGGCGATGCTGCTGGCCGGCCCGTAGGCACTCTCCGCCGAGAGCAAGCCGATGGTGCGCGAACGCCCGCGCGACAGCGCGCGGGCCGCCCGGTTCGGCCGGTACTGCAGGTCTTCCATGACCTGCAACACCTTCGCCTTGGTGGAATCACGGATGCTGGGATGGTCGTTGAGCACGCGCGAAACGGTCTGATGCGAGACCCCCGCGAGGCGCGCCACATCACGGATGCTCGGGGCACGCCCCTTGGGCAGATCGATAGTCACAGGAAGACCTCGTCGGCATGTGCACGGTCACAATTGTGAACGCAGATCAAGTATGCACTCCGAAGAGGCTGCGCGAGGCACCTCACTGCGGCCCCCTACCGCGCCCCCTGCGACGGGGTGACCGGGCAAACGCACCGGATCGACGACGAATGCCAGTGGGGGCATGGTGGGCCGGGATTGATTCATCCAGCGGAATACGATGCCTTGCGCGCCGACGGTCACCGGTCCTCATCATCCCCGGCAGCCAGGGCCGCCGCGGCTGTACGGACCTGTCCGCCTAAACGGCCGCGAGCGCCCGGTCGATGTCGTCGATGAGGTCGGCGACGTCTTCGATGCCCACGGACAACCGGATGATGTTGTCCGCCACTTCGAGTTCGGTGCCGCGCACCGACGCGTGAGTCATCTCGGAGGGATAGTTGACCAGCGATTCCACGCCGCCGAGCGATTCGGCCAGCTGGAACAGCTGCGTGGCCTCGGCGAAGGAACGCGCCGCGGCCGCGCCGCCCACGAAGGAGATCGACAGCATGCCGCCGAAGCCGCTCATCTGCTTTTTCGCCAGCTCGTGGCCCGGGTGCGTCGGCAGGCCGGGGTAGTAGACCCGGTCGATCGCCGGGTGGCCCTGCAGGTGCTCGGCGATCGCCTGGGCATTGCTGCAGTGGCGGTCCATCCGCACCGAGAGGGTCTTGATTCCGCGCACGGTGAGCCAGGCATCCATCGGGGCCGAGACGGGACCGGCGGCGAACTGCAGGAACTGGGCCTTCTCGGCGAGCTCGTCGTCGTTGATGATCAGGGCGCCGCCGAGCACGTCGGAGTGGCCACCGAGGTACTTCGTGGTGGAGTGCACGACGACGTCGGCCCCCAAGGCCAACGGCTGCTGCAGCGCGGGCGAGGCGAACGTGTTGTCCACGATCACGGTCACGCCGAAACGGTGGCCGATCCGGGCCAGAGCGGCGATGTCGCAGACCTTCATCAGCGGGTTGCTGGGCGTCTCCACCCAGAGGATCTTCGTCTCGCCCGGAATGATGGCCTGTTCGACGGCGGCGAGGTCGCTCATCTCCACGGTGGAGTTGAGGATGCCCCAGGCACCGTGCACCCGGTTGATCAGCCGGTGCGTGCCGCCATAGACGTCGTTGCCGAGCACGATGTGGTCGCCCGGTGCGAGCAGCGCGCGCAGGATGGTGTCCTCCGCGGCGAGCCCGCTGGCGAAGGAGAGGCCGTGCTTTCCGCCCTCCAACGCGGCCAGCAGGGTCTCAAGCACGGTGCGGGTCGGGTTGCCACCGCGGCTGTACTCGTAGCCGCCGCGCAGGTGACCGATGCTCTCCTGCACATACGTGGACGTCTGGTAGATGGGCGGGATCACGGCGCCGGTCGTCGGGTCGAATTCCTGCCCGGCGTGGATGGCGAGGGTGTCGAAGTTTCGTGTGCGAGCCATTGATTCGTCCTTAGTCATGCTGTTCAGGCGCTCAGGTAGGTGAGCAGGTCGTGGCGGGTGATGACGCCGAGAGGTTTGCCACCGTCGGTGACGAGCAGCGCATCGTGGCCGGCGAAGGCGGCGCGCGCGGCCACGACGGGCTCGTTCACCCCGATCAGCGGGAGGGAGTCGCCGACGAACTCGCCGACGCGGTCCGCCAGTTTCGCTTCGCCGGAGAAGACGAGTTCCATCAGCCGGCGTTCGTCGATCGCACCGACGACCTCACCCATCACCACCGGGGGCTTTTCGGTGAGCACCAGCACCTGGGAGACGCTGGCCTCGGTCATGACTCCGATGGCGTCGTGCA
The DNA here is from genome assembly GCF_004402645.1 of Cryobacterium sp. TMT2-42-4. Classification (NCBI taxonomy): domain Bacteria; kingdom Bacillati; phylum Actinomycetota; class Actinomycetes; order Micrococcales; family Microbacteriaceae; genus Cryobacterium; species Cryobacterium sp. TMT2-42-4. The sequence continues at coordinate 14,614 of NZ_SOFT01000017.1, forward strand.
CCGTGGCGCTGGGGTGCACGTAGACGAACGGCGGCAGGGCGCCGGTCTTGGACGAGAGCAGGTCACCGACCGTGTGCCCGGCGGGCGCGTTGCTGAAACCGTAGCTGCGCATCCAGCCGTCATTGAAGATCTTGCCCAGGTAGCCACGCCCGCCGTCGGGCAGCAGCACGACGATGGTGTCGTCGGCGCCGAGGGTTCTCGCCGCGCGCAGGGCGGCGACGACGGCCATGCCGCTCGAACCGCCGACCAGAATGCCCTCTTCGAGGGCGAGCCGGCGGGTCATCGCGAAGGAGTCGGCGTCGGAGACGGCGATCACCTCGTGCACGACCTCCGGGTCGTAGGCGCCCGGCCAGAAGTCCTCGCCCACGCCCTCGACCAGATACGGCCGGCCGGTGCCGCCGGAGTACACCGAGCCCTCCGGATCGGCGCCGATGATGCGCACGCTCTCTCCCGAGACCTCGCGCAGGTACCGTCCGGTACCCGTGATGGTGCCGCCGGTGCCGACGCCCGCGACGAAGTGGGTGACCGTGCCGTCGGTGTCCCGCCAGATCTCGGGCCCGGTCGTCTCGTAGTGGCTGAGCGGGCCGTTCGGGTTGAAGTACTGGTTGGGCTTGAAAGCCCCCGGGATCTCCCGGGCCAGCCGGTCGGACACGCTGTAATAGGAGTCCGGGTGGTCGGGGGCGACGGATGTCGGGGTCACCACAATCTCCGCGCCGTAGGCCGTGAGCACGTTGCGCTTGTCCTCGCCCACCTTTTCCGGCAGCACGAACACGCACTTGTAGCCGCGTTGCTGGGCAACGAGAGCGAGGCCGACGCCCGTGTTGCCCGAGGTCGGCTCGACGATGGTGCCGCCGGGGAGCAGGAGGCCGTCCCGCTCGGCGGCATCGATGATGCGCACCGCGATGCGGTCCTTCGCTGAGCCGCCCGGGTTCAGGTACTCCAGCTTGACCAGCACGGTGGCGCTGATGTCAGCCGTCACCTTGTGCAGCCTGACCAGGGGGGTGTCACCGATGAGGTCGAGAACGGTGTCGGCAATTTTCATCGAGAGTCCTTCATCGAGGGTTCTTCGTCACGGATTCGAGCCGTGTCAACTCTATCGGCGTGGGCGGCGTGGGCACCGGCGACGTGACCTGCTTCGAGTACAGCCGCGCGTAGACGCCGTCGTCGGCGAGCAGTTCGGCGTGGGTGCCCCTCTCTACGATCCGGCCGGCGTCGACGACGAAGATGACGTCGGCGGACACGATGGTCGACAGCCGGTGCGCGATGGCGATTGTCGTGCGCCCGCGGGAGGCGGTGTCCAGGGCGGCCTGAACGACGCGCTCGGAGATGGCGTCGAGGGCGCTGGTGGCCTCGTCGAGGATCAGCACCTCGGGGTCTTTGAGCAGCACCCGCGCGATGGCGATGCGCTGCTTCTCGCCGCCGGAGAGCCGGTAGCCGCGCTCCCCCACCAGGGTGTCGTAGCCGGCGGGGAAGGATGCGATCGTGTCGTGGATGCTCGCCGATCGGGCGGCGGCCTCGAGCTCGGCATCCGTCGCGTCCGGTTTCGCGTAGCGGAGGTTCTCGGCGATGGTCGCGTGGAAGAGGTAGGTCTCCTGGCTGACGATGCCGATGTGGGAGACGAGGGACTGCTGCTGGAGGCCCTGCACGTCGACGCCGGAGAAGAGTACCCGCCCGGCCGAGGCCTCGTAGAAGCGCGGGATCAGATAGGACACGGTGGTCTTGCCTGCCCCGGACGGGCCGACGAAAGCCGCGAACTGGCCGGGCTCGATCGTGAAGGAGACGTCGTCCAGGGTGGGGCGCGATTCCGCGCCGGCATCCGGGTAGGCGAAGGTGACCCCGTCGAAGGCGACCCGGCCGACGGCCTCGCCGCGGGCCGGCACGGGAGCGGCGTCGGGGGCGTCGCGGATCGCGGGCCGGAGGTCGAGGTACTGGAAGATGCGGGCGAACAGGGCGCTCGAGGTCTGCAGGTCGAGGGCGACGCGCATCAGGCCGAGCAGCGGGAACAGCAGCCGTGACTGCACGGTCGTGAAGGCCACGATCGTGCCCGCCGTGATGTCGGTCGTTCCGCTGCCCATCAGCAGACCGGCCACGAGGTAGACGATCGCCGGGATGCTGGAGAGGAAGATGCTCACCATGGCGAAAAACCATTGTCCGCTCATCTGCTGGCTGATCTGCAACGTGACCTGGTTGGCGTTTTCGTCGGCATACCGATGGATCTCGGTCTTCTGGCGGGTGAAGCTTTTCGAGAGGAGAATGCCGGACACGCTCAGCGTCTCCTGCGTGATCGCCGTCATATCCGAGAGCGACTCCTGCGTCCTGGACGCGATGCGGGCCCGCACCTGGCCGACCCGGCGCTGGGCAAAGACGAGCACGGGCATCAGAATGATGGCGACGATCGCCAGCTGCCAGCTCAGCAGGAGCATCGCGACGAGCGCCGCGATCACGGTCACGGCGTTGCCGAGCAGACTGGAGATGGTGTTGGTGAGCACGCTCGCGACGCCGCCGACATCGTTCTGCAGCCTGGATTGGATGACGCCCGTCTTCGTTCGCGTGAAGAAGCTCAGCTCCATCGCCTGCAAGTGGGTGAACAGGCGCACCCGGAGGGCACCCATCACCGAGTTGCCGACCGTGGCGGTGAGCCAGGTCTGCCAGACACCGAGCAACTGCGTCCCCAGGTAGATGGCGATCATCACCCCCACGAGCACGGCGAGACGCTGCACGTCCGGGCTGCCGCCGGGCGGGAAGAGCCCCTCGTCGAAGGCCCGCTGCACGAGCAGGGGCGGCACGACGGAGAGCGCCGCGCTGATGAACACGAGAACCACGGTGACCGTGAGCTTCGCGCGGTGCGGCGCGAACAGGCCGATGATCCGGCGCAGCAGATTCGGGATGCGCGGGGCCTCGGCGTTCTCGGCCCGCTGAGCCACGACATCCGCGCCGCTGACCCGCCCCCGTCGGCCGCCGCCACCGTGCATTCCACTCATGAATTCACTCTAAACTCCCGCGCGGCACACAAATGTGCCCGTTCCGGACGGCAACGGCCCGGGTGGGCGCCAGCGGCGGAACGGGCACAGTCGCTGATGCGGCTAGCCCTTCGTCGAACCGGCCAACAGGCCGCGCACGAAGTAGCGCTGCAGGGAGAAGAACACGATCAGCGGGACCAGGATCGAGATGAACGCGCCGGCCGTGAGAAGGTGCCAGTCCTGGCCTCGGGTACCGGTGATCTCGGCCAGCAGCTTGGTCATCGGGGCCACCGCACCGTCCGCGAAGATCAGCGCCACGAGCAGGTCGTTCCAGACCCAGAGGAACTGGAAAATGGCGAAGGATGCGATCGCCGGCATGGTCAGCGGCAGCACGATGCGGAAGAAAATCTGCCCGTGACCGGCGCCGTCCACCCGCGCCGCCTCGATGACGTCGGCAGGAATCTCCGATACGAAGTTGTGCAGAAGGTAGATGGCCAGCGGCAGGGCGAACATCGTGTGCGCGATCCACACCTGCGAGTAGCCGCCGGCGTCGCTGATCGAGGAGACCACCGGGAAGCCGAAGACCTCACCCCGCGAGAAGAACTGCAGGAGCGGCACGAGGGCCATCTGCAGCGGAACGATCTGCAGCGCGAACACCGCGATGAACAGCACGTTCTTGCCGCGGAAGTCTATCCAGGCGAATGCGTAGGCGGCGAGGCTGGCGATGATCAGCGGCAGCAGTGTGGCCGGCAGGGTGATCGCGATCGAGTTGATGAACGCACCGGCCAGATTCAGCTGACTGTTGCCGGCCTGGAGCACATCGCTGTAGTTGTCGAGGGTCAGACCCCAGTTCGAGAAGAGCGTCCACCAGCCGGTGGTGCGCACCTCCTGCGCCGGGCGGAAGGAGGAGACGAAGAGCCCGAAGGTCGGAACGGTCCAGAGCACGGCGATCACGAGCGCCGCGATCGTGGCGCCCCGGCTGGTCAACCGCTTCTTGGTGCGCTTGGCCGCCGCGAACTCCTGGCGGCGCTCGCCTCGGCGAATTTGGCTCTTGGTGTTCGTGTCGACGGGGAGCTCAACCGGAAGAATCGCGCTCATCGGATTTCCCTCTGCTTCTGAATCTGGCGGGCGTTGTAGACGACGATCGGGAGCACGAGCAGGAACAGGATCACGGCGAAGGCGGCGGACCGGCCCTGCTCGAAGTTCTTGAACTGCGTGTACATCTCGTTCGCGATGACGCTGGTGTCGTTGGCGCCTGCGGTCATGGTCCGGACGATGTCGAAGACCTTGAGGGAGGCAATGGAGATCGTCGTCAACACGACGACGAGGGCGCCGCGGATGCCGGGCACCGTGACGTTGGTGAACTTCTGCCAGGCGTTGGTGCCGTCGAGTTCGGCGGCCTCCATCTGCTCGGCAGGCACACCCTTGATGGCGGCGGAGAGCACGACCATGGCGAATCCGGTCTGCACCCAGATCAGCACGACGATCAGGAAGACCGTGTTCCAGGGTGCGTTGGCGAGGAAGTCGACGGGCTGGCCGCCGAACCACACCACAACCTGGTTGAGCAGGCCGATCTGGTTCTGGTCGGCCGGCCGGGCCGTGTACACGAAGCGCCAGATGATGGACGCCCCGACGAAAGAGATGGCCATGGGCATGAAGACCATGATCTTGAAGTACTTCTCGCCGCGGCTCTTGTCGATGAATACCGCGTAGGCCAGGCCGGCGACCGTGGACACGAGCGGAGTGATGAGCACCCAGACGATCGTGTTGAGCACCGTGCGGATGGCCTCCGGCTGGGTGAACACCCAGACGAAGTTGTCGAGGCCGATGAACTCGGTTCCGCGGGAGTTCATGAACGCCTGCACCGTGGTCTGGATGGTCGGGATGATGAGTCCGACGATGAGGAGCAGGATGGCCGGTGCGAGGAAGCCGAAGAGCTGGAAGAGGTAGCCGGCGCCGGAGCGTGAACGGTAGTCGACGATGAAGAAGACTCCGCCGAGAACGGCGGCCGCGGCGATGGCCCACCAGTACGATCCCGCGGCGAGCAGGATGAGCAGCGGTGCGGCGACGCAGACGGCGAGACGGATGACGGTGAAGCCGGTGCCCTTGCGCGGGGCTATCTCGACGAAGAACAGGATCGCGGCCACCAGGGCGACGAACGCGAGGATGATGATGGGGACTTGGACCAGGGGCGGCAAGTCAGCCAGCCAGGCAAGGAACGCCGACATATGAAACCTCTCGAGTACGACTGCGGGCTCACAGTTTGCTGGTGGGGCGGAAAACTACCGCCACGGTACACCAGCAGGGGGGTGCGGGTCGCCCCTTTTCAGAAGGACGACCCGCACGGTTGTGGTGCTGTTAGTTGGGCTGGTTCCGAATCGAACTAGCTGGAGGGCCAGCCGGCTTCGATGCTGGTGAGCACCTCGTCGGTCGGGGCTCCGTTGATCCAGTTGACCATTCCCTTCCAGAAGGTGCCGGCGCCCACGGAGCCGGGCATCAGGTCGGAGGCGTCAAAGCGGAAGGTGGTCTCCGGGTCCTGAAGGATCTTGATGGCTTCCTGCAGGATGGGGCTCTTCGCGTTGGCCGGGTCCAGACCCGAGTTGGCGCTGATGACTCCACCAAGGCTCACCCGGCTGTTCGCCCAGTCGTCGCTGGAGAGGTACGTCTGAACGGCCTGGGTGTCGGCATCATCCGCGAATGCGGCGACGATCTCGCCACCACCGGTCACGGCCTGGCTGCCGGCCTCTTCGGCCGGGGTGATGAAGGCCCAGACGTCACCGTCGGGACCGACCTCTCCGCCGGCATCCGTGATGAAGCCGTCGAAGAAGGATGCCTGGTGGTGCAGCGCGCAGGTTCCGGCGGCGAGCGGCGTGGCCACGTCACCGAACGGGGTGCTGTTGATCGAGCGGACGTCACCGAACGTGGCGTTGACGTTGGCCGGGTTCAGCAGGATTTCTCCGACGGAGTCGAAGGCGGCCTTGATTGCGGGGTCCGTGAACGGGATCTCGTTGGCAACCCACTTGTCGTAGGTCTCCGCTCCGGCCTGACGCAGGACGAGGTCTTCGACCCAGTCCGTGCCCGGCCAGCCGGTGGCGTCGCCCGAGCCGAATCCGGCGCACCACGGCGCGCTGCCGGTCTTCTCCTGGATGGTCTTCGTCACGGCGAGGAGTTCGTCCCAGGTCTCGGGAACTTCGACACCCCACTCGGTGAACTTAGCCGGGGAGTACCAGATGAAGCCCTTGACGCTGGCCATCAGTGGCGCGCCGTAGAACGTGTCCCCGACGGTGCCGTAGGCCTTCCAGTCCTTGGACCAGAACTCGTCGACGTTGTCTTCGACGGCCTTCGGGGCGGGCTTGAGGAAGTCGCGGCTGGCAAGGTCGGCCATCAGGCCGGGCTGCGGGAAGATCGCGATGTCGGGAGCACTGCCACCCTGGGCGCGGATGGCGATCTGGGCCTCGAACTCCTTCGACGCCTCGTACTGGATGTCGATGTTGTTCTCTTCTTCCCAGGCAGCCCAGGACTCCTCGAGGAGCTTGGCCTCGGTGTCACCGATGGTGCCGTAGACGGAGACGACGCCGTCGCCTTCAGCTCCGGAGTCGGTGTTCGTGCTGCCGGGGCCACCGGAACAGCCGGCCAGGGTCAGACCGGCGATCGCCGCAATGGCGATGGGTGCTGTGATTCGGCGGTGGAATGACCGCATTTTTCCTCCTCGTTGAGTTTGATGAAGATGCGCCGGGGATATCCCCGGACAAACACCCAGGTGCTGCAGGAACAGCTTGTGTGCCGAAAACGATCAGATAAGGAACCGGTTCCACACCACAAGTTACGGTACGCCGGGCCGAATCGCAAGATCAAATTTGTCACGGAATGGCAAAGATCGCACTCCCGCCACGTAACCTTCGAAAGTTCGTTCGCCGGGACGTGTCGCATTCCGGCGCATATAGTGGAACCGGTTCCAGCGGGCCTGCCAGAGCTGTACAGTGTTGGAAACGGGTCCAAGGGCGGAGGCTGGAATGAGCGCAATTGCGGATGTCGCACGCCTCGCCGGCGTCGCGAAGGCCACAGCCTCCCGTGCCCTGAGCGGTCGTGGCTATGTATCGGAGCAGACCCGGATCAAGGTCATCGCCGCAGCCAGGGAGATCGGTTACGTCGCGTCACCCAACGCGGCCAGCCTCGTCACCGGCCGAACCAAGAGCATCGGCGTGATCATCCCGTTCATCAGCCGCTGGTTTTTCTCCGAGGTTCTGGAAAGCATGGAACAGGCGCTGCTGGACGAGGGATACGACATGACCCTCTACAACCTGCCGGCACCCTCACCCGAACGGGAGCGGGTCTTCGAGTACTTCCTCGCGCGCAAACGCTTCGATGGAGTCATCTCGGTCGGTGTGGCGCTCAGCGATGAGGAGGTCACCCTGCTGCACCGCCTGGGCCGCCCGCTGGTTGGAATCGGCGGACCGATCCGCGGCGTGGACACGATCGCCATCGACGACGTTGCCGCGGCCCGGCTCGCCACCGAGCACCTGCTCAGCCTGGGGCACACGGACATCGTGCACATCGGCGGCAGCAAAGAAGACGAGATGGACTTCCAGGTGCACAGCAACCGGCTCACCGGTTTCTACGCCGCCATGAGCGCCGCCGGCCTACCCACCGAACGCTCGGGCCTGTTCTACGCCTGCGAGTTCACGATGCCGGGCGGCTACGACGTGGGCCTCGCCGTGTTCGGCGACCCGCGCACCCGCCCCACCGCGGTCTTCGCCGCGAGCGACGAGATCGCGATCGGTTTGATCATCGCCGCCAGGGAACTGGGCATCCAGGTGCCGGCCGACCTGTCCGTGATCGGGATCGACGGACATCCGTATGCCGATATGTTCCGTCTGACCACCCTCGAGCAGCACCCGCGCACACAGGGCCGGCTCGCGGTGCAGGCCCTCCTGGCGGAATTGGAGAACCCCACTCAGCACGGCGACGAGGATCACCTGACCCGGCTGCCCACGAACCTGGTCATCCGCTCGAGCACCAGCGGCCCACGGCTCACCCACGGGGCCTGACCGTGCGTCGGGCCTGACGGAACGGGCAGAACGACAGAAGGCGCCGCATCCGATGGATGCGACGCCTTCTGTGTGAGCACGGCTTGCGCCGTCACGCCTCTACGAGAAGTAGAGAACCCCTCGCGGGGCCCCGACTACTTGAGGACGGCGGTGGCGCCGGCAGCTTCGAGAGCAGCCTTGCCCTTTTCAGCGGCTTCCTTGGAAACGCCTTCGAGGACGGCCTTCGGCGCGCCATCGACGACGGCCTTGGCCTCGCCGAGGCCCAGGCTGGTGAGCTCGCGCACAACCTTGATGACCTGGATCTTCTTGTCGCCGACAGCCTCGAGGATGACGTCGAAAGCGGACTGCTCTTCGACCTCTTCAGCGGGGGCGGCGGGACCGGCAGCGCCGGCAGCGGCGACCGGTGCAGCGGCGGTGACCTCGAAGGTCTCCTCGAACGCCTTGACGAACTCGGAGAGTTCGATGAGGGTGAGGCCCTTGAACTGTTCGAGCAATTCCTCGGTGGAAAGCTTTGCCATGATTTTTCTCCCTATAGTTTCTTAGTTACTCACCGCGATGCCAGGCAGATGCCTAGTTCGCGGACTCCTGCTTCTCACGCAGCGCGTCGATGGTGCGAACAGCCTTCGACAGCGGTGCGTTGAACAGATATGCGGCTCCGAACAGCGAGGCCTTGAATGCGCCGGCCAGCTTGGCCAGCAGCACTTCGCGGGACTCGAGGTCGGCGAGCTTGCCTACCTCTGCGGCGGTGAGCGGGTTACCGTCGAAGTAACCACCCTTCACTACCAGGAGAGGGTTTGCCTTGGTGAAGGCACGCAGGGTCTTCGCAACGGCGACAGGGTCTCCGTGAACGAATGCGATTGCGGACGGACCGACAAGCTCGTCGTCAAACGACGTGATGCCGGCGTTGTTCGCCGCAATCTTGGTCAGCGTGTTCTTCACCACGGCGTACGTGGCGTCCGCACTGATGGAAACGCGCAGCGACTTGAGCTGCGCAACAGTGAGACCGCGGTACTCGGTGAGCAGAACGGCGGTCGAGCTCTGGAATTTCTCCGTAAGCTCGGCGACCGTTGCTTCCTTGTTCGCCATGGCGCTCCTCTTGGTTTCATGTGCCGGTAGCCCGGGGAGCAGACATGAAAAAAGCTCCGACGCAGGCGCCGGAGCTGGGAGCGCATTCCGGAGGAATGCAGTCTGACTTCGAATCCTGCGCGGGCCGTTCACGTGAATGAACCTTCGATTGCCTGTGCATTTCTACACGGCAATAACCGGCGGTCTTTGGCTGTCGCCCACGATACGGGATGGAGGAGGCCGGTGCAAATCGGCATCCGTTGCCCCTCAGCTCAGGAGAGGGGAAGGGTGACGCGGAAGCAGGTGAAGCGCGGGCGGCTCTCGACCTCGATCTCGCCCTGGTGCGCGGCCACGACCGCGTGGACGATGGCCAGGCCGAGGCCCGTGCTGCCTGTTCCCCGGTAGCGCGTGCTGTCGCCGCGGGCGAAACGCTCGAACAGTGTGGACCGGAGGTTCTCGGGGATGCCGGGGCCGTCATCCGTCACCGTCACGATGACGCGGTCGTTCTGGCGAGCGAGGGCCACGTCGACCGTGGTCTCGGGGGGCGTGTGGATGCGCGCGTTGGCGAGCAGGTTGGCGAACACCTGGTGCAGCCGCGCGGCATCACCGACGATTTCCACCGGCTCGTCGGGCAACTCCAGGCCCAGCACCCGTCCCGGGCCGGCGGCGTGGGCGTCACTGACGACGTCCACGAGCAGGCTGGTCAGGTCGACCGGGCCGCTGACCAGCTCCCGGCCCTCGTCGAGACGGGCGAGGAGCAGCAGGTCTTCGACCAGGCCGGTCATCCGCACCGACTCCGACTCGATCCGCCCCAGGGAATGCAGCGCGTCCGGCGGCAGTTCCTGGTCGGAGCGGCGGGTGAGTTCGGCGTAGCCGCGGATCGACGCCAGTGGCGTGCGCAGCTCGTGGCTGGCGTCGGCGACGAACTGGCGCACCTTGCGTTCGCTGGCCTGACGGGTCTCGAGCGCCACGTCGACGTGGTCGAGCATGCGGTTCAGCGCCGATCCCACCCGGCCGACCTCGGTGCGGGGGTCGGTGTCGGCGACCGGTACCCGGTCGACGAGCGAGACCTCCCCCCGGTCCAGGGGGAGCTCGGACACCCGCGCCGCCGTCTCGGTCACGCGCACCAGAGGGCGCAGGGCGAGCCGCACGATCCAGGTGGCCAGAATCGCGACGATGAGGATTCCGACCAGGGAGACCACCGCGATGATGATGCCCAGCTGGGTGACCGTGTTCTGCACCCCGGAGAGCGGCAGGCCCACCAGGTAGAGGGTGCCGTTACCGTTCGTGTCGGCCCTGACCCGGTAGCTGCCGGCGTCTTCGCCGAGGTGCACCGTCACCGCGGTCGATTCCCGTACCTGTTCGGCCAGCAACTGCACCTGCTCACCGGTCAGCTTGGCGATCTCCCCGCTCTCCTCCTCCGTGTAGCCGGCCGTGACGGTCGAGCCGTCGTAGACCAGGGCCAGTGTTCCGGGCTGCTGGGCCGGACCGGACAGAATCATTTGCGCCGTCGGTGTGATGAATGCCCCGTTGCCGCCCTCGTCGTCCGCATCCCGACGCACGTCGATCACGGCGCCTGAACGGTCCGACGCGCTTTGCAGCTGCTGGTCGAGGCCGTCGATCAGGGAGGCACGGAGAATGGCGACGCTGACCATCCCGATACCGATGCTGACCAGGGCTAGGAGGCCGACGACGGCGAGCACCAGCCGCCGGCGCAGGGTCCACGGCGCGCGTGGCCGGCGAGCGCCCGGCTCGCGGGGAGAATTCGGGGTCACGAGGCGGTCTTCAACATATAGCCGGCGCCACGCACCGTGTGGATCATCGGCACGCGGCCGGCATCGACCTTCTTGCGCAAATAGGAGATGTAGATCTCGACGACGGAGGATTTGCCGCCGAAGTCATAGCTCCACACCCGGTCGAGGATCTGGGCCTTACTGAGCACCCGCCGGGGGTTGCGCATCAGGAAGCGCAGCAGTTCGAATTCGGTGGCGGTCAGCTCAATCACGTCTCCCCCACGAAACACCTCGTAGCTGTCCTCGTCGAGGGTGAGGTCGCCGACCGAAATGCGGGGATCCATAGAGTCGGCCACGGTGAGGGTGGACCGGCGGATGAGCCCGCGGAGCCGGGCGACGACCTCTTCGAGGCTGAACGGTTTGGTGACGTAGTCGTCGCCGCCGGCCGTCAGGCCCTTGAGCCGGTCGTCGAGGGAGTCCTTGGCCGTGAGGAAGAGCACGGGCGTCTCGTGGCCGGTCGCCCGCATGCGCTGCAACACCTGCAGGCCGTCGATGTCGGGCAGCATGACGTCGAGCACGATCGCATCCGGCCGGAATTCGCGGGCGATCGTGAGCGCCTGACGCCCCTCGCCGGCCGTGCGCACCTCCCAGCCCTCATAGCGCAGCGCCATCTGGAGCAGATCGGTCAGCGTGGGTTCGTCGTCGACCACGAGCACCCGGATGGCGCTGCCGTCCGCCCTGGTCAGTCGCGGTGAGCGGACCGCTCGCTCGTTCTCGCTCGTGCTCATGATCACCAGTATCCGAGTGTTGGCTATGAATCGGCTATGCGCAGTCTTGGTGTCTGCTGTGACGCGAAACCGTCATCCGTCCGCTGTCGCCCCGCAGCCAGAGCGCGACGGCTGATGCCGCCCGGCGTGGGCAGGCCCAGCGAACAGGCACAATGGAACAGTGACGAACCAGCTGCTCTCCCTGTTCGATGAGGAGGTGCATCCGTCGCCCGCCGCCGCCCGGCCGGTGGCGCCCCTGGTCGCCGCGGCGCACCTCCGGCGCATCGTTGCCGATTCCACCGACCGGGTGACCTGGCTGCGGGCCCGCGCCCAGGGGATCACGGCCACGGATGTCGCCAAGCTCGCCACCCCGAAATCGCTGCAGACCGCGGTCTACGACAAGCTCAACGGCAGCAACTTCAACGGCAACAGCTTCACGGAACACGGGCGCGCCCGGGAGCCCGAGATCGCGGCCTGGGTGCTCGGGCGCTACGGCATCGAGCCCAGCACGGCCCTGTTCCACGCGGCCCACCACCGGCGGCACCTGGCCACCCCCGACGGCGTCGGCACCGGTTCGGGCCAGGGAGCCGGCGGCCTTGAGCTGGCCGAGATCAAGACGACGAGCAAGGCCTGGCGCAGCATCCCGCGCTCGTACCTGCGTCAGGTGTGGTGGCAGCAGTACGTGCTCGGCGCCGAGCGCACCCTGCTCGTCTGGGAGCAGCACCAGGACTTCGTGCCCGTGAACGCCGAGCCCGAGTGCCGGTGGATCGACCGTGACGAAGACCAGATCGCGATCCTGGTGGGGTATGCCAACAACCTGATCGCCCTGCTCAACCAGCAGACCACCTCGGGTCCACCGCCCGCGCAGGCCTGACCGGTCGTCCACCGGTGTCGCAGCGCGCGGATGCCCGCGGGAAAGCCGCGTGCCGGGTGTCGCAGGCGGCTTTCCCCTCGGCGTCACGCCACTACTGATCGAGCAAGTTCGCGCCGCTTCGGGTGCGGTACGACTTTTTCAGAAGAGCCGGGCGGAGTGCTGAGTACTGGCTCGGTGGGGGTACGGACCGAACCCAAGAGAGACCGGATGCGGGAAACCAGGGACTCTTCCTCACACCGGGGTCGGTCCCCCTTTATGTGGACAGACTATGCGCCCGGCCCCCCTTCCAGCCAGACCTCCCCGCCACCAGATTCGGCCTCCTGCACCCCCAATTCGAGGCACACCGGGATGGGCCTGTTTGTTCCGGTTGTGCCCCGGCGACGTGCAACCCACGAGAGAATGGGCAGATGGGAAACGCCACGAATCACCCACCGACCATGCGCGCCCTCGTGATCGACCGCCCCGGCCCGGCCGACGAGCTGCACCTGGCCGAGGTGGACGCCCCGATCGCGATTTTCGATGAACTCCTGGTGCGGGTCGTCGCCGCCGGACTCAACCCGATCGATGCCAAGACCAGGGCCGGCGGCGGCGTCACCAAGGCCATCCCCGCCTACCCGGCCGTGCTCGGACTCGATTTCAGCGGCGTCGTGGTCAGCGCGCCCTACGAGGCGTTCCCGTTGCAGCCCGGGGACGCGGTCTTCGGGATCGCCCGCGTGCCCCGCACCCCCGGCAGCTACGCCGAGCTGGTGACCGTCTCCAGCCTGAACGTCACCCGCAAGCCCGTGCGGCTCAGCCACGTCGAGGCGGCCGCCGTACCGGTGGCGGCGCTCACCGCGTGGGGCATGGTCGTCGACCTGGCCGCGGCGGCTCCCGGGCAACGGATGCTGATCCACGCCGGCAGCGGCGGGGTCGGCCATTTCGCCGTGCAGTTCGCCAAGGCCTTCGGCGCCCACGTGACCGCGACCGGGTCGACCCGCAACCTCGATTTCCTGCGCGAGCTCGGCGCCGACGACGTCATCGATTACACCCAGACCCGATTCGAGGATGTGCTCTCCGGGCTGGACGCGGTGATCGACCTGGTCGGCAATGTGCACGACGACACCGGCACCCGGTCGCTCGGCGTGCTGCGCCCCGGCGGCATCCTGGTGAACGCGCCGACCGGAAGCTGGCCGACCATGGCGGCGGAGGCCGCGGCGGCAGGAATCCGTGCGACCGGTTTCAAGGTGGCGCCCTCCGGGCACACCCTCGACTTCATCACCGAACTCATCGACGACGGTGCCGTTCGGGTGCACGTGGACCGGGTGTTCCCACTCGCGGACGGCGCGGCGGCGCACCGCCTGATCGAGGAGGGGCACACCCGCGGCAAGATCGTGCTGCGGGTGACGGATGACCCGACCGGCTCTTCTGCCGGCTCCGACTCCGCCGGGCCGCGCTCGTGAGCGGCGACGGCCCGTCCCTCGTCTGGTTCCGAGACGACCTGCGCCTCGCGGACAACCCGGCCCTGCAGGCCGCGCTCGAACGCGGCAAGCCGATCGTGACGGTGTACGTGCTGGATGAGGAATCCGCCGGGATCCGGCCGCTCGGCGGCGCCGCCCGGTGGTGGCTTCACGAAGGCCTCACCTCACTGGCCGACTCGCTGGAACGCCTCGGCGGCCGGTTGACGCTGCGCCGGGGGCCGGCCGAGGACATGATCATGGCGCTCGCGGCATCCGTCGGCGCCGACGCCGTCTTCTGGAACCGCCGCTACGGCGCCGCCGAGCGCGAGGTGGACACCCGGATCAAGTCGGGCCTCACCGCGGCCGGAACGGAGGCTCGCAGCTTTGCCGGCGCGCTCCTGTTCGAGCCGTGGACGATCCAGACCGGCCAGGGCGGCACCTACTCGGTGTTCACCCCCTTCTGGCGGGCGTGCACGGCCGGCCCGCCGCCGCGCGCACCCTACCCCGCACCCGAGTCGATCCCCGGATTCCCCGGAGAGATCTCCTCCGACGCACTCGACGACTGGGGCCTCCTGCCGACCCGGCCCGACTGGGCGGCCGGGCTGCGGGCCACCTGGCAGCCCGGCGAGGACTCCGCTCACCGCCTGCTCGAGATCTTCCTCAGCGAGTCCCTCAGCCGATACGGCGACGAGCGTGACGAGCCGGCGCAGGCCGTCACCTCGCGACTCTCGCCCCATTTGCGCTGGGGCGAGATCAGTCCATTCCAGATCTGGCATGCGACCGAGCGGGCCCGGATCGGCCTCACCGGGCCCGCCCAGGCCAGTGCGACCCGATTCCTTACCGAGATCGGCTGGCGGGAGTTCAGCTACCACGTGCTGTTCACCAACCCCACCCTCGCCACCGTCAACCTGCGGCCCGAATTCGACGCTTTCCCCTGGCCGAAACTTGACCAGCGCGTGCTCGAAGCCTGGCAGCGCGGCCGCACCGGGATCTCGCTCGTCGACGCCGGCATGCGAGAACTCTGGCGCACCGGCAGCATGCACAATCGAGTGCGCATGGTGACGGCATCGTTCCTGATCAAGAACCTGCTGATCGACTGGCGGCTCGGCGAGCAGTGGTTCTGGGACACCCTCGTCGACGCCGACGCCGCGAGCAACCCGTTCGGCTGGCAGTGGGTGGCCGGTTCCGGCGCCGACGCCGCCCCCTTTTTTCGGGTCTTCAACCCGGAGCTGCAGGCGAAGAAGTTCGATCCAAACGCGGAGTACATCCGTCAGAACGTGCCGGAATACGGCACGGATGCCTACCCGGCCCCGATCGTCGACCTCGGCGAGACGAGACGGGCGGCCCTCGCCGCCTACGAGCAGATCAAGGGGATGAAGGAGCAGTCGATCGCGGCCCGCGCGGCCGGGGCGGAGGGCACCGGTTAGAGCGCCCGCTCCAACACGAAGTCGTCCTCGTACCGTTCGCCCACCAGGAAGCGCTTCTCGCCGACCGTGACGAACCCGTTCTTCTCGTAGAAGCGAATGGCCCGAGCGTTCTCCTGGTTCACGCCCAGCCAGCTGCCGGCCGCGCCCCGCGCCCGGGCGGCGTCCAGGGTCGCGTTCATCAGGGCCGCCGCCACCCCGCGGCCGTGCGTCTCGGCGCGCAGGTAGCACTTGCTCAGTTCCGCCGTGGGTCGGATCGTGGCCGCCGCCCGCGCATCGTCATCGGCCGGCTCGGCGAATACGAGCATCGTGTAGCCGAGCATGACCCCGGCCTCCCCGGCCTCCCCGGCCTCCCCGGCCACTTCGGCCACGAGAATCAGCCGGTCCGGGTCGGCCAGGTAGGCGTCGAAGTTGCCCTCCGCGAGCACGTCACGCAGGAACGCGGCGATGGCCTCGGCCGAGGTGTGTGGCGGGCAGGCGAGCGCGAAGGTGGCGACGGCCAGCTCGGCCAGCGCCGCGGCATCCGTCGCCATCGCCGTGCGAATCTCGATCACCGATCCAGCTTATCGACGCCCCCACCAGCCCACCACTGCACGCGAGAGCGCGCACGATGCCCCCTCAGTAGTGCTGAACGGGCTGAGTGCGCGCTTTCGCGGCCAAGGGCTACAGGTAGCGGGCGTACGCTCCCACGGTCAGGAACGTCGGGAACTCGGGCTCGAGCGCGCATGCCCGGAACACCTCAAGCGCGTCGTCGAACCGGTCTCCGGGCGTGCGCTCGAGTGCCTCGTACACGTCGACGAGCTGTTCCTCGACCCAGGTTTCGTCGATCCGGATGCCCTCGGCGGTGATCGCGTTGTGGTGGATCCACTGCCAGAGCTGTGAGCGGGAGATCTCCGCGGTCGCGGCGTCCTCCATCAGGTTGTCGATGGCCGCCGCGCCGACGCCGCGCAGCCAGGACTCGATGTAGCGCAACCCGATCGTGAGGTTGTCGTGAACGCCGGCCTCGGTGATCTGCCCGCCGACGGACTCCACGTCGAGCAGCTGGGCGGCCGTGACGCTCACCTCGGCGCGGGTGCGGTGCAGCTGGTTCGGCTGGTCGCCGAGCACCTGGTCGAACTCGGCCTGCGCCGTCGGGATGAGGTCCGGGTGCGCCACCCAGGTGCCGTCGAAGCCGTCGGTGGCCTCGCGCTTCTTGTCGGCGGCCACCGCCTCCAGGGCACGCCGGGTGACCTCCGGATCCCGCCGGTTCGGGATGAACGCGCTCATCCCGCCGACGGCATACGCCCCGCGCCGGTGGCAGGTCGACACCAGCAGCTCGGTGTACGCGCGCATAAAGGGCACGGTCATCGTGATCTGCTTGCGGTCGGGGAAGACGAACCGGCTCCCGCGGGTGCGAAACGTCTTGATGATGCTGAAGATGTAGTCCCAACGCCCGGCGTTCAGGCCGGCGCAATGGTCACGCAGCTCGTAGAGGATCTCCTCCATCTCGAACGCGGCCTGGATCGTCTCGATCAGCACGGTGGCGCGGATGGTGCCGTACTCGATGCCGAGACGGTCCTCCGAGTGACTGAAGATGTCGTCCCAGAGACGGGCCTCGACGTGGCTCTCGAGCTTCGGCAGGTAGAAGTACGGTCCGCTGCCGCCCGCGATCAGGTGCTGCGCGTTGTGGAAGAAGTACAGCCCGAAGTCGACGAGGCTGCCGGACGCGTTCGTGCGGCGGTTCGCGCGGTCGACGAACGTCAGGTTCTTCTCCACCAGCTGCCAGCCGCGCGGGCGCATCACGATGGTGGGCGTGGCGCCGGTGGCGTCGCCGGTGACGGCGTACTCCTTGCCCTCCGGGCTGGTGAAGCTCAGCTGACCGCGCACCTGGTCGAACAGGGTCAGCTGGCCCTCGACGACGTTCGCCCAGGTGGGGCTGGTGGCGTCTTCCTGGTCGGCCAACCAGACCTTCGCGCCGGAGTTCAGCGCGTTGATGGCCATCTTGCGGTCGGTCGGCCCGGTGATCTCCACCCGGCGGTCCACCAGCCCGGGGCCCGCGCCGGCAACCGTCCAGGTGAGGTCACGACGGATGTGCGCGGTCTCGGTGAGGAATCCCGGGTCGCGCCCGTTGGCGGCATCCACGCGCTTGCGCAGTCTCGTCGCCAGCAGGTCCTGCCGCGTACCGGCGAACCGGTCGTGCAGCTCGGCCAGGAATACCAGCGCCTCCGGCGTGAGGATCTCCTCGTAGCGCGGACCGAGATCGCCGGTGATCTCGAGGTGCGGTTCGATGGTGGCGAAACTGCCGGTGTTCGTGGTCAGACTGGCGGCCTGGACCTGGTCGGATGTCGCCAGGGGCGGGGTGTTCATGGGCTGAGCTCCTTCGGAAGTTGAACGGGGAGTGCTGCGTGACTGGCGCCGCCTGGGGAGAGCGCCATTGCTTGCCTGATTCCCACTGTGGACCAGGGGACCCGGTCACGCCGTTGCCGGCATAACAGAAGAACAGCAGTTCTTCTGGCTACGAGAAGTTATCCCCGGAGTGTGTGAGCATGGGGCATGGTCACCGTCGATCCCGCCCTCCGCTCCTCCCTGTCCGCGGCCCCTCCCGAGGAGGCAGGGCTCGATGCGCTCACCCTGGGGCGGCGCATCCGTGAACTGCGCACGAACCGGCGGATGACCCTGGACACACTCGCGGCCGCCATCGACCGGGCACCCTCGCAGGTGTCGATGATCGAGAACGGCAAGCGCGAGCCGCGCCTGTCGATGCTGCGCACCATCGCGACCGCTCTCGGCACCACGGTGGACGATCTGTTGAAAACGGATGCCCCGTCCGAGCGGGCGGCGCTGGAAATCGCCGTCGAGCGGGCTCAGCGGGGCCCCGTCTTCACCGCCCTCGGACTGCCGCATATCCGCGTTGGCCGGGGAACGAGCGACGAAACATTGCAGACACTGCTGAGCCTGCACAACGAGATCCTGCGCCTGCACCGGGAGCGGGCGGCAACCCCGGAGGAGGCCCGGCGAGCGAACGTGGAGCTGCGAGCCACCATGCGGGCCCGGGACAATTACTTCCCCGAGCTCGAGGCTCAGGCGCAACGCCTGCTCGCCGCGGTCGGCCACACCGGAGGGCCGGTTTCCCACCAGGTGGTGGCCGATATGGCGACCCACCTCGGCTACTCGCTGCACTACGTGGGCGACCTACCGAACTCGACCCGCTCGGTGACGGACAAGCGCAACCGGCGCATCTACCTGCCCACCGAGCAGTCGGCGTCCCGCGACTCCCGCTCCCCCATTCTGCAAGCGTTCGCCACCCTGCTCTGCGAACACGAGGAGCCCGGAAACTATGCGGAATTTCTGTCTCAGCGGGTGGAGACCAACTATCTGACCGCGGCCATCCTGCTGCCCGAAAAAGACACCGTGAAACTCCTTACCGAGGCGAAGACCCTGCGACGTATCTCGATGGAGGATCTGCGGGACGCCTTCGCGGTGTCCTATGAGACGGCGGCGCACCGGTTCACGAACCTCGCCACCGCCCGGCTCGGCATCCCGGTGCACTTCATGAAGGTGCACGAGTCCGGCACCATGATCAAGGCGTACGAAAACGATTCGGTGCGCTTCCCGAGTGACGCGCTCGGCGCGGTCGAGGGCTCGACGGTCTGCCGCAACTGGACCGCACGCACGGTCTTCCACGTCGCCGACCGGTTCAGCCCCTGGTACCAGTACACCGACACCCCGAGCGGTACCTTCTGGTGCACCTCGCGGATCGAGAAGGCCAAAGAGGGTGACTACTCGGTCAGCGTGGGCGTGCCGTTCACGCACGTGAAGTGGTTCCGCGGCCGCGAAACCACCAACCGGGCCGTGTCCACCTGCCCCGACGAGTCGTGCTGCCGCCGCGCGCCGGACGAGCTCTCGGAGCGCTGGTCCGGGCAGTCCTGGCCGGCCGCGCGCACGCCCACCAGCCTGCTCGCCGCCCTGCCCACGGGAACCTTCCCGGGCGTCGACCAGACCGAGGTGTTCCAGTTCCTGGAGTCGCACGCGCCAATGAGATGAGGGCGGGGCGGGCGCATGGCCGACGGGGCCGCGCCTGAGATGATGAACGAGTAGCAGAGCCGCGCCGGACAAAGGACGATCCGTGGGAACGACCATTTTCGAGCGGGCCAGGCCCGCCGCATCCGTCATCGCAGGCGCCCTCGCCGACACCCGCTCCGCGCCGTTCTGGCTGGACGACGTGTCTCCGCAGACCGGCTACCCGACCCTCCTGGCCGACCTCGACTGTGATCTCGCCATCGTCGGCGGCGGCTACCTCGGACTCTGGACCGCCGTGCTGGCTCAGCAGGAAAACCCGGGCGCTCGCGTGGTGCTGCTCGAGGCGCGCACGATCGGCTGGGCTGCGTCGGGCCGCAATGGCGGTTTCTGCGAGGCCAGCCTGACCCACGGCGAGGAGAACGGCCGACGCCGCTGGCCGACGGAGATCGACCGGCTCACTGAACTCGGCCTCAAGAACCTCGACGAGATCGAGCGGGCCGTCACCGAGCTCGGGCTGAACTGCGACTTCGAGCGCACCGGCGCCATCGACCTGGCCGTCGAGGAGCACCAGGTCGACTGGCTGCGTGGGGAACCGACCGGATCTGACAGCGTATTCCTGAATGCCGCGGCCCTGCGCGCCGAGGTCGGCTCGCCCACATACCTGGCCGGCATCTGGCACAAGCGAAGCAACGCGCTCGTGCACCCGGGCAAGCTGGCCACCGAGCTCGCCCGGGTCGCCACCGAACTCGGGGTCGAGATCTTCGAACACACCCCGGTGACGAACCTGGACACGCAGGGACTCACGCCGGCGCAGGGCACCCGGCTCCGCACCGAGTCGGCTGTGGTGCGTGCGACGAAGACCGCACTGGCGACCAACGTTTTCCCCTCGCTGCTGGCCCGCAACCGCCTGTCCACGGTGCCGGTCTACGATTACGTGTTGATGACCGAGCCGCTGTCGCCCGTTCAGCTCACCGCCATCGGCTGGCAGAACCGGCAGGGGCTGAGCGATCTGGCCAACCAGTTCCACTACTACCGGTTGAGCGCCGACAACCGCATTCTCTTCGGCGGCTACGACGCGATCTACCACTACGGAGCCCGGGTGCGGAGCGGCTACGAGAACCGCCCGGAAAGCTTCCAACGACTGGCCGGCCACTTCTTCACCACATTTCCGCAGCTGGCCGGGCTGCGCTTCAGCCACCAGTGGGCCGGCGCCATCGACACGTCGACCCAGTTCTGCGCGTTCTATGGCACGGCCCGCGGCGGACGGATCAGCTACGCCGCCGGGTTTACCGGCCTGGGCGTGGCCGCGACGCACTTCGCGGCGAAGGTCATGCTCGACCAACTGGCGGAGCGCAGGACCGAGCGCACCCAGCTGGAGATGGTGCGCGGGCGGCCACTCCCGTTCCCACCGGAGCCCCTCGCTTCGATGGGCATCCAGACCACGCGCTGGTCACTCGACCGCGCCGACCACAACCGAGGCCGCCGCAACATCATCCTGAAGACGCTCGACGCGCTGGGCCTCGGCTTCGACTCGTAGGGCTCGACAGCGCGCGTCGCACTCGGTGCGCGGCGCACGAACTGGTCAGCCGAACTGACCGCACCCCAGCTCGGGGCGCGCCCCGTCCGGCACGTCCAGCCCGTCCGGCACGTCCAGCCCGTCCGGCACGTCCCACCGCTCAGCGGCCCGGTGTTACCGGAATCTTTTTCCCACAAGACACCAGAGTTGTATGCAACAGTGCCCCAATTCAGGGTTCAACTCAGAGAAATATGGAATTCTGAGCACGGGGATTCGAGGAGATTGCATACAGTAAAACCCAATGGATCGAGTTCGGAACGGAGGGATGAGTCGTGAAGTCTTCCCTCCCCTCCTGGCAACCCCCCGGCGCACCTCATTGCTCCCCCGCCCCGTCGGCCCCGACGTCGGCCGACGATGAGCCCGTTCCCTCCGACGGATTCCGCGCCACGGCCCTGCTCGACCTGCGCGGTCTGCAGATTACCGAGAGCACCCAGACGGATGCCCCGGTCCTGGCCACGGGCATCTCCCTCTCGGTGGCGCGGGGTGAGGTCATCGGCCTGGTCGGTGTCACCGGTTCCGGGGCACGCGAGATCGCCCTGGCCATCGCGGCCCGGCTGCCCGAGCCGGCGGTAATCGCGGCCGGCTCCATCCTGATCGACGGCATCGAGCTTGTCGGGGCATCGCGGCGCACCCTCAACCGGCTGCGCGACACGAAAATCTCTCTCATTTCCCCTGCCGCGCCGACGGGCCTGGCCCCGGACCAGGTCATCGGCCGCCAGCTTGCCCGAACCCTGCGCCCGACAGGGGGTCTTTCCCGAACGGATGCCGCCCGGCATGCGCTGGAACTCCTCGAGATGGTCGGGCTGCCGGATCCGCAGGCGACGTCGCTGGTGGTTCCGACCCAGCTCGAACCGACCGCGCTGCTCCAGGTGACGATCGCGTCAGCGCTCTCACAGCACCCGGACATCCTGATCCTGGACGAGCCGACCCGCGCCGTCGAGGCTGCGGGCGAGCCCTCCGCACTGGAGGTCTGCCGCGGGTTCCTCCAGGAATTCGGACTGTCGATCATCGTGGTCTCCCGGAACCTCGGCCTGGTGGCCGCCACCTGCGACCGAATAGCGGTCCTGGAAGCGGGACGGGTCGTCGAGCAGGCTTCGGCGGCCGAGATCCTCGCTTCACCGCGGCATCCGCACACCCACAGCCTGCTCGAGGCGGCCCCCTCCGCGCGCGGCTGACTGGTTCCGGTTAGGCCGGTTCCGTCCCCGATCCGGACCGACCCGGCGACACGGCGTTGCGCGCTGCGAGGATGTGCGAGCGCATGGCGACTTCGGCCCAGAGTGCGTCTGCCGACCGCAGCGCCGTGAGGATGTCGCGGTGCTGGTGGTTGCTGCCGGCCCGGAAGGCGGCGGCGTCGCGGCGGAAGAGCGAGGCCATCATCGGGGCGCGGCCGACGGACGCGGTCAGGACCATCAGCTGGGTGACGCCCGACGCGGCCACGATGATGCGGTGGAATTCGGCGTTGAGCACGCCCAGCCGGTCGATGCCCTCGGCGTCGGCCCGGCACACGAACTTTTCCATGGCGTCAATCAGGAGGGCCAGCCGGTCGAGGTCGGCCGGCTCGATCCGCGCCGCCGCGAGGCCCGCCGCCCTGCTCTCGAGGGCCGCGCGAAGAAAATACGTCTCGCGGATCTGCTCGGTGGTCCATTCCACGACCGTGGCACCCCGGTTCGGCACGAACTCCACCAGGCCGGCCTCGTCGAGGCGGCGCAGCGCCTCGCGCACGGGGGTGCGGCTGACGCCGAGTTCCTGGGCCAGCGCCGTCTCCCGCAGCGTGGCCCTGGCGGGCAATTCCCCCGAGAGGATGCGCGCACGCAGGTTCGCGAACACGGTCTGTCCCCCCGTCACCCCCACTGTGCCCCTCCCCCGTCGATTGGCCTGACGGCCAATCCGCTTGCCACTATGTCACATCGCGGCCTCAGGAGAACGCGTTCAGGCCGGTCAGGGCCCTCCCAAGCACGAGCTGGTGGATTTCGTCGGTGCCCTCATAGGTGCGCACCGATTCCAGATTCGCCAGGTGGCGCATCACCGGGAATTCGCTGGTGATGCCGTCGCCGCCGAGGATGACGCGGGCCTCGCGGGCGATCTGGATCGCCTCGCGTACGCTGTTGAGCTTGCCGATGCTGATCTGGGTGGGGGTCAGCGTGCCGCGCTCCTTGAGCCGACCGAGGTGCAGGGCCAGCAGCACCCCCTTCTCGTATTCCACGAGCATGTCGGCGAGCTTGGCCTGGATCAACTGGGTGGCCCCGATCGGTTTGCCGAACACCTCACGGGTCTTCGCGCGCAGGATGGCGGCGTCGAGGCAGCTGCGGGCGGCGCCCATGGCCCCCCAGACGATGCCGAAGCGCGCCTCGTTGAGGCAGCCGAACGGCCCGGACAGCCCGGCAGCGCCGGGCAGGATCGCATCGAATGGCACCTGCACGGCGTCCAGGTGCACATCGCACTGGATCGACGCCCGCATCGAGAGCTTCTTGCCGATGGGGGTGGCGGTGAAACCGATACTGTCGGTCGGAACCAGGAAGCCGCGCACACCGGCATCCGTTTGGGCCCAGACGATCGCGACGTCGGCGATGCTGGCCAGGCCGATCCAGCGTTTGGCACCCTCGATCACCCAGCCGTCGGCGCCCCGGGTGGCGGTGGTCGTCATCGCGGCCGGGTCGCTGCCACCGGTCGGTTCGGTCAACGCGAAGCAGCCCACGAGCTGGCCGGCGGCCATGCCCGGCAGCCAGCTCTGCTTCTGCTCCTCAGACCCATACTTGTGGATGGCCGACATCGCCAGCGAGCCCTGCACCGAGACGAAGGTGCGCCAGCCGCTGTCAGCGGCCTCCAGCTCGAGGCAGACCAGCCCGTAGCTCACTGCCCCCGCGCCGGCGCAGCCGTACCCGGTGAGGTGCATGCCGAGGAACCCGGCCGCCCCGAGTTCTGGGATCAGCTCGGCCCGGAAGTGCTTCTCCTCGAAGTCGTCCTCGATGGTCGGAAGGATGCGATTGGTCGCGAAAGCGCGCGCCGCGCGCGCCCAGACGATCTCCTCCGGCTCGAGCAGGGCATCGAAGTCGAAAACGGTGTCGACCAGCGGGCTGGGCACAAGCGGGGTGGGGCGGGCTGCGGCGGTCACGAGAGTCCTTCGGGGGTCGGCGGAACACGAGCGAGATCTGGGCCTGGTACGGGGGCGAGCCAGTCGGCGCCCTCGTGCTCGCCCAGCCGCGGCGGGCACAGGCGGTAGGCGGCCGGGCGACCGGCGAGGTGGATGGGGTTGGCAACCTGGCGGCTGGTGCGGCCGGGCGCACCCAGTTCCACCACCGGGTCGAGCCCCAGCGCGGCGGCGAAGGCGAACGCCTCGTCGAGGGTGTTGATCTGGCCGGCCGGCACGCCGGCATCCGTCAGAACGCCCACCCAGTGCGCCGCTGGCTCGGGCCGAAGCCGGTCCTCAAGCATCTTTTTCAGCACCGTGCGGTGCCGCACCCGGTCGGCGTTACCGCGGAACCGGTCGTCGTCGGCCAGGGCGGGAGCCCCGAGCAGTCGCACCAGGGTGCGGAACTGGCGGTCGTTGCCCACCGCGATCACCAGCGGCCGGTCGGCGGCGTCGAACAGCTCGTAGGGCGCGATGCTCGGGTGCGCATTGCCCATCCGGGTCGGTGACTGCCCGGTCGCGAGGGTGCCCGAGGCCTGGTTGGTCAGGGCGGAGAGGAGGGTGGTCAGCAGGTCCACCTCCACCCGGTGGCCGGCGGTCCCGCTCGCGTCGGTCGCGTCACGCGCACGCAGGGCGAGCAGGATGCCGCTGACCGCATTGAGTCCGGACAGCACGTCAACGAGGGCCACCCCCACCTTGCTCGGCTCTTCGTCCGGGCGACCGGTGACGCTCATCAGCCCGCCGACAGCCTGTACGAGCAGGTCGTAGCCGGGCAGGCGGGCGCCGGCCCCGGCACCGAAGCCCGTGATCGAGCAGTAGACCAGGCTCGGATTGACGGCCCGCAGCTGCTCGAAGCCCAGAGCAAACCGGTCCATCACGCCGGGCCGGAAGTTCTCCACCACGACGTCGGCGGTCTCGGCGAGTCGCCGGGCCACGGCCAGTCCCGCATCGGTGCCGAGGTCGCAGACGACGCTGCGCTTGTTGCGGTTCACCGACCCGAAGTAGGTGGAGTCCCCCTGCGCGTCGACCGGCGGCAGCCACTGCCGGGTGTCGTCGCCGGCCGGGCTCTCGATCTTGATCACGTCAGCGCCGAAGTCGGCCAGCATCATGGTGGCGTAGGGGCCGGCCAGTACCCGGGAGAAATCCGCGACCCGTAGGCCCGCCAACGGCTGCCCGGTTGCGTCCTGCGGCACGACCCACCTCTGTCCCCGTCGACTCGGACCACGGGACTCCGCCAGTGGCCGCTCTGAATCCGATCCTACCGGGCGGGTCGTGACCCGGAGGCAGGAACTGCGAACGGGAACTCTCGGTGAAAGTTGGATCCATCGGTTCCGCGCGTTCGCTCGCGGACAGCACTATGGTGAGCACATTCTCGCTCTCCGGCTCGATCGGAAAGGTTCCCATGTCATCACACGCGTCATCCCAGAAGAAAGGGCTCGGCGACGCCGAGCACCTCAAGGCCCTCGGCTACGAAGACACCTTCCATCGTTCGATGTCGCTCTGGGGCAATTTCGCCCTCGGCTTCACCTACCTCTCGCCGCTCGTCGGCGTCTACTCGCTGTTCGCCCTGGCCCTGAGCACGGGCGGGCCACCCTCGATCTTCTGGCTGGTGATCGTGGGCACCGGCCAGCTCCTGGTGGCACTGGTTTTCGGCGAGGTGGTGTCCCAGTACCCGATCGCGGGCGGTATCTACCCGTGGACACGTCGTCTCTGGGGCAAGAGGTACGCCTGGATGACCGCCTGGGTCTACGTCTGGGCGATGCTCGTCACGATCACCGCCGTCGCGGAATTCGGCAGCGGGTTCCTCGCCAGCCTGATCAACGCGCCCGTCACCAAAGAGGTCACGCTCGGGCTCTCGGTGCTCTTTCTCGTCGTGGCCTTCGCGTTCAACTTCTCCGGCACGAAGATGCTGGCCCGCGCGGCCCGGATCGGACTCGCTGCGGAATTGATCGGCGTGATCGGTCTCGGCCTCTACCTACTCCTTTTCCAGCGCAAGCAGGAGTTCAGCGTCTTCTTCGACACCCTGGGAGCCGAGGGTGACGGCAGTTACGCCACCGCGTTCCTCGGGGCCGCGCTCGCCGGACTGTTCCTGTTCTACGGCTTCGAAGCCTGCGGCGACGTGGCCGAGGAGGTGCCCGACCCGGCCAGAGGTATCCCCCGGGCCATGATCCTCACCATCCTGGTCGGCGGCGTCTCCGCCCTGTTCTCGTTCGGCGGATACGTCCTGGCCGCGCCGGACCTGCAGGCCGTGGTCGACGGGACCGACATCGACCCGATCCCCGCGATCCTGGACGCGACCCTCGGCACGGTCGGTGCCACTCTGTTCCTCATCGTGGCGATCACGGCCTTCCTGTCCTGCGTGCTCAGCCTGCAGGCCGCGGCCAGCCGACTGATCTTCTCTTTCGCACGAGACGGGATGGTCCCCGGCAAGACCTGGCTGGGCCAGGTGTCCCCGCGCACGGCAGTGCCGGTCAACGCACTGATCGTCGCGTCCACGATCCCGCTGTTGCTCTGCGTTCTGATCTACCTGGGCGGCAGCACGATCCTGACCCAGATCACGGCCTTCGCGGTGCTCGGCATCTATGTCGCATTCCAGGCCGTGGTTCTGGCCGCGCTCCGCCAGCGCTTCAAGGGGTGGCGTCCGGCCGGGCCGTTCAGCCTGGGACCACTCGGGTTCATCGTGAACATCATTGCCCTTGCCTACGGGATCTCCGCCATGATCCTGCTGGCGCGCCCGGGCACGACCGGGGTGTTCCTCGACGACTGGATCGTGCTGATCGGTTTGGCTGTTGTGATGGGCAGCGGCCTGCTCTACCTCTTCATCGCGAAACCGCACACCACCTCGCACCAGCCGGAGGGCGACGCGATCGCGGTCGCCGCGATGCTTCGCGCGCACCCGCAGAACACCGATCGGGACGACGCCGCACGCACAGACGCACGCCCCACGATGGCCAGCGAGTGAGCATCCGGTATTAACGAGGGAAGGGCCCAGTCTTTCGACGGGCCCTTCCTGGTGCAGCCGGGCTGCGGTGGAACTGACTAGATGCTGTTCACATCGAGCGCGATGCCGGGGCCGAACGTGGTCGAAACGGCACCCTTCATGATGTAGCGGCCCTTGGAGGAGCTGGGCTTGAGGCGAACGATCTCCTCGAGAGCGGCGCTGATGTTCTCATTCAGCTGCTCGGCGGTGAAGGACACCTTGCCGACGACGAACTGCACGTTGGCGTGCTTGTCGACGCGGAACGCGATCTTTCCGCCCTTGATGTCGGACACGGCGCGCGCGACGTCAGGCGTCACGGTTCCGGTCTTCGGGTTCGGCATGAGGCCGCGCGGGCCGAGAACCTTACCGAGACGCCCGACCTTGCCCATGAGCTCCGGAGTCGAGACGGCGGAGTCGAACGAGGTGTAGCCGGCGGCCACCTTCTCGATGAGCTCGTCGCCACCGACCTCGTCGGCACCGGCAGCGATTGCCGCTTCGGCCGCGGGGCCCGTTGCGAAGACGATGACGCGGGCGGTGCGACCGGTGCCGTGAGGAAGGATGACGGTACCGCGAACCATCTGGTCAGCCTTGCGAGGGTCGACGCCGAGCTTGAGGGCGACCTCGACGGTCGAGTTGAAGTTCGCGGAGCCGGTCTCCCGGGCCAGGGTGACGGCCTCGGTCGGGGTGTAGAGCTTGTCTGCGTCGATCTTCTCGGCCGCGGCCCGGTAGGCCTTTGACTTCTGTGCCATGTTGAATCTCCTGTAAAACGAAATTGAGAGTGTGGTGCGAGCCTGGCTGGCTCTTCCACGTACTGCTGGTGGCGGGATGCCTGGGGAGGTGGTTAGGCCTCGACCGTGATGCCCATGGAGCGGGCGGTGCCGGCGATGATCTTCGACGCTGCGTCGATGTCGTTCGCGTTGAGGTCAACCATCTTGGCCTCGGCGATCTCGCGGACCTGGGCCCGGGTGAGCTTCGCAACCTTGACGGTGTGCGGGGTACCACTGCCCTTGGCGACGCCGGCCGCCTTCTTGATGAGCTCCGCCGCCGGCGGGGTCTTCAGGATGAAAGTGAATGAACGGTCGTCGTAGACGGTGATTTCCACCGGGATGACGTTGCCGCGCTGGGATTCCGTCTGAGCGTTGTACGCCTTGCAGAATTCCATGATGTTGACGCCGTGCTGACCCAGCGCCGGCCCGATGGGCGGTGCGGGGTTGGCGGCGCCGGCCTTGATCTGAAGCTTGATCAGACCGGTTACCTTCTTCTTCGGTGCCATTGTTCTTCCTTACTTTGTAATGACGAGCAGCCAGGGGCCGCTCTCCCGGTGGCCCGGACGGGCCCCGGTGAACTTGAATCCGTGGGGAGGGTGTTCAGACCCTTTAGAGCTTGGTGACCTGGTCGAAGCTGAGCTCGACCGGGGTTTCGCGCTCGAAGAGGGAAACCAGCACGATGAGCTTGCCGCTTTCCGCCTTGATCTCGCTGATCGATCCGGGCAGGCCCGCGAACGAGCCTTCCTTGATCGTGATCGTCTCGCCGATCTCGTAGTCGATCTCGGCCGGGAGGGCGCGGGTCGGGACCTTGCCGCCGTGTCCGCCGGTCTTGGCGGTGGGGACGTCCTGGATCTCGACGAGGCTCTTCAGCATGCCGAAGGCTTCCTCGAAGCGAAGCGGCGTGGGGTTGTGCGCGTTGCCGACGAACCCGGTGACGCCGGGCGTGTGACGCACCACGGACCAGCTGTCTTCGTTGAGGTCCATGCGGACGAGCACGTAGCCGGGGATGCGCACGCGGGTGACCATCTTGCGCTGGCCGTTCTTGATCTCGACGACGTCTTCCATCGGAACCTCGACCTGGTAGATGAAATCTTCCATGGCCATCGACTGCTTGCGGTTCTCGATGTTCGACTTCACGCGGCGTTCGAAGCCGGCGTAGGAATGAATGACGAACCACTTGCCGGGCTGGAAGCGCAGTTCCTTGCGGAATTCTTCGTAGGGGTCTTCGGGGGTCTCATCCGCGGCGGCCTCGGCATCGACATCCGTTGCCTCTTCAACGTCGACTGCAACTTCGTCTTCCACGGCCTCGACGGCGGCCTCGGCCTCGACGGCGGAGTCGATGTCGAGGGCCTCATCGACGAGAGCGTCGGCGTCGGGGTCAGCGGACTCGGCCAGCGCGTCGAGCGCGGCGTCGAGATTGACTTCGACGCCCATGCTCGGGTCGAACACGTGCACGGCGACCTGCTCGGCGGCCTCTACGGAGTCTTCTTCAGCGGCGAGGGTGTTGCCCTCCTGCGCCTCGTCCTCGGTGGGGGACTGCTCGGCGGCGGTGGCCCAGTCGACATCGTCGTGATTCGTGTCAGTCACTAAATTTCAATCCTTTTCTATTGCATGGGCACGAAACCGTGACCCAAACAGCGTTTGCCCTGAATTCTGCGGTGACTCTTCTTCTCTGATGCGTGGCTGCGACCGCTGGAAGCGGATGCGGCACCGGAAGCTGACTACCCGCCCGGCGTTCCGAACACGTAGGTGACGGCGAGCGCGAACACCCAGTCGAAGGCGGAAACGATGGCCATCATGATGACGACGAATACCAGCACGACACCCGTGTAGCTGAGGAGTTCCTTGCGGGTTGGAGTGACGACCTTGCGGAGCTCCGCCATGACCTGCTTGATGAACAGGGACATCCGAGCGAAAGGACCGCGCTTGGAATCGAGCGCGAGTTTCGCGTTTGCGACGATTTCCTCACTGGGTTCGTCGACAACTTTTCGGGCCACCAGATTACACCTTTCCTGTGCCGACGGAATGCCACCGACTTGCAGGGCGGACAGGACTCGAACCTGCAACCTGCGGTTTTGGAGACCGCTGCTCTACCAATTGAGCCACCACCCTATGGAACGAAATCAAGACTACCTCGTTACACTCGGACCTCGGAATGAACCGACAAGCGGGCGCAAAAAAGCATGGCAGAATTCAATTACCTCGACGAGTCTAGGTCACCCGGGGGCCACTGTAAAGCCGAGACAGCCCCAGCAGAACGAGGCGGCCCCGTATGCTCGAAGCGTGGCCCACGAATCCAAGCGCATCTCTACCCGAATCGGCTCCATTGCGGAGTCCGCGACCCTCAAGGTGGACGGCAAGGCGAAGGCCCTGCAGGCCGCCGGCCGGCCGGTCATCAGTTTCGCCGCGGGCGAGCCTGATTTCCCCACCCCGGAGCACATCGTCGAAGCCGCCCTACTGGCGGTCCGCGACCCGAAGAACCACCGGTACACTCCGGCGGCCGGGCTGCCCGACCTGCGTGAGGCCATTGCGGCCAAAACGCTCCGTGACAGCGGCCTGGCGATCTCGCCCAGCCAGGTGGTCGTCACCAACGGCGGCAAGCAGGCCGTCTACCAGGCCTTCGCCACGCTGCTCGACCCGGGCGACGAGGTGCTTGTGCCCACCCCGTACTGGACCACCTACCCGGAGTCGATCCGGCTGGCCGGCGGCGTGCAGGTCGACGTCTTCGCCGGCAGTGATCAGAGCTACCTCGTCACCGTCGAGCAGCTCGAGGCGGCGCGCACGCCGCGCACCAAGGTGCTGCTGTTCGTGTCGCCGTCCAACCCCACCGGAGCCGTCTACTCCCCCGAGCAGACGAAGGCCATCGGCGAGTGGGCCGAGGAACACGGCCTCTGGATCGTCAGCGACGAGATCTACCAGAACCTCACGTATGACGGCGTGCGGGCGACCTCGATCGTCGAGGCCGTCCCCGCGCTGGCCGACCGCACCATCCTGGTCAACGGCGTCGCCAAGACTTACGCGATGACCGGCTGGCGGCTCGGCTGGATGGTCGGCCCGCAGGACGCGATGAAGGCCGCCGCCAACCTGCAGTCGCACCTGTCGTCGAACGTGTCGAACATCTCCCAGCGCGCCGGGATCGCCGCACTCAACGGCCCTCAAGATGCCGCGATCGCCATGCGGGATGCCTTCAACCGCCGCCGACAGGTCATCGTCGCCGAGCTGAACATGATCCCCGGCATCGTCACGCCGACGCCGCAGGGGGCGTTCTACGTCTACCCCGACATCACCGGCCTGCTCGGACGCACCTGGGGCGGCGTCACCCCGACCACCTCCCTGGAGCTGGCCGACCTCATCCTGGACCAAGCCGAGGTGGCCGTCGTGCCCGGCGAGGCGTTCGGCCCCAGCGGCTACCTGCGCTTCTCCTACGCGCTCGGCGACGCGGCCCTGCTCGAGGGCGTGCAGCGCCTCCAGCGGCTCTTCGCCTAGCCCAGCGCGCCTAACGGCTCGCCGGTGAACCGACAGCTTTGGAGGGGGGGTCCGGAGCCCTCCTGCCCCCCCTTCCTGTAGGTTCGGCCGGGGCTGTGGACAATCTCCGGCACCCTGTCCGCGCTCGAGCGCCGCACCGCCATCCTGCGACGGATACCGCCCGGCGCCTTCCTCAGTCATCACACCGCCGCCCTGATCGTCGGCATTCCGCTGCCGCTGGTCATCCCCATCGTGCTGATCCTGCAGTTCATCTCCGGCGTCTACCTGCAGTTCTACCTGCTGCCCGACTGGCTGCAGAACGCGGCCAGCGTATTCCCACTGAAGTGGATGGCGCAGGGCGTGCGCGGAGTGTTCCTGCCCGACAGCTTCGCGAACCTCGAGCAGAGCGGTTCTCGGGACTTTCCGCTGATCGCGCTGAGCCTGCTCATCTGGCTGGTGGTGGGGCTCGTGCTCAGCCGGTTCACGTTTCGCTGGATCCGCAAGGACACCTAGGAGCGTGATTCCTGAACGGCTTGTTGTGTCGCTCGCGGAAGGTCAGAGCTGACCGCACCGCGTGGACACTGTCCATCACAGGATGAGCACCGGGCCCGGCGTCGAACCAATTCGACGGAGATTTTGGGCCAAACACCCGTTTTTGAGCCCAAACGCGCTGTTCAGAGTGAAATCTCCGTCGAATTCGTTCGGGACGAGTCGCGGCAGGACCCAGACTCCACCGACATGGCGTTTGCAGCGCACGTCCATCCCGCGTCGCGGTCCGCTGCGCGCCTGCGTCGGCCTCCAGAACAACCGCCTCGGAACCCCGAGCCGCGAACCCCCATCGCCCGCAGCCATCAGGACTCACTCACCGAACGACACCCGGCATTGTCGGCTCGGGTCACCGCGAGCACACTGGCAGCATGACCGACGTACCCGAGAGCCAGACGACGCCGTCGGCCGCGGGGCCCGGCACTCCCCCGACCCCCTCCGACGGGAGCAACGACTTCTTCGCCGCAATCCGTTCCACGGGGGTCGTGCGCGGGAGCGACCGCTGGCTGGCCGGCGTCTGCGGCGGAGTCGCACTGCGAGCTGGGCTGAACCCCACGCTGGTGCGAGTTGTGACCATCGCGCTGGGCGTCCTCGGCGGTCCGGTTCTGTTCGCGTACGCGGTCGGCTGGGCTCTCCTGCCCGACCCGACCGGTCGCATCCATGCCGAGCAGGCCGTTCGCGGCGTCTTCGAGCCCGTCATGATCGGGATCATCGCGCTGGTGGGCATCAGCTTCGCCTCCTACACGCGCGGCCTGTGGCGGCAGAGCCCGACGGCCGTGCTGCCCGACTGGCTGGCGACCACACTCGCGGTGGGCTGGAGCGTCGGGGTGACGATCGGGCTCATCTGGCTGGTGTTCTTCCTGGCCCGACGCACCACGTCGCCGGCCGGCGGGTCCCCGCACAGCACCGCCGCGGAAGATATCGGGGCCGGTGTCGCTTTCGGGGCCGTGCAGCCCGCCGAAGCAGCGGGCAGCTCCGGGACAGCCGGGGCAGCCGGCGGCGCCGTCACCGTCGGCGGCCCTATCGCGCCACCACCCGGACGCGGCTTCTGGCGCGATCTTCGCCCCGGGGCCGGCTTCAGCGCGATCGTGCTCGGGTCGGCATTGCTCTGCGGCGCGGTCGCCGCCGGCGTGTGGTCGGGCGGCAACAGGTCGGATGCCGCGCTGGTGCTGGGCCTGGCCGTCACGCTGGGGGTGCTGGCCGTTGGCATCATCGTGTCGGGCATTCGCGGAAAGCAGAGCGGCGCCCTGGGTGGGTTCGCCTTCCTCGCGGCGGTGGCCCTGGTGCTGCTGGGCCTTTTCCCGAGCGGCACCGCGTTCTTCCCGGTCGGCGTCCCGGTCTGGACGGTCAGCGCCGATGCCGACGCTGCTCCCCCGGGCTATGCCGTGCTCTCCGGCCGAGCCACCATCAACCTCACCGCCCTCAACGCCGCGAGCGCGGAGGACCGCCCGATCGACATCTGGATGGGCGTGGGCGTCACCGAGCTGATCCTGCCCCGCGACCGGGCCGTGCTGGTGGAGACGAATGCGCTGGCCGGCGGGATCGACTACGTCGGCGGCTCGGTCGCCGTGCAGCAGGGCGGCGCCTTCTACTCTGACTCGCGTACCTTCAACGACGACGGCACCGGCACCGTGGCCCGCATCCGCGTCTGGACGGTGCTCGGCCAGGTCACCGTCGTCGGCCCCTCGCGTCTGGAACCCTGATGACCACGACCCCCGACCCGAACCAGCCGCCGAACCCGCCGCCGGACCCGCCGTTCGCCCGGCCGCTCGACGATCAGCCCACGGATGCCGTCACGTCCGTGACGGCATCCCCTGACCCCGCGCCCGCCGAACCCGAGGGCCATGCAGAGAACGGTCACGAGGTGGAGGTTGAGACCACCCGTGCAGCCCCGGCTCACACGGTCGCCTATCCGAGCCCCATCCCCGACTACGCGATGGAGCCCTCCGTCGAGCCGCCAGCGACGGCACCGGCGTTTCTCGCCTCGGACCCGCCGTTTCCGGTCGCGCCGGTGCCGATGGCCCGCGCCGCGGCCCCGACCGCCGAAGCCGCGGAACCGGCGTACCCTGAGGCATCCGTGCGGCCCCTCCGCCGCCCCCTGTTCGGCACGATCGTCTGGGGAGTGATCCTGCTCGCCCTGGCCGGCTACGTGCTGCTCGGGGTGCTGGTGCCTGCTCCCGCCGATCCCACGCTCTGGCTGCTCGGCGGCGTGATCGTGATCGGGCTCCTGCTCATCGTGGTCGGCATCATCGCCGCGCTCCGCCGAGCCGGCTGACGCCCCCGCCCGCGCTCACACCCCGGTTTGACGGTTTCAGGCCCGCGGGAGCGGCGCGGGCCTCGCTAGGCGTCGAGCCCGACCAGCACGGGCTCGGGCTGCAGGATCACGCCGAACTCGGACTGCACGCGAGCCTCCACCAGCCGGGCGAGCTGCGCGATCTCGTCGGCGGTGGCCCCGCCAGTGTTGGTCAGCGCCAGGGTGTGCTTGCTGGAGATCGCGGCGCGGGAGCCCGGCAGCCGGAAGCCGCGCGAGATCCCGGAGTGCTCGATCAGCCAGGCGGCGCTCAGCTTCACGAGCGGCACGGACCGTTCCCCGGGGATCGGCCCGACGCCGGCATACTCGTCGAGCGGGATCACCCGGTCGGGGAGTTCCTGCTCGCCGATCGGCCAGCGGGGCACGGCGTCCGGCAAGGTGCGCGAAAACGCCAGCGACACGATCGGATTGGTGAAGAAGGAGCCGGCGCTGCGGGTGTCGGCGTCATTCGGGTCGAGCACCATGCCCTTCCCGGCGCGCAGGGCCAGGACGGCGCCCCGCAGCTGCGCGAGCGGCACCCGGTCACCCAGCTGCACGCCGAGTGCGGTCGCGAGCTGCGGGTAGGACACCGGCCGGCTCAGCGCGCCGCCGAGAACGGATGCCTCGCTCTGCGTGTCGTGCAGGTTCAGTTCGACCGCGATCACCAGACCGCGGAGCCCCTGTTTCAGAGCCGAGGTGCGGTAGCCCAGTTCGAGCTCGCCAGCCTCCATCCGTCGCCGTTCGCCACTGTCGTAGTCGAGGAAGTCGATGGCCGCCAGGCTGTTGCCCAGTTCCTGGCCGTAGGCGCCGATGTTCTGCACCGGGGAGGCCCCGGTCGAACCGGGGATGCCGGAGAGTGCCTCGATACCGGACCAGCCCTGCGCCACGGTGTAGGCCACCAGCTCGTCCCAGGGCTCGCCGGCCTGCACGCGCAGCACCAGCCGGTCCGGGTCATCAGACGGCGAGGGGGACGCGGGAGAGGAAGCCGAGACAAGCTCCACCCCGCGGGTCAGCACCCGGATCACCGTACCGTCGAAGCCCTCGTCGGCCACGATCGTGTTCGATCCGCCGCCGAGCAGCAGCCACTCATCGGCCGAGGCCCACACGATCAGGGTCTGGTCGACAAGGTCCTGCTCGGTGGCGGGCGACACCATCCGGGCGGCAGGGCCGCCGACGCCCATGGTGGTCAGGTCGGCAAAGGTTGGTGCGGAGGCAGCGGGGCTCGTCATCGGGAACGACCACTCAGACCAGGCGCACGCGTGCCTGCGCCTTGCCCAGCACAGTCACCTCGCCCGACGACACAATGAGGTCGATGCGGGCGACGCCGGCATCCGTGTCGATGGCGCCGACCTTGGCGACCACGGTCACGACCGCCGCGCCGTCGGCCGGCACGAGCACGGGGCGGGTGAACCGCACCTGATAGTCCACGATGCGGCCGGGGTCGCCGACCCAGGCGACGACCGGCTGAACGGCGAAGCCCATGGTGAGCATGCCGTGCGCGAGCACGCCGGGCAGTCCCACGGACACGGCCACGTCGTCGCGGTAATGGATGGGGTTGAAGTCACCGGATGCCCCGGCGTAGCGCACGAGGGAGTCGCGCGCGAGCGGGAACGTGCCTTCGGCGACGACGTCTCCGACGGTCAGGTCGGCGAGGCGGGGCGCAGCGATAATGGTCATTCGTCTCCCCTGACGACAAGGGTGGAGGTCGCGGTCACGACGTGCGCGCCGGCGGCGTCGACGATGGTCGACACGGCCGTCACCATGGAGTGGCCGCCGAGGCTCTTCACGCCGGCCACGTGGAGCGTGGCGGTGAGTTCGTCACCGGCCACGATCGGGCGGCTGAACATGAACCGCTGGTCTCCGTGCACGACGCGGGTGAAGTCGATGCCGGCATCCGGGACGGCCAGAAGCTGCGCCAGGGTGGCCTCCTGAACGACCACGGCGAACGTGGGCGGGGCGACGACGTCGGCGTAGCCCGCGGCGCGCGCGGCCTCCAGGTCGAGGTTGATCGGGCTGGTGGCAAAGACCGCGCGGGAGAACTCACGCACCTTCTCCCGGCCGACGAGATAGGGGGCGACGGGCGGGAAGACCCGGCCCTGCAGTTCGGGGTTGACAGACACAGGCCGAGTGTACCGGCCTCGGCCGGGGACGGCGCCATCGGGCAGACTGGCTGGTGTGAAGATCAAGCACGTGCGTCTGGGTGACCCTGAGGTGGCCCCGCTCCTGGCCGACCTGGCGCGGGAGTATGACGAGCGGTACGGCGACGGCGACTCGGTGCACGACGTGCCGGCGGATGCCTTCGCCCCGCCGAGCGGCACCTTCCTCGTGCTGCTCGATGAGGGCGTGACGGTGGCGGGTGGCGGCATCCGTCGCCTGAGTGACACGACCGGCGAGGTGAAACGGATGTGGACAAACCCGGCCTACCGCCGGCAGGGCCACGCCGTGGCCCTGCTCGCCGCCCTCGAGGAGGTGGCGCAGCAACTCGGCTACCGGCACCTGCGCCTGGAGACGGGCCACGCGCAGCCGGAGGCGCTCGCGTTGTACCGGCGCCTCGGCTACCGGGAGATCGGCAACTACGGGATCTACGAGAACGCGACCGGGTTCGAGCGCACGTTTGCCTCCCCGGAACGCCCCGCCTGACAGTCCGGCATTGGTCTGCGCCACGCCCGCTTGCTAGCGTAGACACGTCATGTCTAACAAATTAGAGCCACACCCCGACCTTCCCATCGACCTGCCCACGGCCGAACGCATCCATGCGGCCGTCGCGCACTATGGCGAACAGGCCGTCATCGACAATTCCGTCGCGCTACTTCGCGCCAAGAACGCCGGCAAGGACTTCCTGCTCTACGCCGGCGGACGCCACGCCCTGGGCATCCTCGAAGGCGCCCCCGCCCTCTACTGGCCCGAGCTGTGGGGTGCCCGTGCGCTGCTCTACGTCTGGGGCGAAACGGCGGCACCGTACATCGTCGTCGGCATGAACAACCAGGCTTGGCGAGTGCGCGAGATGTGCGCCAAGGTCGTCCTGCTGCGCGGCCTCGAGGTGGCACCCAAGCTGGTGCGCCTGACCACCGACGAGGTTCCGCGCGTGCGCGCCGCGGCCCTGCACGCGCTGGCCGCCCAGGGCACCGCCGACCACCTCGCCACCATCGTGCAGCGTCTGCGCGACCCCGACAAAGAGGTACGCCGCGCGGCCCAGCAGGCCCGCGACGTGCTCAACGCACGGTGGAACCTTACGGTCGAGCAGGGCCAGGGCACCGAGCAGACCCACGGAACCCGGCACACCCACCCGAGCGAGTAGCCGAGCCCGGGACCGGGACACACACACAGTACCGAGACGGGGGGTCCGGATGTTCCATCGCTTTGTGGCCATGGGCGACAGTTTCACCGAAGGCGTCGGCGACGACCTGCCGGGCGGCCAGGTGCGCGGCTGGGCCGACCTGGTCGCGCTCGGGCTCGCCGCGGCATCCGCTCACCCCGTCTCCTACGCCAACTTCGCCGTGCGCGGTCGGCTGCTCGGCCCGATCGTGGCGGAGCAGCTCGAGCCCGCGCTCGCGCTCGGCCCCGACCTGCTCAGTATCTGCGGCGGCGGCAACGACGTGATGCGGCCGCGGGTCGAGATCCCCTATGTGGTCAACCTGATGCGGAAGGTCGTCGACCGGGCCGAGGCGCAGGGCGTGCACGTGCTGGTGCTCAGTGGCGGCAATCCCTCGCACCACCTGCCGCTCGGCAACCTGATGCGCCGGCGCGGCGATCAGCTGGCGGATGCCGCGCGCGCCGCCTTCGACCGGCCGGGCGTCACGCTCGTCGACAATTGGGCCGACTCCGAGCTGGAGCACAAGCGGTTCTGGTCGGTCGACAAGCTGCACCTCAACGCGCTCGGGCACACCCGGGTGGCCACAAACGTGCTGGCCGAGCTGGGGGTGCCGGTTCCGGTGGAGTGGCTGGATGCGCCCGCCGCGGCCGACGAGCAGGTGCAGAGCACGGCCGCGTACTACCGCGAGTTCGTGCTGCCGTGGATCGGACGCCGACTCACCGGACGCTCCTCCGGAGACGGCCGCCCGCCCAAGCGACCCACCCTGGAGCCGGTCGACGCCGCCTGAGTGAAGTGGGCCAGCTTGGATTGACGATGATCGATCTTTAGCGGTAGATTACATCGATAACCATCAATGTATTCAGGACTCAGTCGAGGGAGAACGCCATGAGCGAGAACAGCAACTCGGTGCGCGACGAGGTGCGGGCCCGCTACGCGAGTGCGGCCCTCTCGGTCACGAACGAGGGGCGTCGGTCTCTGCTCTCCGCCGCGCCCGACGTCACGTGTTGCGGCGGCGACGCTACCGCCTCGGCAACGGATACCGCCACCGGCTGCTGCGCGCCGACCGCCATCGACGAGAGCCTGGTCTTCGGCTCCGCGCTCTATGACGACGCGTCGACCCAGGACCTCCCGGGCGCTGCCCTGCTCGCCAGCCTCGGCTGCGGAAACCCCACGGCCGTCGCCGACCTTCAGGCCGGCGAAACCGTGCTCGACCTCGGCTCGGGCGGCGGCATCGACGTGCTCCTCTCCGCCCGCCGGGTCGGTCCCACCGGCTTCGCCTACGGCCTCGACATGACCGACGAGATGCTCGACCTGGCCCGGCACAATGCGGTCGCAGCCCAGGCGCAGAACGTCCAGTTCCTGAAAGGCACGATCGAGGAGATCCCACTGGGCTCCGGCAGCGTCGACGTCGTCATCTCCAACTGCGTGATCAACCTGTCGACGGACAAACCCGCCGTGATCGGGGAGATGTTTCGCGTGCTGCGGCCCGGCGGCCGCGTCGGAGTGTCCGACGTCGTGGCCGAGAACCACCTCGCGCCCGCCCAGCGGGCCGAGCGCGGCTCCCACGTGGGCTGCATCGCCGGCGCGCTCTCGATCACGGAGTACGAGTCCCTGCTCGCCGCCGCGGGCTTCGAGCAGGTGAGCGTCACTCTGACCCACGAGGTGACCGACGGGATGCACGGCGCCATCGTGCGGGCGGTCAAGCCGGCCAGCGCCGCCTAGACCGGCCAGCGCCGCCTAACCCGCGGTGGGTACGCGCAGCAGGGCACCCTCCCGGCGGCAGGTGGCGGCCGCGATCAGCATGGCGTCGGCCAGCAGGGCCTGCCAGCCCGCGGCATCCGTGGGCACGCCCCTCGTCAGCATAGTCTGCACGGCCCCGGCGAGGGTGGCGTCGCCCGCGCCCATGGTGTCGACGACGGCGCCGGGAAGCACGGCGATCGGCTCGCTGACCCGCAGATCGGCGCCGCAGGCAACGGATGCCCCCGCGCGCCCGGCCGTGGCCAGCACCGTCTGCGTGCCGGCAGTCAGCAGCCGCTCCTGCAACTCCTCGAGGGTGCTGCGGTAGAGCAGCTCGGCGTCCTCGTCCCCCACCTTCGTGAGGAGGCTCCGGGCGGCGATTCGTTCGAAGTTCGCCACGAACAGGTCGCCGTCGGCGAGCATGCCCGAACGCGGGTTCGGGTCGATCACGAGGCGGCGTTCCGGCTCCGCGACCGCGGCGATGAAGGCATCCGTCTGGGCCGTGTCGTCGAAAGGGAAGCAGCTCACGACCACGAGGCGGGCGTCGTCCAGGGCCGCGCGCTCGGCCGGGCCGAACTCGATGCGGCGCTTCTGCGCGGCCTCGTTGAAGGCGTAGGTGGGCTCGCCGTCGGTGCGGTCGGAGGTAGCGCGGGAGCTGCCAAACGGCCCGGGTGTGGCGACCAAAGTCACGTCGTGCGCGGCGAGGAACTCGCGCAGCCGGGCGCCGTCGGCGTCGTCGCCGACCATGGCGATCAGGGTGGTCGGCACACCGAGCACGGCCAGGCCGACGGCTACGTTGAGGGCGGCGCCGCCGGGGAACTCCAGGCGGGACCCGGGGCTCAGCATCTCGTCGATGAGTGCGTCGCCGACCACGACCACCCGGTTCTGGCCAGTCAGGCTCTGCTCAGTCAGGCTTTGGTCAGTCAGGCTTTGGTCAGTCAGGCTTTGGTCAGTCAGGTTCTGCTCCGTCATTCGGTCTCTCCCTTGCCCCTGCCAACAACCCCGTCACACCAAGCCTAGGTGCGTGAGTCCTCATCAATAGTGAACCGATGCGACGGAGATTCTCGTGCAGAACGGCTTTTTGGGCGCGTTCAGGGGCGATCCTCGCAAAATCGCCGTCGAATTCGTTCGGGGCGATACCCGGAGCCGGCCCGCGTCACCCGAGCCGGCCCGCGTCACCTTGCGAAACCAAATGCGGCCGCGTTCGTTCAGACCCTTCCGCCGGGCGCGGCATCGTCGTACGCTCGCATATAGGCAGGGTTGTTCCCCGAACACCGGTCCTTAGTCCCTGATTGCAGGGTCCGTATGAGACCGGAGCGAAGCACCCCTAGTCGGGGGCAGGACATCATCGGGGTGACCTGCCCCCACACTCCGACACGTACAGTCGGAGCATGGCTTCCGATGCACCCACCCCGTGGATCTCCGCCAGCGAGATCTTCGCCCGCGTCGGCGTCGGCTCCGCGGCACGTGCCCTGCAGTCCGCTGTGCGGGCTGGGCTCGACCCGGCGCTTGATTTCAGCCGCAGCAGCCTGCCCCTCGACCGGGGCCAGCTGCTGCTCATGCCGTCGCAGTCCGCCGAGTTCGTGGGCGTCAAGATCGCCACCGTCGCGCCGGGCAACGCGCAGCTCGGCCGGACACGCATCCAGGGCGTCTACCTGCTGATGGATGCGGCCACGCTCAGCCCGGTCGCCCTGCTCGACGGCATCGCACTGACGACCCTGCGCACCCCGGCGGTGTCGGCGGCCGTCGCCGACCTGCTCGCGCCCGCCGAGGTGGAGCACCTCGTGGTGTTCGGCTCGGGACCCCAGGCGCGCGGGCATGTCGAGGCGATGCGCGCCATCCGCCGGGTCGGCCGGGTCACCGTGGTCGGCCGACACCCGGGCCGCGCCGAGGCACTGGCCGAGCAGGTGCGGGCGGGCGGGCTGCCCGCACAGACCGGCACCGCCGGCGCCGTGGCCGACGCTCAGCTCATCGTCTGCGCCACCACCGCCCGCACCCCGCTGTTCGACGGGTCCCTGGTGCCGCGGAACTCCTGCACGGTGGCGGTCGGGTCGCACGAGCCCGACGCCCGCGAGCTTTCCAGCGCGCTGATCGGACGCGCGCAGGTCGTCGTCGAAGACAGCCAGGTCGCGCTGCGGGAGGGCGGCGACGTGCTGATCCCGCTCCGGGAGGGCGTGATCCAGGCCGATTCCCTGGTGCCGATGCGGGAAATCCTGACCGGCACGGTCGCCGTCGACCAGTCGCGCCCCCGCGTCTTCACGAGCTCCGGCATGTCCTGGCAGGACCTGGTGGTCGCCCAGGCCGTCTTCCGTAAGTAATCCCACCGCGCGTGTACGCCGTTCATCACGGAGCGCCGTGGGTAGCGTCGAACCAATTCGACGGAGATTTTCCCATCAGGGCGTTTTTTCTCAGAGGGATTGAGACCGTTTCAGGTAAAGTCTCCGTCGAATTCGTTCGGGCTGGATTTAGTGCAGGCGAGAGCGAGAGCGAGACCGCGCGCACGCCGAGCTGCAGCCAAACCCTGCTTTAGCCGACGGCCGCGGGCGACGGATGTGACGGCGCCGGCACCGCGAGCACGTCGGCCGCCGCCCGAAGTCGGTGCCCCCGCTCCACCCGCTGTCCCCACGAGGTGCCCGCGATGATCAGGCCTGCCCCGAGCACCGCAACCAGGCCGAGGTTCTCACTGCCGAGGCTCACCCCCACAACCACCGCCCAGACCGGTTCGGTGCCCATCAGCAGGCTGGCCCGCGCGGCCGAGGTGTGCCGGATCGCCCAGGTCTGGGCCAGGAACGCGAACACACTGCAGGCCAGACCGAGGTAGAGCACCCCCAGCCAGGCGGCCGGACCGAAGGCGCCGATCGCCCGAAGCGTGCCCGGGGCATCCGCTGCGGTGAACACCAGGGCACCCACGGCGGCCTGCACCAGCGTGATCGTGAGCGTGCCGGGCCGGCGGCCGGCGCCGGCGGCGCGGGTCACCCGGCCGACCATGGTGACGTGCAGGGCGCGCACGAGCGCCGCGGCGAGCATGAGTAGGTCGCCAGGATTCGGGGCGCGAAAACCGTTGCCGGAAACGAGCAGCGCCACCCCGACGACCGCGAGCACCGCGGCCACGAAGAACGAACGCGGAAGCCAGTTGCGCGCCGCGACCGACTCGAGGATCGGGGTGAGGATGATCGTCAGGCTGATGATCAGGCCCGCGTTTGTGGCCGAGGTCACGGCCACGCCGGCCGTCTCCAACCAGAGAATCGCCGCTTGGGTGAGCCCGAGCAGCGCGCCTCCGGCCAGCTCGGCGCGGGTCGGCCGCCGCGGCCGGCTCAACGCCCAGATCAGCAGCAGCGCCAGCGCAGCCACCAGAAAGCGCAACGCGAGCACGGCGCCCACGCTCGCCTGCTCGGTGAGCACCTTGGCGGAGAGGTAGCTTCCGCCCCAGACCAGCGCGACGAGCAGCAGGACGGCGTCGATGCGGTAACGTCCGAGCCGCGGGAGGAAGGTCATGGGCCAATGCTGCCGGGCGGCATCCGTTAAGTCCAGATGGCCAATTCTGAACTGAGACTTTAGTGTTTGCTTATGGATCTGCATCAGCTCTTTATCCTGCGGGAACTCGGCGAGCGCGGCAGCGTCGCCGCGGTGGCCCGCGCGCTGTTCGTCTCGTCGTCGGCGGTGTCGCAGCAGCTGTCCGCGCTGCAGCGCAGCACGGGCGTGGCGCTGACCGAACGACGCGGGCGCAGGCTTGTGCTGACACCCGCCGGCACGGCCCTCGCCACCGCCGCCGCCAGCGTGTCCACGGCGATGGCCGCCGCCGAGCAGTCGGTGGCACATTTCCACGAGGAGCCGGCCGCGCCGGTGAGCCTGTCGGCGTTCCACAGCGCCGGGCTGGCCTGGTTCGGGCCTCTGATCTCGCGACTGGCCAGTCCGGTCGGACCCACCGGGCCGCCCCTCCGCTGCGGCGACGAGGATGTCGCACGGCAGGATTTCCCGGCACTGGTCGCCGACTACGACCTCGTCATCGCCCACCGGCTACCGCACGATCCCCTCTGGCCGGACCGGATCACGGTCACCTCGCTGCTCTACGAACCGCTGGATGTGGCGCTTCATGTCGGGCATCCGCTGGCCGGTCGGTCGTCGGTGTCCGTCGCCGACATCGCCGACGAGCCCTGGATCGCCGGGCACCCGGGCTTCCCGCTCGCGGAGGCGGTGAATGTCGTCGCGGCGAGCGCCGGGCACCCTCTACGCATCGAGCACCGCATCAATGAGTTCTTCGTGGCGGCCTCCGTGGTCGCTTCGGGGGCCGCGATCGCACTGCTGCCGCGGTACACGATGGCCCCGGCGCCAGGGTCCGGCCTCGTGCTGCTGCCGATCGACGACCTGCGGGTCGGCCGCCAGATCGACGTGCTCAGCCGCCCCGAGACGCTGCTGCGGGCGTCGGTGCGCCGGGTGCTGGGCGAGCTGCGAGCGGTGGCCGACTGCCGCACGGAATGACCGCTGCGTTGGGCGGATGTCCGACTCACCGGCATGGTCAAGGTCGCCGAGGTCTTCCAGCGGACACCCCACCCCGCGAGAGCGGGGACGGGCGACGGATGCGCCGCCTCACCAGTCGACGAGCTGCTCCCTGACTCGCTGCACAGCGCGCGTGAACTGCAGCTGCCTGACCATCGCAGGGATCTCCCCCACCGACCAGATGGGGACCAGCAGGAACGCCCACAGCCCGGCAGGCGTCTGGAGCATACCGAAGGCGGCGACGAACACTGCGGGCGCAACTGTGATCACGGCGTCGGCCCCTCCTCAGTGCCTTTGGGCGGGAGGAAATGACTACCGTC
Organism: Cryobacterium sp. TMT2-42-4; assembly: GCF_004402645.1. NCBI lineage: Bacteria > Bacillati > Actinomycetota > Actinomycetes > Micrococcales > Microbacteriaceae > Cryobacterium > Cryobacterium sp. TMT2-42-4. The sequence goes on from NZ_SOFT01000017.1 coordinate 58,538, forward strand.
GATCCCGGGCCGCGATCCGGGTGAGCTCGTGGCCGATGCCGATGTCGGCCACGACGATCCGTCCGGCCAGGCTCGCCGCGGGTTCCCGCAGCAGGCCTGGTTTGCAGCCTCCGAACGTCACCGTCAGATGCGCGGGCAGCACGGTGGGGTCCGGCACGGCGCCGTCGTCGACGCCGATCCCGCTGGGCAGGTCCACCGCCACCACGAGGGGCGCACCGTGGTCGTGCAGCGTGGGAAGGATGGCCGCCACCACCTCACGAGCCCGCCCGCGAAGCGCCGGGCTGGTGCTCGTGCCGGTGCCGAGGATGCCGTCGAGGATCACGGCGGATGCCCGCGCCGCCCGGGCGAGAGCGGCATCCGTTTCATTCAGGGGCAGCAGCGCCGCCCCGGCCGCCAGCGCGGCGCTGAGGCCGCCGTCGTGGAGCTGTGCCGACGTGGGCACGATCGTCACCAGGGCACCCTGCGCGGCCAGCAGCGCGGCCGCGTGCAGGGCGTCGCCGCCGTTGTTCCCCGCACCGGCCAGCACCAGCACCCGCGCGTCCGGCGCACCCCGACCTTCCGGGAGCAGCTCCTCGAGCAGGGCCGCCGTTTCCGCGGCGAGCGCGGCCGATGCCCGCTCCATCAGCGGCACGCCCTCGGCCAGGAAAGGAGTCTCGGCCTCGCGCATCTGGGCGGCGGTGTAGGTTTTCACGTCGCCAGAGTACGCCCGCGGCGGTGCGAATTACGGCACCGGGGGCGCCCGCCGAGCCCTGCCGAGATCTGACCGTGCCCCCCCGTGCCACCCGGTTCGCACCCGTCTCCCATCCTGCGGGCCTCGCCGGCGTTTTCGCCGGCTTCGATCCCGATCCCATCGCCGCGGCCTCCATCGGCCAGGTGCACCGGGCGACCCTGATGAACGGCACGGTGGCGGCCGTCAAAGTGCAGCGGTCCGGGATCGTGCCGGAACTGCGGCACGACGTCGCCATCGCCCTGCGGGTGACGAACCTGATGAGCCTGACGTCTCCGCAGGCCAGAACTCTGGGCATCAAGGCCGTCGCCGAGGATTATGCGGCCGACCTCGTGCGCCAACTGGACTTCCGGCTGGAGGCGCTGAACCTCTCGGCCATGCGCGCCTCCAGCTGCGCGGTCCGCGGGCCGGCGACCTGCGTTTCCCCGAGCTGTTCGAGTCTCTGTCCAGCGATCGCGTGCTGGTGATGGAGTACCTGGTCGGCGACACGTTCAGCGACCTGAACGAGACGTCCGACGCGCCTCGGGCCGAGCTCGGCGCCGCCATGCGCACCGTGCTCAGCACCATCGACGAGGTCTCCGAGGCATTCGGTCTGGACGATTGAATCGCCAGCGCCGGCATCCTGACCCGCTGCTCACAGCCGGTAAAGGAGACCCCTGCACACGAGCTGTTCTGCCTCTCGATGACCAGGGCACAGCGGAGGTGACAAGCGGCCCGAGGCTATCTGGAACGCGTAGCAGCCTGTGCGTCAATCAGAGTGGGTGTCCGATACTATTGGACAGAAGCGACGGAGGATCTTAGAGATGATTGGACACAAAGGGCAGGTGGTTGGCTATGTGCGCGTTAGCGCCACCGACCAGAACGAAGCTCGGCAGTTTGAAGCGCTCGGCACGGTGGACAAGATGTTCTTCGAGAAGGTGTCGGGCAAGAATACCGAAGACCGAGCACAGCTCCAGGAGATGCTCGCCTACGTGCACGAGGGGGACAAGGTTCGGGTGAAGTCATCAGATCGGCTTGCACGTTCGACGACTGACCTTCTGGCGCTTGTCGAACAGCTCAAGGCGAAGGGCGTCGCGCTGGAATTCGTCGACAACCCGGCCCTGAACACGGATACCCCCCAAGGTGAGTTCATGCTCACGGTTCTCGCCGCTATCGCACAGCTGGAGCGCAAATCCATCCGTGAACGGCAGGCAGAGGGCATCGCCATCGCGAAGAGGAACGGGACGTACGAGAAGGCTCCGAAGCTCGGACTGGAGCAGATCACTGAGGCCCGCGAGCGGGTCGAGGCTGGCGTGCCGAAAGCGTTGGTGGCCCGGGACCTCGGGGTGTCGCGGCAGACGCTCTACGCCGCGCTGAACAGCTCCGGCAAATACGCTACGTTTGCGGCCGTCTGAGAATGATCATGGGAGCGCGCCAGAACTAGGCGACTCCTCGGGAGGTCGCGGCGGACAAGGCGTCACTCTGAACGTTAGGCTTCCCAACAGAACCCCTGAGATCGGAGGACCAGCATGAATGGTGACGGCACACAGAATGAACCGATCCAAGACCAGCATTCTCAATCGGACGAGGACAAGGTGGCGGGGATTCTCGCACAGGAGGAAGCTGACCTCGCCGGCCACAGCGAACACCAAGTCCTCGACGCGCTGCGTGAACGATTCGCAGATGCTGGACACACTGTGAGCGAAGAAGCACTCCAAGACCATGCGCGTCGAATCGCCGGTCTCGACCCGAACGATTTCTCCAGCAAGACACGATGACTTCCAAGCGACGATGCAGCGCCACCATCGCGGAGGCCGACAGGTTCTGCGTGAGCACTCAGGAACGGCGTAGGAACCGAATCAGAACCGCGTACCCAGGCCAGCGACATACAATTGCGTCGCCGCTGACGGCCGAGCACCCCTCGACATGTGCGAGCCCTCAGCGCGCCGGCGGCGGAATCTGAACGAGGCGGCCTGGGTGCGAGCCCCTTCGGTCACCCCCCTCTCGGCGGGAGTACCAACTGATCCCAGCCACCCTGCCAACACCGCATGTCGGCTGGGTCGCGCGCATGAGGATGTTGCTCCGCGAGACCGAGGCCGCCGAAGAGATACTTGCCGGCCTGGACCACGACCGGGAGGCGTGGCACCCGGTCGCGTACTTCTACGGCGTGCAGGAAATCTCCAATCGACTTACGGAACGCGCCGACCTGCCCAAACGAATCGGAGAAATGCTCACACCCGCCCTCAAAACGTTCGGCATTACGCATCCCAACCGGTTTCTCTGACCGCGTGAGGTTCCGAGCAATTCCCCACGAAAGGCCCCAATCACGTTAACGTGCCACGCGAGGACCTCCGTGACTGGTGAAGATGTTAGATACCTGCACTCCCCATGTTGAATAAACGTTCGATAGCAGGGGTTGGAGGTGCGGATGGGACGGGGCTTCCCGCACCTCCACGTCGCCTCCGCGTACTCGCCGCACTACGGCGTGACCATGCTCGAGGCGCTCGTCGACCAGGCGGCCGCCGCCGGCGCTGACTTCCTCGCCTTCACCGACCGGTACGGGCTGTACGGGGCCATCAAACACGTGCGGGCGTGCGCGGCCGCCGGGATCCGGCCGGGCCTCGGCGCGGACCTGGCCGTCCACGATGACGAACACCGGCCGCTAGGACGGGTGACCCTGCTCGCGCACGGCGGGGGCGGTTGCGGGGTTGCGTGCATGGCTCCGCGTCATGCCGATCGGCTCGATCACCTTCGAAGTCGTCTGCCATCTCGCACCGACCGGGCAACGCGGTTCGGTGGCTGCGGCCACCCGGATGCTGGGCCTCGCCGAGGACACTGGGACCCCCGCCATCCTCTCCAACGCGGCAAACGCGTCGTCTTCCCCTCGCTCGAGGACGGCAGCGGGCCGGTATCCAACGTGGCGGAGAAAATCCCGGTGCGTCATGCCGCGGAGCGGGAACGGGAGCGGGTGGTGGTCGAGGCGGAGGCGGAGGCCGCGGACAACGTCATTCAGATGTGGAAGCGGAGGGCGTGAGGTCGCGGACGATATTCACTGGACGGCGCTCCTCTGGGCGGGCAGAGTGTTCGCGGCGCACCCGGCCAGCGTCAAGCCTGCGATGGCGGCAACGGCCGGCGGATCTGTCGCCTAACCTGAATGAGTCCGAACGGTTGTCTGACCGACACCGTCCGGGCCGCGGGTCAACGACGCCAAACGGCGCTCAGCATGCCCGAACCAGAGATGAGAACCACCATGACCGTTTCTAACAAAGTCGCACTCGTCACCGGAGCCGGACAGGGAATCGGACGCGGCATCGCCCTCCGCCTCGCCCAGGACGGCTACGACATCGCCGTCGCCGACCTCGACTTCCAGGCCGAGAAGGGTGCCGGTGTCGTCGCCGAAATTGTGGCTCTCGGACGCAAGGCCGTCTTCGTCACCGCCGACGTCTCCAACCGCGACGACGTGTTCGCCGCCGTGAACACCGCGGCCGAGAAGCTCGGCGGGTTCGACGTGATCGTCAACAACGCCGGCATCGCGCAGGTCACACCCATGCTCGAGATCACGGCAGAAGACATGGAGAAGATCTTCCGCATCAACGTGAACAGCGTTGTCTGGGGAATCCAGGCCGCCGTCGCGAAGTTCGACGAGCTCGGCCACGCTGGCAAGATCATCAACGCCGCCTCCATCGCCGCCATTCAGGGCTTCCCCATCCTCGGCGCCTACTCGGCGTCGAAGTTCGCCGTGCGCGGCATCACCCAGGCTGCCGCCCAGGAGCTCGCACCCCGAGGCGTCACCGTCAACGCCTACGCTCCCGGCATCGTCGGCACCGGCATGTGGGACCTCATCGACGAGAAGCTCAGCGCCATCAACGGCAAGCCGCGCGGTCAGAACCTCAAGGAAAACGTCGAGGGCATCGCGCTGGGCCGTATCGAGACCCCGGAGGATGTCGCCAAGATCGTGTCGTTCTTCGCTGGCCCCGACTCCGACTACGTGACCGGCCAGGTCCTGCTCGTCGACGGCGGGATGCTCTACAACTAGAGCCTGGCACGTTCTGGGGAGCGACGCCCCGCGACGAACGGATGGCGAGGTCGGGAACAATCCGGACCTCGCCATCGGTGCGCGTGTACTGGGTACCCTTGGAGGGATTCGAACCCCCAACCGTTTCCTTGGGACGGCGCTCGGAATCAAACCGCGTGCTGCCTCACGTTGTAGGTGCCCGTCTCGACCCAGATCGTGTTGTGGATGATCCGGTCCATCGTCGCGTCCGCGTGGACTCCGGAGCCGAGGCGCTGGTGTGTGACTCCTGGAACTCTGTGGCGGCGTTATCAAATCGGATGAAATCACGTCGAATTTCAGCCGGACTGTAATTACTAGAGTTGGTGCCGAACATCGACCTGTGGCTTCATCCGCCGGCGAGAGGAAGCGGGCATCTGCGCCTACCCGTGTCTATGGGTAAGGGGTCGTACTTCGACGGTCGATATGTGTCCTACACCAATCCGCTGTCTCCGGAGGGTCGAGACGGCAACGTTGTCGAGAGCTGCGCCGACCCAACTGTGTTGCGCGGGCAAGCTCCAGAAGACACTACGTGGTACATGTACTGCACCACCGATCCGCTCAACGACGAAGATCTCAATGCAGACGGCGATCTGGCGTTCCACCGAGTTCCGACCATGGCCTCCGAGAATCTGGTCGACTGGACCTACGTAGGGGACGCGTTCGACACTCTTCCCTCTTGGGCTGAGCCCGATGCGGCGCTCTGGGCACCCGAGGTGGTGTACTCCGACCTTTTCGACCAGTACTACATGTTCGTCGGTGTCACCGACACAATCGCAGCGGTGAGCGGTGTCGATGATTGCGGTAGCGACAACGCGATAGGTGTTGCTGTGAGTGCGAGCCCCACCGGCCCATGGCTGTTCTCCGACGAACCTGTGATCGACCCACGTCAGAACGGTGAGGGCTGCAATTTCCTGTGGACCTACGACCCGGATGTGCTCGGAGACACGGTGAGCGAGGCGAGTGTGCTGTATTACGGTAGCTATTACGGGGGCGTGTTCGGTGCAGACGTGACTTTCTCCGCCACCGGAGCATCGGTCGACGAATCCACCTCGACCCTCGTCGCCCTCGACAATAAGTACGAGGGTTCCCGTGGTGCAAAAAGACGGCTTCTACTACCTCTTCCTTTCTGCGACCAACTGCTGCAACGGAGCGCTGACCGGCTACAGCGTCTTCGTCGGCCGCTCGGCTGATCCGTTCGGTCCGTTCGTCGACGCACAAGGAATTTCGCTAACGGATACCCAGACCGGAGGTACGCCGTTCCTCACCATGAATGGCAATCGTTGGGTCGGCACGGGGCATAACACGGTGTTTCAGGATGCCGCGGGCGCATGGTGGACGATATATCACGCGGTTGACCAGCGCGATCCATTCTTCGAGACAGCCACCGGATTCACGAAACGCCCGGCTCTCCTCGACGCCATCGACTGGGTCGATGGATGGCCGACCGTGAACGGGGGGCGCGGTCCGTCTGATCGCGAACTATTCGCGCCCGCCGGCCAAGAGGGCGAGAAGGCGCGTCCAACGCCCCGGATTGAGCGGCAGCAGACCCCTGGCCAACTGCTACCTGACTACACTGACGAGTTTTCCGGCACGGAGTTGTTGCCTGCTTGGTCTTGGGATTGGGCCGGAGACGAATCGACCTCGTCGGCTCTGACACCGCCCGCATCCAGCATCGTCGACGGGGTACTCACGGTTCCGATCGAGGCGACCGACCTTTTCGCAGACGTCGACACGGCATCCGTCCTCGTGCGCGAAGCACCCGACCGCGATTACGTCGTCGAGACACGCGTGCGGGTCTCGGTGCCCGACGAGGGCTGCTGCTTCAATTTCGCACAGGCGGGAGTGCTCGCCTACGGGGACGAAGACAACTTCGTCGAACTCTCCAACACATCGATCTTCAACACCCGACAGACCGAGTTCGCCAAGGAGATCTCCCCGGTGCCAGAAGGATGGGCACGGTACGGCAACACGGTTGTCGGCCCGCCATCGGAGGAATGGACCTACCTGCGCATCGCCGTCGAGAAACTGCAAAGTGCGGCCAGCGCGGCTGCCGGTGGAGACACCGAGCGCTACACCGCCTACACCAGCCAGGACGGCAAAACCTGGGTCCGCGGGGGCACCTGGACGCACGCGATCGGAGACGAACCACGCCTTGCGCTCGCCGCTTTTGGACTGCAAGACGCTAGCCAAAAGTTCACCGCAGAGTTCGATTATGTGCGGGTGTCTAAGCTCAGCCGGAAGGAATAGTCGTTGGTGGCACGAAGGGCACCGATCATTGCTCATGGCGTGAACGCAGTGCGCTAAGTTGTGAACATTTCCGCGCAGACCTGGGTGGCCAGAAACCGCGCCACACTGGCCCGATTCTTCGCTGAAATGGCCGACCCAAAGTTGACAAAACACAACACGCTTCAAGTGGCGACGACGACACCAAAAACCGCGAAACACCACCACTACAAGACCCGCGGACACGTCCCATAAACGCGACTGTAGTACTAGCCCTGCCCGAACTCGCCGGCTCCAGCGCGCTCGAGCGCCAGCGGATCGCCGAGCACCAACCGTTCTCCTCCATACGAGACTTCCGAGGGGGGGGGTGCCGGCCGCGCCGGCGCACGTTCGATGCCCTGGCCCGGGTCGGCGCCCTGGACTCGTTCATCGGCTACGACCGGGCCCGCCGCGGCGATCTCCTTGCCCATATCCAAGGCCGGCGGGCGCGCCCTCCCCGTCGGACCCGACCAGCTCGTGTCCGACATTGACCTACCGTTGCCTGACTTCTACCGGTCAGTCACCGCCCTCGACCTCCGCGGCCGCACCCAAACAGACGTGGAACTCCGAGACCTCGGCCTCGCCGTCGGCCACCACCAAATGACCCGGTTCTACCCTTTGTTCAAGGAACTCGGGGTCACGCCGGCGTCGGAGCTAATGAAACTGCCGGGCGGCACCGAAGTCCTGGTCGCCGGGGTCCGCCGCGCCACCCACACACCCCCAATGCGAAGCGGCAACCGCGTCGTATTCCTCTCCCTCGACGACGGCACCGGACCGGTATTCAACGTGGTGTTCTTCCACGACGCCCAGGCACAGATCGGGGCGCCCGTGTTCCGCACCACTACGCCCTGTTCCGCGGCCGAACCCGGCGCGCCGGCGCCCGCGGGGTGTCAGTGACGGCGAGCAGATGTGGGATCTGCTGGACGTGGCAGGGAAGGTCCGGGCCCGCCAGGCCGCGGAACTGGAGCGAGAGCGGGTAGTGGTCGAGGCGGAGGCTGCGGTCCCTATTCACGGGACGGGCGTTCCTTTAGACGGGCCTGACTGCGAATTCTCTCGGGCAGGGCAAACGGGACGGTCCCTTCAGCACGAGCCCCCAGCCGTTTCGTGTCGATTTCCATACTCGGCTGCACAAATTCCGCACTCGCGTGCGCAGCTCATTCACGCCACCACGGACCTTGGGTCCGTGCCCATGAGAGTCCGGCTTCCGGGACAGCGGATGCCCGCGCGTGACGACAGAATGTCACGCCCTTTCAGCAGTGTTGTAACTGGTTGGCACCGGGCAGACCTGAAGACGATCTTGTACTCGTGTCGACGCGATACGCGTTGGTCACCCTCGTAGGGTGACAAATTCGCGCCGCGAAGTAGCTGCGCGATCGTGCAGGCTCTCGACGCCGGGACGCACACGACACAGAGATCGGGGAACCGCATGACTCAATCACGTGGCCATGCCCGGCCATGGCAAATACTGGGGGCAATCCTGTCCTTGCTTGCTAAGGGCATCGGTGCTGGCAGTCCTCGATCGCCACCATAACTTTCGGAGGCCGCGCTGCCCCAGGCGACCTGCCAACATCGCCGCCGCCGAAAGAGTATCGACCGTAGACGACCAGCACCGCCTCAGCGGGGTCACGTTCCCGGGTCAGGGTGGGTATGTGACTCATCGTGCGATTGAAGTTGCTTATGCTACGTGCGTCGTAGTACGATCAACGTAGCAAAGCACGGAAGGAGTAGCCATGATTAGCGCAGACGCGATTCGCGGGTACGTCGATCTCATGGTGCTCTCGCTACTCCAGAAGGGGCCGTCCTACGCTTATGAGCTCGTGCAGCAGATCAGCGCTGTGACCGGAGCGGACTACTCCATCAAGCAAACAACCCTGTATTCCGCCGTGAAGCGCCTCGAAGCCTCCGGTCTCGTGACGTCGTTTCCCGGTACATCTGAGTCCGGCAAGTCCCGCACCTATTATCAAGTCACCGAATCAGGTCTCGCCTACCTCGATCAGAAGGTCGATGAGTGGCGCGACACCAAGTCTGTAGTTGATCGTTTCGTGGAAGGAATCCGCTCATGAACGTGGTTATCGCCTACCTAGAGACGATGTTCAGCTCGTATCCGCAGACGCCTCGCTTGCTCGAGGCGAAAGCCGAACTGCAAACGATGATGGAAGACGCGTACAGCAGCCTCATTGCCGAAGGATCGACGCAGAACGAGGCCGTGGGGAAGGTCATCACTGACTTCGGGAACCTCGACGAAGTGGCGCCAGCGCTCGGTATCACAGCCGAAATCGCTCCGGCCGATGCGACCTCGATGAACCTCGCTTCAGGAGCTGCCGCTCCGGCCCTCGCTGCAGGGGCATGGGTAGCCACCCAGCCGCCCGTAACGATGAAGGAGGCCGAAGGGTTCGCCGGAGCGCATCGCAACACGCGATACCGGCTCGGTGCTGGCGTCGCACTCTGCGTTATGTCTCCGATCCCACTGCTTCTGTTGCTCAATACCGCAGCTATGCACGATTCACCAGTGGATAGCGGAGCCGCAGTCGTGGCCGGAACCGTGCTTCTACTTTTCGTCGCAGCCGGCGGGGTGGTGTTGCTGGCGGGCATATCCAAAAACTTCACGCCCTTCGCCCGGCTACAAGGAGGAAACTTCGGCCCAAATCCCTCCGTGACCGAGTGGGCTGCTGAGCTGGCGCAAACCCACGAGCGCCGCCGCTTTACAGCTCTCACGCTTGCCGTCTTGCTCTGGGCGCTATCTCCCGTACCGCCACTCGTAGTGACCTACCTGCCAGAGACCGCAAATCAGGGCTCCTGGATCATCGGAAGCACGGCCCTCACACTGCTTCTCGTCGCCGCGGGCCTACTCGTCGCCCTCCCCGCAACCTGGGCGCGGAGCGTCGCCAACACCATCAACCGTGCCAATCTTCGAGACCGCTGAGGCCTAACACACCCTCATTCTCGCTGATGCCTTTGCCCTGCATCAGATGGGCGGCATCGATCACGAACAGGTCGTATTCCTTACCTATGCCGCTGATGCTGTGGCGATCGCATCGCGCAGTTGCTCCAGGGTTGGGGCGCCGGCTAGTCCCGTGGGGGTCTTGTAGATGCGGCAGGCCAGTCCCACCGCGGCCGATAGGTCGGGAAAGAGGTCTGTTCCGCCCACCAGCATGCTCGGAGAACCTCGAAAACCGATTGTCTCTGCGTCTTCCAGATCCTCGACCAACCGCCGGGTCACAACGATGCCGGGGCATGCAGCCGCGATCAACGCCAGCCGCTCAGCAGCAATTTTCCAGTTCGGGCACCCATCGAAGTACTGCAACGTAATATCCATGCCTTCACCGTAAACGTTGCACCGCAGTGCAAGGTCAAGTGGTGGAATGGGAATATGCAGATTAGAGACCTGGCCATCGCGAGCGGCGTAACCGCACAGACCATCCGGTTTTATGAGCGGCGCAGCCTGTCGGATCACGCCGAACGTGGGGGGAACGGTTACCGCCGCTACAATGAAGCGGCCCTATCGCGCCTGCGGTTCATTCGGTCCGCCCAGACGGCTGGTCTGACATTGGCCGAAATTAGCAGCATCATCACTGTGAGAGAAGCTGGCGAGGTGCCGTGCGAACACGTCTCCAACCTCCTCTCAAAAAGACTTGCGGATGTGCACCGCCGCCAACAAGAACTCGTACTTCTTGAAATAGAGCTGCAACACATCATCGACGCGAGCCAGCATCTCGACCCAGGCGATCGCGAAGCGGGCAGTGTCTGCCACGTCATCACCCAAGCTCGGCATTAGCACGCAACGTTTACTCATGCCATGACGCTGGGAATGTGACGCGTAATGTGCTGTCGGACGAGACCGGGGCTCTGCTCGGTCCGCTATTCCCTCCGGCGAAGCAGCGAGGCCGGCCACCGGTAGATCGTCGGCTCGTGGTGGAGGCAGTGATCTGGCGGTTTTGAACGGGTGTTCCCTGGCGGGACCTGCCGGAGCGGTTCGAGAACTGGAACACGATCTACCGCAACTTCGACCGGTGGGCCAAGATCGGCGTCTGGGCTCGATTTCTCGAGCATGTCCAAGGCGTCGCGGAAGCACAAGAGCAAGTCGATTGGGCGGCGTCGATCGACTCAACGCTTGTTCGCGTGCATCAACACGGTGCGACACTGCCACGACTCAAAAAGGCGCCTGTTGGACTACAACAAAACCAGCGCTGAGCCGCCCGATCATGCGATCGGCCGGTCGCGTGGTGGGCTGACGACGAAGACACATCTCGTGTGCGACGGCAAAGGCCGGCCGCTCAGCTTCGTCGTCACGGGTGGCCAGGTTGCGGACACGATTATGCTGCCGACAACGATGGACCAGATCCGCGTTCCGACGGCTGGATGGCCCCGGCGTCGGCCGGAGCGGCTGCGCGCGGATAAGGGATACCCGTCGAAGTCGAACCGGGCCTGCCTGCGGGCGCGGGATGTGAGGACGACGATTCCGGAACGAGATGACCAAATCGCTCACCGTCGTAAGCGCCCGGGCCATCCGATCGTGTTCGACGCGGTCGACCACAAGGGCCGCAACGTCGTCGAGCGGTGCTTCACCGACTTAAGCAATGGCGCGGCATTGCGATGCGCTCCGACAAGACCGCTCGGAACTACCCCGCCGCGCTCTGTCTTGCAGCGTCCCTTCAGTGGCTCACCGCCATCTCAGAAAGCGAAGACTGAGCGGAGTCAGAGCTGCTTCCGCATCTTGACGGTAGTGGTTTCATATCCGACTGACTCGTACAGTCCCCGCGCGGCCTCGTTGTGACCGAACACGCTAAGGCCCAGCGTGCTCGCGCCTGCCGCTCGGGCATGGTCTTCAGCGAGCCGCATCGCCGCTCGCCCGTAGCTCTTATTTCGGTATTCGGGCTCGACTACGACGTCCCAGACCCACCACGAAGTGTCATCGCCCGAGCTGTCGCGACCGATCCAGAGGTACCCGACGGTGCCATCCGTGTCGTGAACGAGGTCAAACACAGCGTTATCCGCGGTGGGGGCACCTGCGGGGAATGCCCGCTCTAGAGAATCGGCGGCATGCCGATCGGCAGCATGTGGCGTCTCACCAGCAGTGATCAGGTCTGCCTTGTACTCGGCGTGACACCGTTCCTGCCACGAGGGGAACCGTTGGGCGTTGATCGGAACCAGGGTGATCGGCATGCGACCAGTCTGACAGCGCCCTCGCCACCCCTCATACCCGTAACCAAGCGTATAAACGGTCAGTGAGTCATTCATGATTTGTTCCCTTCTCAGTCCGGCAGACCATCGACGTCAGACAACACGGGGCCTGAACTACGTCGATATTTCGGCTATCAGCCGATGGCTCGCCATCGGCTGATAATTTGGTCCGTTGAACGCAGCGGAGCGGGAGTCAAGGGCGGCCACAGGTCGGATTCCGTAGGAATCTGCGGAGCACCCTTTTACGCCCGTGGGAGCGGAGTGCAACGCGGGCGAAACGAGCCGGGCGCTCGTCGGCGCTCTCGATGGATTCGGTGCCACCCGCGGTGTCTTCATCACGACGAGCGCGTTCACACCGGCCGCCATCAGCTACACCGCCGACGTACCGTCTCGCATCATCCTCATCGACGGTCAATGACTCGTGGATTTGATCATCAAGTATCTAGTCGGCGTCCAATCGTGACAGACCTACGCCGTTGTCGAAGTGGACGACGACTTCTTCGATTGACAGCTCCACGTGTGGTCCACAAAGAAGAATTCCAGTCGGCGTAGCTTCCCACTAGAAGCTGATCGGTTCGATCAGTCGCCGGTCCTCGCTGTTGAGCGTGCGGACGACGTTGACTGTCCGGGCTACCGGGTGCGCCGTCACCGTTCTTGCGATGGCAATGGAGCTGTGTGGTCAAGCATCGACACGGTTTCCTCCTTGTCGCTGATCTTCTCCGGGTGCAGCCATTGGTCCCACACGTCCGGGGTCAAGAACACGGGCATGCGGTCGTGGATTTCACCTGACGCGTCTCGCGCTGCGCGCGTGATGATCGTGAACGTGATCTTCCACCCATCGTCCTCTTGGCGGGACGCGTAGAGGCCGACCGCGGCCAGCAAATCACCGTCGCTGTGAATGAAGTAGGGCTGCTTGGCGTCGTCCATCTGCTGCCACTCGTAGTAGCCGGCCATGGGCACCAGGCACCGTTGGCTGACAAACGCGCTGCGGAACATGCCATTACTGGCCACCGACTCCAAGCGTGCGTTGATGGGGGCCGGGCCACCCGGCTTCGCCCAACCTGGCTTCAATCCCCAGGAAGCCAGGTCCAGGTCTCGCTGCACTGTTGCGTCGTGGATCCATTCCCGCACGATAGGTGCCGGGTCGGTGGGCGCAACACTGTACGAGGGCTTCCAGTCAGCGGCATTGTCGCCGGTGGCGTCGAAGAGGCTCAGCAGCTCGTCTGTCGTATTGGGGACCACATATCTACCGCATATGCAGTTGAAATTAGCTCCACCCCGGCCTCGTCAGCAATGGGGTCGACCGTAACACCTTCTGAGCAACATCACTGAAGGGGGCCTCATGCGAGTCGAACGATGCGGCACTCGGGGCAGCACCAGGAGGGGCCTTCATCGGTGCCCTCGATCACCATGGGCACCAGGCACATTTCGCAGTTCGGCACACCCAGCTCGTCGCTCATGATGGACACACCACCCGCGCACCCGCGCTTGGCCTTCAGGCCCGTCACCGGGACGCGGCACGCGGCCGAGGCGGGTGTCATTTTCCGAAGTCGTCAGCACAACGAACCCCTGTGTTTCGGGGTTGTGCAGGCGAGTGTGAACATTGGCTTTTTCGTACTCCTCTGCACAAGGCGCCCGTTTGTTCCGAACTCCTCTGCACACAGTGAACAGGCGGCAGTGTCACCGGCGCGCTGGATTGCCCCGGGAGAGTGTGGGCCTCACCCCCTGGGACACGTCGACCAGGTGCTTGCTTCTCCTGAGCCTCGGACAGTTTGGGCTGCTTGCTGGGCAGCCGAACGGCCGCTTTCGCTTTTTCGCTGCTGTGCAGGCGAGTACGAACATTTGTGCAGACGACTTCGAAAATAGACACCCACGACGCCAAGTCCACGTCGCGCGTGACTGTTTCGTCGTGGATCCACTCCCGCACGCTTGGCGCCCGGTTCGTGGGGGCAACACTGTAGGAGGGCTGCCAGTCGACGGCGTTGTCGCCGGTCGCGTCGAAGACACTTAACAGCTCGCCTGTCGTGCTCGGGACCACGAATCTGCCGCTATTTTGGAAGCCGCCGCGCTGGAAAGTGTGAAGTCAGTTGTTATTCAGTAGGACGTTGAAATGACCTTGGCAGGACAGGTCACGTTCACACCCTGCGGGGACCTTGGTCGGGTACGCACGCTCCGACTTCGAAGGGACCACACCTTGCCTCGCCCCCTGATCCGGCTCCTGTCCATTGCGGCCCTTGCGATAGTACTGGCGGCGACTGCACCGGCCCAGGCCCAGGCCGCCCCGCCCGATCAGGCCGCCGATGCCGACAACGCGCGCGCGTCGAATTCCGCGACCCTGCTGTATTTCAACGACGCCCACGAGATCGGCGCAGTACTCTCCGGCGGACAGGACCGCGGCGGTGTCGCCCGTCTCTCCACTGCGATCGACACGGTGCGTGAGGACAACCCAGCGACATCCGTCGTCTTCGGCGGCGACCTGGCCGGAGGCACGCTCTTCGGCGGGCTTTACAAGGGGTTCCCGATGGTCGACGCCTTCAACAAGATCGGCGTAGACCTCGCGAACTTCGGCCAGCACGACTTCGACTTCGGGATCGATAACGCCCGCGAGCTCGTTGCCGCGTCGGAGTTTCCGTGGATCACCTCCAACCTGGTCGACGCTGAGGGCGAGCCGTTCGTGGCGGGAGGCACGTGGGAGGTCCAGCGCATCGGCAAGGTGCGAGTGGGCTTCATCGGCCTGACCGACGCCATCGATACGACCTTGGCCAGCGACCAGCTCGACGAGACCGATCCCGTCGAAGCCGCACGGGCCGCCGTGGCCGACATGACAGCGACAGAGAAGGTGGACGTCGTGGTGGCAGTGACACAGCACTCGATGGACGACAACCGGGTGCTGGCGCAGGCCGTACCGGAGATCGATGCCATCTTCGGCGAGGAGATGGCTGAGTACGAGTCCGTCATCTCCTACTCCGGCAGGGTCCCTCTGATGGCGCCCGAGGGGAACATCGGCTCGCTCATCCGGCTCGACATCACCAAAGAGGGCGGCGAGTACATCGTCGCCCCGTCCGTGATCGAGGTGGACCACACGGTCACCCCGGACCCGATTCTGCGCCAGCTCGAGAAGTTCTACGAGGCCGATATGGCGGCCAACCTCTCCACGGTCCTCGCCACTGTCCAGACCCCGCTGCTCAACCCTGATAACGCCGCCCGCCGCCAGGAAACAGCTCTCGGCAACTGGGTTGCGGATGCCTTCCGCGCGTACCACGGCACCCAGATCGGGTGGATGAATGGTGGTGGCCTGCGCGCAGAGGCACCAGGGCCGGACTTCACCACGCGGGACGCGTACTCCATCGCACCCTTCGACAACAAAGTCATGGTGGTGCAGGCGTCCGGGGCCGGGATCGTCGCGGCACTCGAGCAGGGCGTTGGACACGTGGACATTCTGGGAGGCGGCTTCCCCCAGGTGTCGGGGATTTCCTACTCCTACTCCCCCAGTGCTGCCGTCGGCTCACGCGTAAGCGACGTCCGGGTCGCCGGGGAACCAATCGACGTCGCATCCACATACTCGGTGGCGGTAACAAACTACGTCGTCGGTGGCGGCGACGGCGTCGCCGGGTTCTCGGGAGGATCAGTGCTGGTCCCAGCTTCGGGAGCGCCAAGCGACGCGGAGGCGATCATGGCCCACGCAAAGTCGCTCGGCGTCGTCGACGCGACGACGGAGGGACGGATCACCGTCCTGCCGTAAGACCGACGCCGAAATCGGCGGCCTCGCGCACGGCGTTGCACTCACGATCAGCGCGGCAACCCTCCACGCAGGATCTATTGTCGTGTTCCGCCGGCAGCAAGCCCACCCCAACGGCTCGCCCAGCCCGCGCATCATGGTGACAATTCAGCTCATCGCCAGTGCAATCATCAGTTCTGGATTTGTCAACCCAAGTGGGACCCGCCGGGGCAATCTAAGCGGGACCCACTGACCTCACCGCTGCCAACGAACCGCGGCATCCGACTCCCCGAACAGGGAGGCTCCCCATGGCAGGGCCGAAGCGCTACCTGACCTGACGCGGTCGAGATCGGCCAGAACACACCTCAGGCTCAGATGGGGCCGTCCAACACGCTTGCTTCTCGCACCTTGGCCTCAATCTGCTCGTCCAAGCGAACAGATTCGTCAGCGCGGCTGCGAGGTGCGACGCACCCCCGGACCGACGATAGCCTCGAAGCACAGCAGGTCGTTCATAAGGCGCAGAGTTGATTCGGTTCACGAGTTTCATGCCGGTCCCGCAACCCAGCCTGACCAAGGCGAAGTTCAACATCCGAGCAGGGGTCGGAGGTGCCTCAGCGTGGGATCTGCTCATGGCCGACGATCTCGAGGACTGGCTTGACATGAGCCGCCACCGCGAGCGGCACCAGAACAACAACCTTGACCGCGCCGAGTTCCTGCTCACCTTCGCCCAGTACTACCCGTACGGACCCCAGTACGTCATCTTCGGCGGGTTCTTCCAGGTGCGCTCAATCGTGCCGGAGATCATCGGCGGGCCTGGCTACGAACTGGAATTGCTTGACCAGTATTCGGAGTACATCAAACGACTCATCGTCAAGCTGGAGAGGCCGGTCGGTAGAGACCTGTACCTGCGGTGGTACGGGACGCTGCAGGACAGCAAGCTCAACCCCGAGGTGTATGAGCTCGCACCGGACACCAAGCTCGGCACGTTCCCTGGCTACCAGAACGTCAGGCTTAGTCACCACGAACTCCAGCGCATCATCGGCAGCTTCCAGTACTCCATCCTGGAGATTTTCGACCCCAAGACAAAGTCCGAGACGATCCTGCAGCGCGAGTCCGTCTGGAAGCTCGCCCTCGACAGCCGCGGGCACGGGATTAACCGGAACTGACCCACCGCGCGAACCGGCGACCGAACCTCCCCCGCGAGCTGCGAGACCCGCACCACCGGGAGATGCTGCCGAGCATCTCTGCGCGCTTTCGTGCGCTCGGCACTTCCTCGCGGCATCGGCCTCTGCGGTCGGGCATTGAGAACATTTGTCCCGCGACACGCTATCTCAGCCCCCCTCAGCCGGCAGGGCTCTTCCTGCCGCCCCTCGGGGCGCCACCCTTCCTCGAACGCCTGCCAATCCTGTGGCGCAATGTCAGGCCTGTGGCGGGAATTCTCATGTGATTCCTGGACGGTCCTGCTCCATGCCTCAGCGTCATCAGCTGACATTTCACCGGATCGCACGTCGTTCGCGACCTCGTCCGCCTTCCCCACGCCCAAGTAGATGGAGAACCTCTCGTAGGCCTCAGAAGATAGTTCCGAGCCACCGGGACCCTCGCCGCGATTGTGCGATGCGCCCATAGCTGTAGTCCCCTTAATCATGTAGTCGTTGACTGAACTCTTTTAGGGGGTCGCTCGCGTCGTGCCCTTCGGGTTAGGGGCGCGATCGTCGAGCGAGTAGGCCCCGGTTGCAGGTGCAACCCGAGCCTCGTGCGTCTCGGGCCGACGAGGGTGTGCGTCCGACTCGGGCAAGCACAGCAACCCACCACCCGCCGGCCGCGAGAGTATGCGCACCGGAGTTTCGCCCGCACTTCAGATCTAGAGCGGAGTCGGTCAGCATCCGGGCAAAAAGAAAGGCCCCGTGACCGGTAGAATTCCTGGTCAAAGGGCCTTTATGTGTAGCGGGAGCGGGAATTGAACCCGCGACACCACGATTATGAGCCGTGTGCTCTAACCAACTGAGCTACCCCGCCACGACCTGTCGGCTGCAAGAGCTTCCAAGCCAGAGCCCCCTGTGGGAATCGGACCCACTACCTCTTCCTTACCAAGGAAGTGCTCTACCAATGAGCTAAGGGGGCGAAGCATCCGTGTGAACGAAAACCAAGCCAAATTTCGGCAACCGGTAAATATTATCACCAAGTCGGCCGGCTCGATGACCGTGGGGCGGAATCGGGCACCGAAACCCCCGGCAGCGCCCACGCGGTGAAGCTCGGCCCGTCCGTTTCCAGACGGATTCGTCCGCCCGCCACGCTGACGGCGGCGTCGCCCAGGAGCCGGGTCGGCTCCCCTGCCACGGACCCGAGCGGCAGTGTCACCGCGCACGCGGCGCGGGCCGCGACCAACAGCACCGACTCCTCCGCACACTCGCGCACGTAGACGAGCACATCCGCTCCCACGTGCACCCAGCGCATCCCGCCGCCGTTCAGGGCCGGGTGGGCGGTGCGCAAGCGGATCAGCGCGGCGTACAGGTCGATGGTGGCCGCCACCTCGGAGTCGCCCGCCGTATCCCACGGCATGGGCGTGCGCGAGCCCTCGCCGTCGTCGCCGGCCAGTCCGAATTCGTCGCCGGCGAAGACCACCGGGATGCCCGGCAGGGTCGCGCTCAGCCCGAAGGCGACGGCCACTCCCCCGTCGATCGCATGGGTGCGGAACCTTGGAGTGTCGTGCGTGTCGAGAGCGTTCATGGTGGCCAGGCGAGTGCGCCAGGGGTAGCCGGCCGTGAACCGGAGGTGAGCGTCCACGAACGCCCGCCCGTCGGTCAGCGGGATGGTGCCGTAGGGCAGCCCGAAGAACGTCGAGGGGCTGTGCGGTTTCGAGAGCCAGCTCCACACCGGTCGGGTGAAGGTCGTATAGGTCATCGCGCCGTGCCAGCCGTCACCCTGGAAGTCGTCCGACGCATCATTGGTCGATTCGCCGAGCAGGATGGTGTCGGGGTTCTCCGCGATCATGGTGCGACGGATGGTCTGCCGCACCAGGGCGTTCAGGTCCTCCCCCTGCAGGCGGCCGGTCATGTTCGCCACATCGATGCGCCAGCCGTCAAGGTGGTACGGGGCCCGCAGCCACTTCGCCACCACCGACTGCGGCCCCTCGATGAACCGGCGGCGCAGCTCGATCGAGGACCAGTTGAACTTCGGCAGGCTGGGCACGTCGAGCCAGGACGCGTAGTCCTCGTGCCGGTCGTCGAGCCAGTAGTAGAAGGAGCTCTCGACGGCATCCGGGGTGCGGTGCGCCGCCCGGAACCACTCGTGCCGGTTGCCGGAGTGGTTCGACGTGAGGTCGCCGATCACCTTGAAGCCCCGCTCGTGGGCAGCCTCGACCAGCCGCACGAGGGCAGCATCGCCGCCCAGTGCCGGGTCGACCACGTCGAAGCTCCGCGCGTCGTAGCGGTGGCACGAGCCGGCCGGGAACACGGGCGTCAGGTAGAGCAGGGTGACGCCAAGCCGTTCGAGGTGGTCCAGGTGCAGGACGATGCCGTCGAGGTCCCCACCGTAGAACTGGTGCGAACGGGCCGGTTGCTCCGCCGCCACCGGGTCGCCCCACGCCGCGGGCACAGCCCAGGCCGGCTTCTCGCGCAGCGCGGCGGCCGTGGAACGCCCGAAACGATCCGGGAAGATCTGGTACATCACGGTCGACGCGGCCCAGTCCGGCGGTGCCGGATGGCTGAGCAGCTTGAAGTCCTCCGCGTCGACGGTCTCGAAGGAATGCGCTCCGGCGGCGTTCAGCCACCAGTGCCCGCCGTCGACCCGGTTGATCAGGAACCGGTAGCCGTTGACCGGGTTCAGGATCTCGACCTCGGCCTCCCACCACCGCCAGCCCTCCGCCGCGCCGAGCAGGCGGGCCTCGTGGAAGCGCGGTTCCCGGTCGGGTGTCGAGCGCACGTGCACGGATGCGACGGCGCCCCACGCCTCCGGCACCCGCACCCGCACGCCGACCGTGTCGCCCGGCCGCGGCGCCTGGTCGGAGACGTACAGGGCCGACCCGTCGTGGTGCGGAAGCATGCGCGCCCTACTTCACCGATCCGGCGGTCAGGCCACCGACGATGTACTTCTGCAGCCAGAGGAACAGGGCCATCACGGGCAGGGCCGCGAGCACGGCGCCGGCCGCGAAGACCGAGTAGTTAGTGGAAAATTTCTGAGACACGAACTGGTACAGGCCCACCGCGAGGGTCTGATTCTCCGGACTGATCAGCACGATGCTCGCGATGACGAACTCGTTCGTCGTGCCGATGAAGGAGAGGAGGCCGACGACGGCCAAAATGGGTGCGACCAGTCGCAGGATGATCGTGAAGAAGATGCGCGCGTGCCCAGCACCGTCCAACTTGGCGGCCTCATCGATCGAAGCGGGAATCGTGTTGAAAAATCCGTACATCAAGTAGGTGTTCACCCCAAGAGCCCCGCCGAGGTAGACCATGATCAGGCCGACCTGCGAGTCCAGTCCGATCGCGGGGAAGATATCGGAGATGCCGTTGAGCAGGAGGAATATCGCAACGACAGCCAACAGTTGGGGAAACATCTGCAACAGTACGAGCGTGAGCAGTCCCCCCCGGCGACCGAAAAAACGCATCCGGGAGAAGGAATACGCCGCAAGGGCGCCCAAAAACACCGTGCCGATCGAAGTGATCACTCCGATGATCAGGGTATTGCCGTACCAGGCGGCGTATGGCTGTTGGGGCAGGTTGAAGAGCGTCACAAAGCTGTCGAGGCTCACCTTGCTGAAGAGCCCATTTGCCGTGATCAGGGTGCCACCGGGTTGCAGCGCTGCCGAGAGCACGTAGACGAGGGGGAACGCCGAGAACACGGCCATGAACACGCCGATCAGGTGGCGCCATCCCGTTGCTTTGAACCAGCGCTTGAACTGGAATGACGACCTTCGCGCGACGATGCGGTCGCTTGTCTCCCGATTGTTGACCTGCATGTCAGTTCAGCTCCTCTAGCGCCTTGGTCTGCCTAAAGCTGATGATCGACACGATCGCGACCAGCAGGAAAATGATGATGGAGAACGCGCTCGCCAATCCGTAGTCGCGGTTCGCACCGACGAAGGCGACCTTGTAGACCATCGAGATGAGGATGTCGGTCGCACCGACATTCACTCCCGCGGTGACGTCTCTCGGCCCGCCATTGGTGAGCATGTAGATGAGGTTGAAGTTGTTGAAGTTGAACGCGAACGACGAGATGAGCAGCGGGGCCACCGACACGAGCAGCAGCGGCAGCTTGATCAGCCGGAACACCTGCCAGGGCCGCGCCCCGTCGACCGTTGCCGCCTCCTGCAACTCGCCGGGAATCGACTGAAGAGCACCCGTGCAGACCAGGAACATGTAGGGGAAGCCGAGCCACAGGTTCACGAAGATGATGCTGAATTTTGCCAGCCATTCGTTTGTGAGCCAGGGTATTTCCGCCCCGCCGAACAGCACCTGGTTGACGAAGCCGAACTGCGGGTTGAGCAGCCCCGCCCAGACCAGCGCGGACAGGAATGCCGGGAACGCGTAGGGAAGAATCAAGACGACGCGGTAGACGTTGCGTCCGCGCATCCGCAGGTCATTGAAGACCAGCGCCAGGAAGAGCCCGAGCGCGAACGTGGTGGCGACAGAAAGGAAAGCGAAGGCGAAGGTCCACAGGGTCACGTTGATCAGCGGCCCCCGAATGGAATCCGTGCCGAACGCACGGGCAAAGTTATCGAATCCGACCTCGACCTTCCAGCCGGGGCGCAGTTCGGTACCGTCCTCCGCGGCGAACGCCCCGACCGTGCGGTCCTCGGCGTAGACGACGTTCGTCGTGGTGTTCGTCATCGTTCTCGCGGCCTCGTCGTAGACCAGATCGGACAGGTAGAGATAGGCCTTTGAGCCGTCCGGGGTGCGGAGCACCCCCTCGTTCGGGTCGTCGGTGAGCGGCACCGAGAGGGCCGCGATGACCTCTTGATTGGCAGCGATGTCGCTGAACTTGAGCGAGGTGTAGCCGGGAAGTGCGGTGGCGACGCCGTCGGCATCCGTCTCGGCATCGGTGACTTCACGCAGGGGCGCGTCGGCACTGCCGACGCTGATCCGGCCGTCAGGGTCGGTGACGAGGAGACTGTAGGCACCCAGTTGCTCGATCACGGTGATGTCATACGCGACCGAGTCCGGCACTCGCTGCTGCGCGGAGGCGATGAGTGATGAAACCGCGTCCTCCCTGGTGCTGTTGTGCCCGGTGCCGTAGTTCGTGAAAGCGATGTAGCCGGAATAGCCCACAACAAAGATTTGGAAGATCACAAGGAAGATCAGGCCGGGGGTGAGGTACTTGGCCGGCAGGGCGTTTTTGCTGAAGTAGATCCAGTTGACGATCAGAGTGACTGCCAGAACGAGTCCGAAGACGACCCAGTCCTGCTTCAGGAAGAGCACGAAGAGGGCGTAGACGCTGATCGCGTCGACAATACCGAGGAGCAGAATTTTCACCAGGAGAATCTTGATCCCGACGGACGCCGCCTCGGCAATTCGTCCCGCCCGCTTGGATTGCCTCAACTGGGTGACCAGCGAGTTGTCGCGCGCGGTGCGATCGCGACCTGTTCGTGGGGTGGGCATCTTCGTCCGATCTCTGGCGCCTGCCGGCAACCTTGCCTGATGTGTGGTGAGGGAGCACGCTGTGCCCGGCTCCCTGATGGAGCCGGGCACACGGTGTTACTTCGCGATGGCGCCCTGGATTTCGCCAGTCATCTTCTGCCACAGCGCTGCCGGGTCACCCTCGCCCGCGATGATCGCGGCCTCGGTTACACCCCAGAACTGCCAGACCTTGCCCATTTGCGGGATGTTGGGCATCGGAACGGCGGTTGCTCCGACCGTACCGAAACCGGCGGTGATCGGGTCGGCGGCAGCTGCCTCGAAGGCGCTGGTCAGCGCCGGCGGGCGCCCGCCGACCTCGTAGAGCGCCGTCTGCACCTCTTCGGAGCCGATGTAGTTCACCAGGAATTCATTGGCAGCGAGAGCGTTCTTGGTCTTCGCACTCACGAAGAAGCCCTGCACGCCGACAAACGGCTGGGCAGGGTTGGCGCTGGCAGTCGGGATCGGGTCGATCGCGACGTCGATGCCGGCCATCTGGGCATCCGGGACATTCCACGGACCGGAGAGGAAGAACGGCGATGCGCCGGCGTTGAACTTCTCTTTGGCGATGTCGTTGGTGATGTTCACGCTGAGGTGCCCTGCGGCGCCTTCGGATGCGAGCCAGGCCGCGTAGGCCTCACCACCGGCGTTACCGATCGAGAGGTCTTCAGCGTTATAGCTGCCGTCGGAGTTGGTGCCGAACACGGGGGCGCCGAACGAGGTCTGGAACGGGTACAGGTGATACGGGTCCGATTCCGGTCCAACGGGCACGAGGAACGGGAACTCAGTGCCGGCGGCGGTGCCGGCGGCGACCATGTCCGCGTACGTCGCCGGCGCGGTCGGCGCCAGGGCCGTGTTGCGGAGGAGGGCGATGTTCTCGATCGAGTAGGGGACACCGTAGGTCTTGCCCTCGAAGGTCATCGCGGTGACGGCGACCGGCTGGAAGTCAGCGGTCGTATCACCGAGTTCGACGGGCTTGAGCACGCCGTTCGAGACGAGGTTCCCGATCCAGTCGTGGGCGCCGATCGTGATGTCGGGGCCCTTGCCGGTCGGAACCTGTGCAATGAACTCTTCCTGGATCTTGGGGAAGTCCTTCTGGATGAGCTTTACCTTGACGCCGGATTCCTTCGTGAATGCCGCCGCCGCGTCTTTGAGGACCGTGCCGCGGTCGGCATCGACCCAAACCGTCAAGGTGTTGGCGGCGGCTTTATCGCCGTCGCCATCCTGCGGGGAGGCCCCGCCGGAGCATCCGGACAATGCGAGGGACGCTGCGACCACTACTGCGCCGGCAGCGACGAGACCTTTCATGTTCACCATCATTGGTGTGCCTTTCTCAGGACATTGAAGATTTATGCAAGCGTTTACATGTATAGCAAGTATCGGAACCATTGACAACTGAAATAGTCGGATCTATATCTCGGGCGGGTGATGCGCGCAGCCCACAGGCGTGCAAGCGCTTCCATCATCATGAAAATGCCGTAGGGTTTCTTTTCATGACAGGCTCAGAGTGGTGGCGAACCGCAGTTATCTATCAGATCTATCCTCGGTCCTTTGCGGACGCCAACGGTGACGGGATGGGCGATCTGACCGGCATCACCAATCGTCTCCCTGCCCTCCGGGCTCTCGGGATCGACGCCATCTGGCTCTCGCCGTTCTACACGTCACCGCAGAACGACGCTGGTTACGACGTGGCCGATTATTGCGATGTCGACCCGCTCTTCGGCACGCTCGCTGACTTCGACACCCTGCAGCACACGGCACACGAGCTGGGCATCCGCGTGATCGTGGACCTCGTGCCGAACCACTCCTCCAGTGAGCATCCGTGGTTCGAAGCTGCCCTCGCCGCCGCCGAGGGCAGTGAGGAGCGCGCGCATTACATCTTCCGTGACGGCCAGGGCGAAAACGGCGACCTTCCCCCGAACAACTGGGATTCCGTCTTCGGCGGCAATGCCTGGACCCGCGTCACGAACCCGGACGGCACTCCCGGCCAGTGGTACCTGCACCTCTTCGACACCACCCAACCCGACTTCGACTGGGACAACGAATGGGTGAAGGCGCAATTCCGTGATGTGCTCCGGTTCTGGCTCGACCGCGGGGCGGACGGTTTTCGGGTGGACGTCGCGCACGGCATGATCAAAGCGGCCGGTCTTCCCGACTACACGCCTCCGGTCGCGGGCGGCAGCATGGGCGGCGCCTCGACGGAGGGTCCAGGCATCATCACCGAGTGGCCCGAAACCGCGCCCTACTGGGCCCAGGACGGTGTGCACGATATCTACCGCGACTGGCGCCTCATCCTCGACGAGTACCCAGGCGACCGTATCCTCGCTGCCGAGGCCTGGGTCGACCCGCTCAGCCACGTCGCCGAGTGGGTTCGCCCCGACGAGATGCACCAGGCCTTCAACTTCGCCTACCTCGAGACGGCCTGGGCCGGCCCGGCCCTCCGCCGCGTCATCGACGATTCCCTCGCTGCGTTCGGCGCGGTTGGTGCCCCGAGCACCTGGGTGCTCTCCAACCACGACGTCGTGCGCCACGCGTCCCGGCTCGCGCTCAACCACGAGAACCTGCAGGGCCACGGTATCGGGCCGACGACGCCCGACCTGCCCGACAACGTGATCGGCCTGCACCGGGCCCGGGCCGCCTCGGCGCTCATGCTCGCGCTGCCCGGCTCCAGCTACCTCTACCAGGGCGAGGAACTGGGTCTGCCCGAGGTCATCCACCTGCCCGACTCCGCCCGCGAAGACCCCACCTGGTTTCGCACCAACGGAGAGCGCTACGGCCGTGACGGATGCCGGGTGCCGCTCCCCTGGGAAGCCGCCGCTCCCTCCTACGGCTTCGGCCCCTCGGCCGAGAGTTGGCTGCCGCAGCCGGACGAGTGGGCGGGCCTCGCCCGCGACGCGCAGGTCGGCGTCGCCGGCTCCACCCTCGAGTTGTACACGCTGGCCCTGGGCCTGCGCCGGGAGCACGCCCTCGGGCTGGGCTCGGTGGAGTGGCTGGACGGCCACGCTGACGAGATCGTGGCGCTGCGCAATGGCGCGGTGACGGTCGTCGCGAACACGGGCGCGACATCCGTGCCTCTGCCTGCCGGCGAACTGCTCCTCGCCAGCGGCCCGCTGCCCGGCAACACGCTCCCCGGCGACACCACCGTCTGGCTGCGCGCCTAGCCCCCGCCCTCCGAGCCTTTGCCCTACCGAATTCGACGGGCATTCCCCAAACGACCGGTTTAGAGCTCAAAACCCGGTTGTAGAGCAAAATTTCCGTCTAATTCGTTTGGGGCACGGGGCGGAACGGCGCTCGAAGGCGACGGCCGCCGCGTGCTCCGGCGACGCGATCACTGACCCCGCAGCGCCGCCATGGGACAATCGGAGGGCGTCGCCTGAACGGGGAGCGCATCGAAGGAGTAGCAGTGACCGGCATGGGGATCGACAGCGGAACCGAACACGGAACCGAACCGGGACCCGGCACCGACCCCGAAACCGAAGCCGACCAGGCGGCCCCGACGCGCGGGGATCTCGCCGAACTTCGCGAGCTCACGACAGAGCTCACCCGATTCATGCTGGCGTACAAGTTCGCGACCGACGAGATGATGACGAAGATCAACATCTTGAAGGAGGAGTTCGCCTCCATCCACGACTACAGCCCGATCGAGCACGTCAACTCTCGGCTGAAGACGCCCGAGGGGATCCTGAAGAAGGCCGTCCGCAAGGGCTGCCCGCTCGTCCTCGACGACATTCGCGCCCAGATCCAGGACATTGCCGGCATCCGCATCACCTGCAGCTTCATCTCGGACACGTACCGCATTCTCGACATGCTCACCAGCCAACTCGACGTCACGGTGCTCGAGGTCAAGGACTACATCGCCGCCCCGAAGCCGAACGGTTACAAGAGCCTGCACCTGATCGTCGACATCCCCGTCTTCCTGTCCGACCGGGTCGACGAGGTCACGGTCGAAATCCAGATCCGAACGGTCGCGATGGACTTCTGGGCGAGCCTCGAGCACAAGATCTATTACAAGTACCACGGGGCGGTTCCGGTGGATCTGGTGGGCGACCTCAAGCAGGCGGCGGATGCCGCCAATCGCCTCGACCTGAAAATGGAGGGCCTGCACGACCAGGTCCGTGCCATGGAGCCCGACGGCAGCGGAGAGACCCACCTGCTCGAGATCGCCGGGCTGTCGCAGCTGGCACTGCCCGAGGGCCTCCTCGCTGCCATCGGCCGCGCCCGGGCCGCCGAGTCCGCGCCAGTGACCGAGCCTGAGGACGAGGACGAGACCGAAGCCGAAGCCAAGGCGGCCGGCTAGTTCCCGCGGGCCTGAGTCGGGGTCGAACTAGTTCGTGTTGGCGTACAGCCAGACGAGGGGGTTGACCTTGGTGCCGTCCTTGCCGCCGACGCGGATCTCGAAGTGCAGGTGCGGGCCGGTGGACATCCCGGTGTCGCCGACCTGACCGATGACCTGGCCGACCGTGACGACGTCGCCGGTCTTGAAGAGCATCGAACCGTGGATCATGTGCGCGTAGACGCTGGAGACGAGCTCGCCGTCGATCATGTGGTCGATGATCATGTGCACGCCGAGGCTGCCTTCGCCGTCTTGGGCGTAGCGCACGACGCCGTCGGCGATCGACTGGATCGGTGCGCCGAGGCCCGGGTTGAAGTCCTGGCCACCATGGTTGGAGGAGCAGCCCGCACAGTCGCGGAAGCCGAACTCGTCACCGATGTGCACGCCCACCGAAAAGGGCCATTGCACGGTGCCGTTCGGGTTGTTCGTGAAGGTCGCTTCCATCCGGATGCCGCTGGCCGCTGCGACCTCGGCGATGGTCTTCGACTCGTAGCCGTCACGCTCGACCGAGATGGTGTCCGCTCCGCCGGTCATGGAGAGCGTCTGGGCAGGTTCGCCCTGGGCGCTCAGCTTCGCGTTGTAGGCAGCGGCCTGCACATCGGCAGAGGACAGCAGCGCCTCGGCCGGCAGGGAGGTGGCCACGGCCATCAGGGCGACGAAGGCCATGGCGACCATCGTGACGCCCGTCGTGGCGAACTTGCGCACCCGATTGGCGGGGACCGTCGCGGTGGTGCGGGGCCAGGGTGCCGGGGCTGTGACGGCGGCCGGGTGAACGGCGGGCGCCAGGCGCTCCCGGGCCGATGCGCGGCGGGGGCGGGAGGCGGGCTGTTCCGCGCGGCGCTGCGCCCGGGTGGGGAAGGGGATCTCCGTGGACGTCGTGACGGCGGAGACGACCGTCTGCAGCCGGTCCACGTCGGAGACCGGAGCGTCGGCGGCGGCCGGCGCGGCGATCAGGCGGTCCGAGTCAGCAATTGTCACGGACTCGAATTCGGGTCCGGCGAGGCTCGCGGCGACCAGAAGATCGAGGTCCGGCGTCAACGGCCCGGCATCAGCGGGATCGGCGGCGGGCGGCGCGTCGATGTCCGCGGAGCCTGGAATGTCCAGCACTGGGACGGACATCCGCTCGCGCTCGCGCAGCTCGCGACGCGTGAGGGGCTTCGTTGCGGGGTCACTCACACCCGGCAGCGAGGCAGCCGAGCTGGAGGAGTGAGGGAGCAAAGGATCGGTTCTTTCGGCGCATTGGTCGGGAGCAACATAGTCGTCTTGGCCTCAACCAAAGTAACGAATCAATACAGGTTACCGCCCGGAGGCCGGTTATCCCTACGCTTCGACGCAGAATGACACCCGAAAAAGGGGCACTGCCTCCGTTTCCGGCGATCTCTCCGGGCCGCCCCGAGCACGTCGGTCACCGGTGTTTCCGCGGCATCCGTCTCGTTCGAAGCGGTTCAGTCGCCTACGCTTCCGCGTCGGCCATGAAGTCATCGAAAAGTTTGGCCAGAAGGGGCTGGCAGACCCGATAAAGGTCGGGAGCCCCGGCGATGAGCAGGCCCATACCCTCGCGGTCGGCTCCGAAGCCACCGACTCGAGCGCCGGCCTCGCGCGCCACCAGCGCGCCGGCCGCGTGGTCCCAGGGGCTCAGCCCGCGCTCGTAGTAGAGGTTCAGCCGCCCGGCGGCAACCGAACACAGGTCGAGTGCGGCCGACCCGATGCGGCGGATGTCCCGCACCTCGCCGATCAGGCCCCGCACGACGTCCGCCTGCCGCTCTCGTTCGGCCGCGCGATAGGAGAAACCGGTGCCCAGCAACGCCAGCGACAGAGGCACGTCCGTCGGCACCTGCAGCCGACGGGCGCCCAGCCACGCCCCGTCACCTGCTGCCGCGGTGAACAGCTCGTCACCGGTCGGGTTGTAGACGGCGCCCGCCAGCGTGGTCCAGGTGGCCGGATCGGGGTCACCCTCGACGACGGCGATACTGACCGCCCAGGCCGGAAAACCGTAGAGGTAGTTGACGGTGCCGTCGATCGGGTCCACGACCCAGGTCAGGCCGGATGTGCCGCGGGTGGCCGCCGACTCCTCGCCGAAGAAACCGTCATCGGGTCGGGCGTCGGCCAGGAGAGCCCGAATCAGCGACTCGGTTTCCCGGTCGGCCAGGGTCACGACGTCTTCCGGGGAGGACTTCGACGCGGCGACCTGCACCCCAACAGTTCTCCGCCGGGCAGCCAGTTGCCCCGCGGCGAGCGCGGTGTCCTGGGCGAGGCGAAGCAATCCGGCTGAGGCGCGTGTGGTCATGGCTCAACGCTAGGTGATGCGGTAGAGAGAGTGGCAAGTGAGGGATTCGAACCCCCGAAGTCTAAGACGGCTGATTTACAGTCAGATCCCTTTGGCCACTTGGGTAACTTGCCAGTACGCACCCGACCATATGCAAAACACGTGACCGGAGACGCTCAGTCAGAGTACAAGGTTTTGGTCCCTAGTGAGAAATCGGCACGTCCAGTACCTATCGGACGGTGGATATGATCGGAGATGACTCAACTTCATTCCCGATAGGAACCTCATGGTAGGCATCGATGACGTCGCCCGCCACGCGGGCGTCTCTACCGCCACTGTTTCGCGCGCACTCAGCGGCAACGGCCATGTATCCCCTGCCACCCGGTTAAAGGTCGAAGCATCCGCCGGGGAACTCGGCTACGTCGTCTCCTCCACGGCATCGAGTCTCGCCTCCGGACGGATGAAGAACATCGGTGTCGTCGTTCCGTTCCTTGACCGCTGGTTCTTCTCCAGCGTTGTCGAGGGTGCTCAGAAATCCCTCTTGAAAAACGGCTATGACCTCACCCTGTTCAGCCTGACCGGCGGCGGAGGCGAGCGCCGCATCGTGTTCAACCATTTCCTGCTGCGTCAGAGAGTGGATGCTGTCATCGCGATTTCGCTCGAACTGACCACGACCGAAGTTGCCACCCTGCACGCACTCGACAAGCCGCTGGTCGGCGTCGGCGGCCCGATCGAGGGTGTTCGCACGCTCACGATCGATGATGTTGCCGTGGCCAGGCTCGCCACGGAACATCTCCTCTCCCTGGGCCACACACGGATCGCACACATCGGCGGAAATGAGGACGTCGACCGGGACTTCCATCTTCCCACCAACCGCCGGGTCGGCTATGAGTTAGCCCTGACGGCAGCTGGAATCACTCCGGCTGCCGAATTGTTCAGGCCTGCGGACTTCACGATGAAAAGCGGCTACCAAGCGGCCATACAACTTCTTGGCAACCCGCGCGGTCGGCCGAGCGCCGTATTCGCCGGCTCAGACGAGATGGCGATCGGAGTCATCCTTGCGGCACGGGACCTCGGCCTCGTCGTGCCACGGGACGTGTCTGTGATCGGAATCGATGACCACGAACTCGCGGACTTCTTCGGCCTCACCACGATCGCCCAATTCCCGCAGGGGCAGGGCGAGAAGGCCGTCGAGATCCTGCTGGACCGGCTGCGCCCCGGCCAGAACCAGCTCTCGTCCCTGAACACCCCGATGCCGTTCGAACTCCTCGTGCGCTCCAGCACCGCCCGGCCGGGCGAATAGCCACCCACTGGGTACTATTGCAGGCATGGCAGACTCAACGTTCGACATCGTCAGCAAGGTCGACCCGATGGAGGTCGACAACGCCCTCAACCAGGCCCACAAAGAGGTCGCCCAGCGCTACGACTTCAAGAATGTCGGCGCCTCGATCGAGATGAGCGGCGAGAAGGTGCTCATGAAGGCCAACTCCGAGGAGCGCGTCAAGGCCATCCTCGAGGTCTTCGAATCCAAGCTGATCAAGCGCGGCATCTCCCTGCGCAGCCTGGACGCTGGTGATCCCTTCGCCTCGGGCAAGGAGTTCCGGATCGAGGCCTCGATGAAGGCAGGGATCGACCAGGAAAATGCGAAGAAGATCAACAAGATCATCCGCGACGAGGGCCCCAAGGGCGTCAAGAGCCAGATCCAGGGCGACGAGCTGCGGGTCAGCTCGAAGAGCCGCGACGACTTGCAGGCCACCATGTCCCTACTCAAGGGCAAGGACCTCGACGTGGCCCTGCAGTTCGTCAACTTCCGCTAGGCGAACGCCTCGATCATGCTCAGCACGGCTGGGGTGAGCAGCACAATGAACAGCACCGGCAGAATGCAGAAGATGAGCGGGAAGAGCACCTTGACCGGGATCTTCATCGCCTTCTCTTCGGCGCGCTGACGGCGGCGCAGGCGCATTTCCCCGGCCTGCACCCGGAGCACGTCCGCGATCGCGATGCCGTAGGTGTCGGCCTGGATGACCGACCGGGTGAACCGACGCAGGTCCGATGACGAGGTGCGGTCGCCGAGCGCCTGATAGGCGTGCGTTCGGGTGCGGCCGATGCTCATGTCCTGCAGGGTGCGGATGAATTCCTCCGCGAGCGGCCCCTTGCCGTTCGTCGCCGCCTTGGCCATCGCCGCTTCGAAGCCCAGACCGGCCTCCACGGCGATCGTCATCTGGTCAAGGGTGTCGGCCAGGGCGTTCTGGATCTTCTCTTGTCGCTCCTGCCCGCGGCTGATCAGGAGAAGGTCGGGCACGAAGAAGCACAGCAGCACGAGCAGAGCGCCGAGCACGAATCGCGTCGGCGCCGGGTCTGCGCTGATCCACAGGAGCGCGAGGAGCGCACCGGCGGTGCCCGCGAGTGGCTTGGCGATGAGGATCTTGTCGATGGTCCAGGCCGGAGGCCGACCCGCGAGCGCCAGCCTGCGGTCGAGCATCCCGAGGTACCCTCGGGGGGCCAGTTCGCGCATCGTTCGGCCGCGTTTGACGGGCGCTGTGGTCGTCCCGACGAGGTTGAGACCTGCATCCCCGAGGTCAGTGACCGGCTTGCCGGCGCGGCCCCCGACGAGGATGCCGACCAGGACCGCGAACCCGCCGGCGACGGCGAGAGAGGCGAGGATTGCAATGAGTGAGGGCATCGGATTCTCCTAGAACTTCACCTTGACGACGGCCATCATCCACAATGAGCCGGCGACGAGCAGGATGGCGGCAACGACCAGGGCGGCGATGCCCCAGATGCTGCCGAAGAAGCCGGCAAAGTAGTTCGGCTGCGTCAGCAGCAGAAACGTGAACACCCCGATCGGCAGGAGGATCAGCACCCAGGCTGACATCTTGCCCTCGGCGGCGAGTGACTTCACCTGGCGACGGATCTCGTTGCGTTCCCGGATGGTGTGACCCACCCGGTCGAGCACCTCGGACAGGTTGCCACCGACCTCACGGTTGATGGCGATCGCCTGCGCCACCCACTGGAAGTCCTCGCTCCGCATCCGGGTGGCGGTGTTGTCGAGGGCATCTCCGAGGTCCCGGCCGATGCGGGTCTCATTCACGACCCGGGCCAGCTCATCCGCCGACGGCGACGGCGTCTCCTGGGAGGCCGCGTCCACCGCCCGCAGCAGGCTGTGACCGGCCCGCAGGCCGCCGGCCAGAAGCGCCAAGGTTTCGTCGAGCTGTTCCGCGAACTTCGCCCGGCGTTGGCCGGCACGCACCTGAAGGAGCACCTTCGCGCCGATCGGGCCGAGCGCCGCGAAGGTCACCAGGAGCGGTATCGCCCAGAAGGTGCCGTTCCCCAGGAGCAGGCCGGTCAAGGCCAGCACGGTCGACGTCGAGAGCACCATGAGCACGAAGCCGGACGGCTGCATCCGGATGCTGGCCTGTTCCAGTTCCTCCGCGGTAAACGGCGCGCGGCCGCGACGAAGGATCGCCCCCTCGATGGCCTCGACCGTGCGGTCGGTCACCCGGGTGAGGGTCGATGTGTCCACCGCGCCCGGCGCTCGACGGCGCTCCAGCGGCACCCGGGGCCGTGGCGGTGCGATCACCAGGAAGACGATCACGAACAGGGCGATCAGCGCGGCGGCGATGCCTCCGTAGAGAGCTAACTCGTTCATCGCTGGCTCCGGGTGACGAGGTTGGCCTGGAACACGCTCGGGGACAACGGAATGCCAAGGTCCCGGAATTTGTCGGCGAACCGGGGCCGTACTCCGGTCGCCACCGCGTGGCCGAGCAGTCGTCCGGCCTCGTCGACGCCGGCACTGTAGTCGAAGACGAAGGCGTCCTGCAGCGTGACGATGTCACCCTCCATGCCCTGCACCTCCGTCACGTGCGTGACGCGGCGGGTGCCGTCCTTGAGCCTGGTGATCTGGACGATCACATCGATCGCCGACGAGATCTGCTCTCGGATCGCGCGCAGCGGCAGGTCCATTCCGGCCATCAGCACGAGGGTTTCGAGCCGGGCGATCGCGTCGCGCGGCGAGTTCGAGTGCACTGTCGAGATCGAACCCTCGTGCCCGGTGTTCATCGCCTGCAGCATGTCCAGGCTCTCGCCACCACGACACTCGCCTATCACGATTCGGTCCGGCCGCATCCGGAGAGAGTTGCGCACCAGGTCACGAATGGTGACCTCGCCTTTGCCCTCGATGTTGGCCGGCCGGGATTCCAGCCGGATGACGTGGTCCTGCTGCAGTTGCAGCTCCACCGCATCCTCGATGGTGATGATGCGCTCATTGGACGGGATGTAGGCGGAGAGCACGTTGAGCAGCGTCGTCTTCCCGGTTCCGGTGCCGCCGGACACGATGATGTTGAGCTTGGCCTTCACGCAGGCATCCAGCACCTGGGCCATCTCGGCGCTCAGCGTTCCGAAGCCGACGAGGTCGTTCACGGTGAAGGGTTCGCGCGCGAACTTGCGGATCGTGAGCGAGGAGCCGTCGACCGCGAGCGGCGGGATGATCGCGTTCACCCGCGAGCCGTCGGCGAGGCGCGCGTCGACCAGCGGCGACGACTCGTCGATGCGGCGCCCCACCTTCGAGACGATGCGTTCGATCACCCGGCGCAGCTGGGCCTCGCTGGTGAAGCGGGCAGCGCTGCGAGTGAGAAGGCCCTCCCGCTCGACGAAGATCTGCTCGTGCCCGTTGACCATGATCTCGGTCACGCCGACGTCGGCGAGCAAAGCCTCCAGCGGGCCGTACCCCAGCACGTCGGCGCCGATCTCGGCGATCAGCCGGCTTCGCTCCTCCGGGCTGAGCGGAACCTGTTCGGCGGCGACGATGCTGCCGAGTTCGGCCCTGGCATACGAGTGCAGCTGTTCCTCACTCAGGCTCGGGTCGTTCAGGCGCGTGCCGATACGGCCGAAGAGTTCCTGCGCCGCCCGCTCCTTGAGTTCTGCCAGCGGGTCTACCGGCGGCGCCGGGATGGGCGCGGGTTCCGCGTCGGGAGTCTCTGCCTCCGGTGCAGCTGTGGCCTCGGTGGAGGGTTGAAGGGCAACGTCCGTCACCGCCCTCGATGCAGAGACGTTGCCGTTGCCAGCCTTCTTGTCGAGCTTGTGCAGTGGACCATCGCGGCGTGCCGCCTCCACTCGGTCGGTCAGTTTCATGCGACAACCACCCTTCGATGCAAGCGACCGCGTTTAAGTGACGCGCTGGGGTCGAATCGGCGCACCAGCTCTGTCAGGGCAGCCGACGCGGGATTTTTCTTTCTGTTCTGGAGAAGCGGAATGCCTCGATTCGTGGACAGCGTCACCAGGCTCGACCGGGGAACGGCGACGTCCACCGGCACACCGATCGTTGCCTCGACGTCCTTCACGCTCAGCCCGCTCACCCGGTCGGCGAAGTTCAGCACGACATGACGGGCCGGCGGCAGGATGCCGATGGAGGCGAGAACTGCGAGCTCCTTGCGCAGGCCGCGTGCGCCCGGCACGGACATGTCGCAGAGGAACACGGCGTCGGTGGCGGCCTCGAGGGCGGCCAGGGCGTGCTCGCCCAGGCCAGGCGCCGTGTCGATGATCACGAACCGGAAGATTCCGGCGAGTTGGCGAATGAGGTGACCGAGCTGCTCGCCGGTGACCCGGTCCCCGTCGGCCGGCGACTCCGCGCCGCACACGACGTAGTAGCCGTCCGGATGCGGAGTGAGATAGGCCTTGAGCACCAGGGCGTCGCCCGCCGCGGAAGCGGTGACAACATCCGGCAGTGCTCGCACGGGAGTCAGCGACAGGGCCATGGCCACGTCCCCGAACTGCACATCGGCATCGACGAGCACCACCGACAGCGGAGCCTGCCGGGCGAGGCCCACGGCCAGGTTGGTCGCGACGGTTGTCTTGCCGACACCGCCCTTGGCTGCTGCCACCGCGATGATCTGGTGCGGGATGACCTCCGGTTGGGGAGTCACCTCGATTGTGGGCGGGTCGACGGTGGGGGGTTCCCACTGCTCATCGACGGCCGGCCAGGCGTCGAGGGCGGTGACATCCGCCCGCCCAATCTCGCCCGGGGTTTCGTCCTGGTCCTGGTCGCCGGTTTCGACGTCAACGGCCGTCTGCGCTACCGACCCCAGCACCCCGTCACGCCAGGGGCTCAGTCGGGGGCGGCTCATTCGAACACCGTGCTGCCACCGATGACCGCTGAACCCGTTTCGTCAGCCGTCTTCGGCTCGATGGTGAGCCAGACGCTGCCGAATTCCTGGCCCCAGACTAGCTTCTGAATGTCTGCGGTCGACCGAGCCAGGGTGACCATGACCGTGTCGAACGGCTCGGCTGCCGCGTCCGCTCCCTCGGCAGGAGGAGTCTTGTTTCCCTCTCGTACCGCGGTGACAAGCACCTTGTGGAAGACCTGGCGGCTGATCGGCGTGTCCTCGGCGCCGTCAGTGCCCTTGATCGTCGCGGAAATCACGACACCGACGGTGTCGCCCGGCTTGACAGTGCCGCCGACCACCTGTTCGACGGGAAGCGCGATGCTGACCGCCTGCATCCCCTCCGGCAGGGCAACGTCTCCGCTGGCTGCCCGCTCGGCGGGCGTCACCCAGCGCGACTCGAGCAGCTGCTCGCCGGGCATGAGTGCGGTGTCTGCCACCAGGCCCTTCAGGTCGCTCAGCTTCGCCACGCGTCCGGGAACGGCGGCGACGGTCGGAATCTGCTTCGCAGTGATGAGGTCGCTGATCGCACTCGCCTCGGTGCCGGCTGGGATCTCAGCCGCTACCAGGTAAACCTCCACGAACTCAGCCCCGTTGGCCGCTCGCGCGTCAGCACTGTTCACGTAGCCGGTAAGCACGACGGTGCCAACAACGGCCAGGACGATCGCGAGGATCGCGCCAATGAGTCGAGTTTTCATGAGATCTCCTAGTTTGAAAGTCTGACGAGGTCTACGCCGAGGTCGGGGCCACCGATAGCCGCGCCTGCCGCGTCAACGGACACCCAACGATCGAAGTACCCCTGAATTCCACGGCAATTGCCGGCGCACCTCGGGGCGGCGGGATCGGTGTTGGTCAGTGCCGGGCCGCCGGAGAACTTCCACCCGGTGATGGTGAAGGCAGCGAACGCGTAGAGGTGATACGACGCCGCCTGGCCACTGGTCACTTCGTTTCCGCTCGGGTTGTAGGCCCGGTCGAAAATGGGCACCAGGATTGTCTGGCCTTCGAGATCGGTCAGCGTGTCGTCACAGATACCAGGGAACGAGTTGCCCGGCTCGCTCGGAGCGCGCGCCACGGTCAGGTCGATGGCGGCCTCGCACTCGTCCTCCACCCGGTCGAGCCAGCCGAATCCACCGGGAATGGGGCGGCCGTCCGGGGTCGTGCACGCCGGGTTCTGGTCGTAGCGAAGGAGCACGAGGGTTCCGTCCAGGGCCGGCTGGAATTCACACAGCGAGATGGCGAGCGGCAAGACGATCATGCTCTCCCGCGGCGGGCCCCACTCGGCGGTGGCGGCAGCGTGCACGGTCGTCGAATCGATGCCGATGAACCGGGCGAACGGGTGGCTGATGGCATCCGCATTGGTGTCGGCCACCCGAGTGCTCGAGGTGACGAGCACGCTGTTGCTGGTCGGGAAGGTGGGGGTGAGAACGTTGGCGGCCCCGTCGTTGGCATTAGCGTCGGCGAAGGCGGCGGCTGTGGCCGCGGAGCCGGTGCAGACGCCGTCCGTGGCGCAGCCCTGGGCGATGGCGAGCGCTGCGGCATCCGCTCCGTTCTGGAGCTGGCCGCGTTCGACGTACAGGGCACCGACGTCCACGGCGATTGCCGCGAACCCAAGGAGCGGCACCAGCAGTACCGCCACCAGGACGGCACTCGCGCCGCGCTCATTGCCCAGACGTGCAGTTATCCTCCGCATTGCATGACTCCTTTACCGGTGAGAGGCAGCGTCACACCGAAGTACCCGGTGAGCAGGTCTACCTCGTAGTCGATGGTGACGGTCACGGCCGATCCGGCGGCGCAATCGGCCGGCCTG
Source organism: Cryobacterium sp. TMT2-42-4 (assembly GCF_004402645.1). Classification (NCBI taxonomy): domain Bacteria; kingdom Bacillati; phylum Actinomycetota; class Actinomycetes; order Micrococcales; family Microbacteriaceae; genus Cryobacterium; species Cryobacterium sp. TMT2-42-4. The sequence continues at coordinate 95,634 of NZ_SOFT01000017.1, forward strand.
ACGGTGATGTCACCCGTGGTGAGCGCGGGGTTGACCGACGGAGCAGCCAGGCTGGCGGCCGTCTTGGCCCGCGCGGGGTCGTTGTGGATGGCCATCGTCCGGGCACCCTCACGGGCCGCATTGCTCAGAGAGATCTGCACGTTGTAGACCCGGCTGAACTCGATCACTCCGAGTACGAGCAGGAGGAGCAGGGGAAGGACGAGCGCGAACTCGACGGCGGCCGCTCCGCGCTCGCTTGTGACGGTGCGCCTGAAAATCATGAAATGGCCCCTTCGGGTAGGCCTGGCGTTGCGGGTGAAAGTCGGGGGGGGGTGAGTGCGGGCGGCGGCTCGCCATGGCGAGCCGCCGCCGGCGCAGGGGGTTCGGCGACGATTAGGCGCCGGGCTTGCATCGGTTAGAGGTTGCCTTCGACACCAACGAACATTGCGCGTAGGGCGATGCCGATGGCTCCGACCGCGCCGATGATGACGACGGCGATGAGCGAGACCATCAGGCCGTACTCCACCGCGGTGGCGCCCTCTTCGTCGGTGCGCATGCTGTTGATGAGGGCCTGGATCTTGGTGTAGAACTTCATCTCGGGTTGTCCGTTCTGTGTGGGCCGGCCAGGGCGGCCGAGCGAATGACCACAAGTTACGTTCGCCGAGAAAACCTCACTACTCCCCAGAGAAGGGGCTCCCCGTCTGGGGGGTAGCTGAGCGAAAGCTGTGGAAATTCTGAAAACGGCAGGACAACAACTCGCGACGTGGGTTTGTCGCGAGTGAGGCCGTCATTCGGGTTCGGGCCGGTCAGTTCGAGTGGCTCAGGGAATCGTGCGGGAGGTGTCTCCAGGCGCGCCGCGGGCAGAAAGATTCGGGTACACAGGTGCTCCTCGGGTGAAGCGAACTCGCCGCAGGGGCGGCGACAGCGTCACCGTAGCCCCGTCTCAACGCGCGTCCTGGCCCCCTTCCGGGGTGAATTCAGGCCAGCAACACGCCCAGGAAGGCACCCGCGAGCATGGACGGCCCGAACGGGATGGAGCTCCGTAGGGTCACCCGGCGAAGCGCAAGGGCAACCAGCGAAACCAGGCCGCCGATCAGGAAGGCACCGAAAGCGCCGACGAGAAACGGGGTCCAGCCCAGATATCCGAGCGCGAGGCCAATCACCGCGGCCAGCTTCACGTCGCCCATGCCAATGCCGCCGGGCGAGATCAGGGCGAGCACGAAATAGAACGCGAACAGCGCGGCGCCGCCAAGGAAGGCCCCGAGTAGGGCCTGCCAGGCCCCGGATGCCGCCGCCGCGAGCGTCAACAACAGCGGCAGCACGATCAGCGAGGGGTAGACCAGCGCGTTCGGCAGTCGCTTCTCGGCGAAATCGACGACGCTGAGCACCACTGCAATCAGTGCCAGGTACAGATACGCCGGCAGCTCCCACCCTGTCCCGAACTTCCACACGACCAGGGCGACCAGCAGTCCGGTCGACACGGTCACCGCGGCACGCACCGGCCACGCGAAGCGGCGGCGGATGCGCAGCATCCGTTCGGCAATCCCGGTCAGGAAAATCCCGAGTGCGGCGCCGATCAGGCCGGCGATAATCGACAGCCCGGGCGCCACGCGCGTCAGCTCTCGCCGCGGGAAATCGTGACCATCTCGTCGCGGGGAACGACCTTGACTCGCGTGCGACCCTCGTCGGAGCCGAGCGCGAGCTCGTGCTGGTCGAGCCGGTGCCAGCCGTCGAGGTTCGTGTATTGCACCCCTCGCTCGTCGAGCAGGTTCACGATGCTCCGCTCGGAGGGCGACTCCGGGCGCCACCAGTTGCCGAGGTCGTTGATCAGGTGCCGCACGGTCTCCATGGCGTCTGACTTCGTGTGCCCGATCAGCCCGACCGGTCCGCGTTTGATCCACCCGGTGGCGTAGACGCCGTACAGCTGCGTGTTGGCGCTCTTCGACCCGAACGACGGGTCACCCTTCCAGAGAACCTGCCCCTCCCGGTTGGGGATCACGCCGCGCTTCCTGTCGAAGGGAACGCCCGGCAGCGACGACCCGAAGTAACCCACCGCACGGTAGACGGCCTGGATCGGCAGCTGGCGGATCTCGCCGGTGCCGACGACGCCGCCCTGCCCGTCGGGGGTGGTGCGTTCGTAACGGATGGCGCCGACCCGGCCCTCGCCGTCGTTGACGATCTCTACGGGCTTGGCGAAGAAGTGCAGGTGCAGGCGGCGGCTGGCCGTGCCGGCCGGGCGCTCCCGCCACTTGTTCAAAACCTTGTCGATCACGAAGACCTGCTTGTTGCTGGCCACGGCGTCCCGCGCGGCATCGTCGTAGTCGAAGTCTTCGTCATAGAGGACGATGTCCACATCGGGCAGGTCGCCGAGTTCCCGCAGCTCCAGCGGGGTGAACTTCACGGAGGTTGGTCCACGGCGGCCGAACACGTGCACATCCGTCACCGTCGATGCCTTGAGTCCCTCGTAGACGTTCGTTGGGATCTCGGTGCTCAGCAGGTCGTCGGCGTGCTTGGCGAGCATACGTGCGACGTCGAGTGCCACGTTGCCGTTTCCGATGACGGCAACCTCCTGAGCCTCCAGCGGCCAGGTGCGCGGCACGTCGGGGTGCCCGTCGAACCAGCTCACGAAGCGGGCGGCCCCGTAGGACCCGTCCAGGTCGATGCCCGGGATGTCCAGGTCGGCGTCGCGCACGGCCCCGGTCGCGAAGATGACGGCATTGTAGTGCCTCTTCAGATCGTCGAGGGTGATGTCGATACCGAACCGCACGTTGCCGAAGACACGGATGTCGCCGCGGTCGAGCACATCGCGCAGGGCCGTGATGATGCCCTTGATCCGGGGGTGGTCCGGGGCGACGCCGTAGCGCACAAGTCCATAGGGCGCCGGCAGGTGATCGAACAAGTCGATCGAAACCTCGAAGTTCCGTTCCGCCTTGAGCAGGATGTCGGCGGCGTAGATACCCGCAGGTCCCGCGCCGACAATGGCCAATCGCAACTTGGTCATGGAAGCCTTTCTAGCTTGATCGTCTAACTGGATCGTTCAACGATCGTGTCGGCGAAACGGGTGAGGGCCTTCTTGACCGAGCCGTCCGGCAACGGGGCGAGGGCTTCGACCGCGTCATGCGCCCAGCCGTGCGCCTCGGCGAGGGTCTGCCCGGTCACGTCGTGCTCGCGCAGCGCGGTGATCGCGGAGTCCGCCGCGGCGGTCGCGACGCCGTTGCTGGCCATCACGTCGCGTTCGAGGCGTTCGAGCAGGGCGGCGGCGTCGGCGTCGTGCGGGGCACGCTCGCGCAGGCGCAACAGCGGGAGGGTGGCCACCCCGGCGCGCAGGTCGGTGCCGGGCACCTTGCCGGTCTCCTCCGGCTGCGGGGAGAGGTCGAGCACATCGTCGATGAGTTGGAAGGCGACGCCGATCTTCTCACCGAACGCGATCACCGGCTTTTCGAACTCGGACGGGGCGTCGGAGAAGATGATGCCTGCTTGGGCGGCCGCCGCGATCAGCGACCCGGTCTTGTCGGCGAGCACCTGGATGTAGTGCTCCACGGGGTCCTGGCCGGGCTGCGCACCGACGGTCTCGTGCAGTTGGCCGAGCACAAGGCGCTCGAAGGTGTCGGCCTGCAAACGGATGGCCCGTTCGCCCAGCCGTGCCATCAGCTGGTTGGCGCGGGCGAAGAGCAGATCCCCGGTCAGGATCGCCACCGAGTTGCCCCACACGGTCTGCGCGCTCGGCACCCCGCGGCGCTTGTCCGAGTCGTCCATCACGTCGTCGTGGTAGAGCGAGGCCAGGTGGGTGATCTCGATCGCGGTGGCCGCGGTGATGACGTCCGCGTGGTTGCCGCTGCCGAGGTGGGCAGTGAGCAGCGCCAGCATGGGGCGTACGCGCTTGCCGCCCGCGTTGAGCAGGTAGCGGCTGGTGACGTTCGCGATCTCGTCGGCAAAGGTCACCTCGGCGAGCAGACTGGCCTCGACCTGATCGATTCCCCCGTCGATGCCCGCGGCAAGGCCACGGTCCTGGGCGGTCGAGAAAATGCGATCGCTGAGGCCGAGCTGGCTCGTCACGGATGAGCCGCGACGGAACAGGGGCATGCTCGGTTTCACTCTGTCAGCCTAACGATCGGATCTGGGAGGATTCAAGACGGTGCGTTTGACGCATCCGTCGGCTTGACGCCGCGATGCAGTGCCACGATACCCACGGTCAGGTTGCGGTAGGCGACGGCGTCGAAGCCCGCCTCTCGCAGCCAGGCGCTGAGGGTCTGCTGGTTCGGCCAGGCCGCGATCGACTCGCCCAGATAGTCGTACGCCTCCGCGTTGGAGGACGCGAGCTTTACGATCATCGGCATCACGCGAGTGAGGTAGGCGAAGTAGCCCAGCCGGATCGGTGCGAACGGCGGCGTAGAGAACTCGCAGATCACGACGCGCCCCCCGGGCTTGGTCACCCGGTAGAACTCGGCCAGGGCTTTCTTGGGCTCGACCACGTTGCGCAGGCCGAACGAGATGGTCACGGCGTCGAACTCGTTGTCGGCGAACGGCAGCGCGGTGGCGTCGGCTTGAACGAACTCGACCCGCGGGTTGTCCGCGTGACGTGAACGGCCGACCGCGATCATGCCCTCCGAGAAGTCGGCGGCCACAACGTGCGCGCCCGTCTTTGTCAGCGCGACGCTGGACGTGCCCGTTCCGGCGGCGATGTCGAGGATGCGTTCGCCGCGCCGGGGGTTCACGGCGCGGGTCGCGGCCATCCGCCACAGGGCCGCGTTTCCTACCGAGAGAACGGCATTCGTGCGGTCATAATGGGTGGAGACCTGATCGAACATGGCAGCGACTTGCTCTGGCTGCTTATTGAGGTCTGCTCTACTCACCCCCACAGTCTAGATTGCCCGCGGACGCGCCGCGCTCTCCACAGCCTCTGGCATAGGCTATGCAGGTGAATGCTCAGGCTCTGACGGTCGAAACCACCCCCATCGCTGACATCCGCCAACTGATTCTTCTGCTCGATACCCGAGCACCGCTGCTCTGGATGCGGCGCAACCAGGGTCTGGCCGGCATCGGCACGGCCCTGCGGCTCGAGTTCTCCGGAGCGACCCGGCTGACGGATGCCGCCACCGCCTGGCGCGACGTCGCGGCCGCCGCCACCGTGTCCGACCCGATCGCAAGCACCGGCACGGGCCTGCTCGCTTTCGGAGCCTTCGCCTTCGACGCCTCCTCGGCCCAGACCAGCGTGCTGATCGTGCCGCAGGTCATCATCGGTCGCGACAACGGCCGATGCTGGGTGACGCGCATCTGGCCGACCGGCACCACGCCTCCGGAGATTCCCCTGGCGCTCCGTCCCCTCGGCACCGAATACCGCATCTCCCTACTGCCGGGCGCCCTGCCGCCCGCCGGGTACCGCGACGCGGTCGGCGAAGCCGTGTCCCGCATCGCCTCCGGAGACCTCAACAAGGTCGTGCTGGCCCGCGACCTGGTCGGGCGGCTACCGACGGAATCCGACCTGCGCCGCGCCATCAGCGAGCTGGCGCTGGGCTACCCCGACTGCTGGACCTACGCGGTCGACGGCCTCGTCGGCTCCAGCCCGGAGACCCTCATCCGCGCCGACCACGGCGAGGTCAACGCCCGCGTGCTCGCCGGCACGATGTCGCGGGGCGCGGATGCCGCCTCCGACCTGGAGGCAGCCCTCCAGCTGGCCACCTCCGCCAAGGACGGCGACGAACACGCCTTCGCGGTGCAGAGCGTGCTGGCCTCGCTCCGCCCGCACACCTCTCACCTCACCACCAGCGAAATCCCGTTCACCCTGAAGCTGCCGAACCTCTGGCACCTGGCAACGGACGTCGAGGGCACCCTGAGCGACGGATCGAACTCCCTCGACCTGATCGCCGCCATGCACCCGACGGCCGCGGTCGCCGGCACGCCCACCGAGACGGCCCTCGCCCTGATCCGCGAACTCGAGCCGTTTGACCGGGGCCGTTACGCGGGCCCGGTCGGCTGGGTCGGCGCCGATGGCGACGGCGAGTGGGCAATCGCCCTGCGCTGCGCCCAGGTCAGCCCCGCCGGCGGCGTCACGGCCTACGCCGGCTGCGGCATCGTGCTGGACTCCGAGCCCGAGCGCGAGCTCGCCGAAACCCGCATGAAGTTCCGCCCCGTCGTGGAGGCCTTCGGCTGACCAGCCTCCGCAGACTCCGTTCAGCGAGGATCCCCGCTCCGGGGGTCACGCTCGGCCGGAACGGCCACACTCAGGTCGCGGCGAGGCGGGCCTTCTCAACCTCGACGTCGAAGGTCGCCGACGGCCAGGTCAGGTCGAGGCGCTGCAGGGCGTCGATCAACAGGTGCTGCACGGCCAGGCGGGCGTACCACTTCTTCTCCGCCGGCACCACGAACCAGGGCGCGGCGACGGTCGACGTGCGTTCGAGGGCGAGCTGGTACGCCTCCTGGTAGGCGGCCCACTGCATGCGTTCGTCGACGTCGCCCGGGTTGTACTTCCAATGCTTGTCCGGGCGTTCCAGCCGCTCGGCCAGGCGCTTCTTCTGGTCGTCGGAGCCGATGTGCAGCATGACCTTGACGATCGTCGTGCCGGCGTCGACGAGTTCCTGCTCGAACCGGGTGATCAGGCCGTAGCGCTCCTCGATCTCCGCCGCCGGGGCCAGCGCCCGTACGCGGCCGACCAGCACATCCTCATAGTGTGAACGGTCGAAGACCCCGATCAGGCCGGCGTCGGGCAGCCGTTTGCGCACCCGCCAGAGGAAGTCGTGGGACCGTTCCACCTCCGTGGGCGCCTTGAACGCGTACAGACGGATGCCCTGGGGGTCGACAGCGCCGACGACGTGGCGCACGATGCCGCCTTTGCCGGCCGTGTCCATGGCCTGCAGCACGAGGAGCACGCGGCGCGGGTCGCCGGACCGGCTGTTCGCGAAGAGCATCTCCTGCAGGTCCGACAGCACGCCGGCCCCGACGGCCAGCGCTTCGTCCGCGTTGTCCTTTTCCACCCCGTCAAAGCCGGGCGTCGAGGCGGGGTCCACGCCCGCGAGCCGGAACCCCGGCGTCACCCGCAGCAACCCCCTCGGTTCCCCGGCCCAGAATTCCTGTTCGCTGCGTTCAGCCACGGTGCACCCTTCGCTGCAGAACAGTGTCCCGCAGACGCCCCGGCAAACCTAGCGAACCAGCGGAACCTCGAGGATGCTCGGCCCCGCGTGCGGCGCGGTCAGCGCGCGCTCGAGGTCACTCCGGGTGGCCGCCAGACCGTATGACCAGCCGTAGGCGGCGGCGAGGTTGGCGAGGTCGGCCTGCTGCGGGGTGAAGAGTACCCGGTTGATGGCGTCGGCGCGGGCGGATGCCGCCACCTCCAGACCGTCGAAAATGGTGCCGCCGCCGTCGTTGCCGACGATGATCTGGAGCCGCGGGAGCGCCTCCCCCGGGGTGAGCAGGAGCGACCCGACATCGTGCAGCAGGGTGAGGTCGCCGACCACCAGGCGGGTGACCCCGGTGGACTGCGGCGTCGGACCGGTCTGGCTGGCCAGGGCGATGCCGACGGCCGTGGCGACCGTGCCGTCGATGCCGGCCAGACCGCGGTTGGAGTGCACAGAGATCTTCTTGCCGGGAACGCGGCGGTCGGCCACCCGCACCAACCGGGAGGCACCGAAAACGAGACGGTCGTGCGGCCAGGAGGCGCGCCAGACGGCGTCCACGAGCATGGGCCGGGTGACCGGCGCGCGCATGGCGGCCAGCTCTTCGCGGGTGATTCCGCGATCGCCGATCGGGATCGATTCCCGGGCGGCTCCCGCGGCCAGCAGGTGCCGGCTGGACATCACCCAGCGGCCCAGCCATTCCCGCCCCTCGAGGCTTTCGGCCGCTGCGATGGCCGCGGCGTCCGGGGCGGCGGCGCGGGCGAAGACGCGCACCCGGTGTCCGGGGTTGAACCATTCGGTGCCGGTGGGAGCCACCACGATGGTTTCCACACCCTCGCGGACGATCATGGCCGGCACCTCGCGGCTGAGCGTCGGGTGACCGAACACGACAGCGCGCTCGACCCGCCCACCGAGGTCGGAGGCCAGCAGCAGCTCGCGGTAGGCGGAGACGAGGTTCGGGCCAAACCGGGCGCCGCTGCACACCTCGGCCAGCAGCGGCCAGCCGCCGGTACGCGCGAATTCCTCGGCCTCGGGGCCGGCGCCCGTGCCGGCGATGACCACGGTGCGCGGTCCGCCCGTGACCGGGAAGACCGGTTCGGTCGGGGACGCGTCCAAAACGGGCGCGGCGAGCACCGCGGCCGACTCGCCGAGTCCGACCGGGCCGGAGATCGCTTCGGGAGTCAGCGCCACCGGCGCCGACAGGGGCTCCCGGAACGCCAGGTTGAGCTGCACCGGGCCTGGATCGAGTGAGGTGGCACCGGTGGCGGCATCCGTCGCCTGTCGGGCCAGGGCAATGGCATCGGCGTGCTCGCCGGCCGCACCCTCCGGTGCGGACGCATCCACGCACAGGCGCGTCGCCACACCGAACAGGCCGGGCTGCAGGGTGGTCTGGTTCGAACGGATGCCGCGCAGCTCGCTCGGCCGATCGGCCGTCAGCAGGATCATGGGCACCCCCGAGTGGTGCGCCTCGAGCACCGCGGGATGGAGGTTCGCCACGGCCGTGCCCGAGGTGCAGACGACCAGCGCCGGCCGGCCGGCCTCGACGGCAAGGCCAAGAGCGAGGAAGCCCGCGCCGCGCTCGTCGAGGCGCACGTGCAGCCGGATCAGCCCGATCCGCTCCAGTTCGGCAGCGGCCAGGGCGAGGGCCTGCGACCGGGCGCCCGGGCTGAGAACCAGGTCGCGTACGCCCAGGCGCACGAATTCACCGAGGAGAGAGACGCTGAAGTCTGTGGCCGGGCTACCGCTCGAGGCGATGTCAGGCATCCCGCCGGCCAGGCAGATCGCCTTCGCCCGGCTCGGATTTTTTCGGCTCGAACCCGGCTTGGCCGTTCTGGCCGGTCTGACTGCCCTGGCTGCCCTGTCCGGGCGTGCCGGAGGTTCCCGTCGTGTCGGTGGTTCCTGCCGCACCGAGGTCCCGGGGATCCGGGGCGTCAAGGTCGGCAAGCTCCTGCTCGAGGGCGCGGAGTCGTTCCTGGTCGGACGTGGCCCGGTCCAAACCCTTGAGGAAGTCGATGTCGTCGTCGGGGGCGAACGACCGCACGATCTTGCCCGTGCTGGCACGGCCGCGACCGATCAGCAGCCACAGCACCGGCCCGATCACGGGAATGAGCACGATGACGAACATCCACACCCAGCGTGGCAGCCCGCGCACCCGGGATCGTTGGAGGAGCGCGCAATCCACCAGCGCATAGACGGTGAGGACGACGACGACGACTCCAAGAGCGAACCACAGGCGAACCATTCCCACAGTGTATGGCTCCCACCCGTGAGATCGGTGAGTGAGCGCACAGCCCGGCGATCTAAACTGTGGCCATGAATGTTGTTCCCGCCTGGGTGTCCTATTCGGTCTTCCGCGTGCTCCTGTTCGCCGTTCCGCTCACGCTGATGCTCTTCCTCCGGATCGAGTGGTGGATTGCCGCGATCGCCGCCGCTGTGATCGGAGCCTCGCTCTCCTTCATCTTTCTGCGGAAGCCTCGCGAGAAGGTCGCGCTGGGCCTGTACCAGGCGCGGCATCCCGATACGGAGCCGGCGCACCCCGACGCCGTGTCCGAGGACGCTGCCCTCGACCGGGCCGATGCGCGGGCGGCCGAAGCCGACCTACAGCGCGAACGCGAGAGCCAGTAGCAGCCCGTAGGCCAACGCCGAGACGCTGGTCAGCTTGAGGGCCAGCACCAGTTCGGTCGAGGTCGTCGCCGTCACCGTGATCAACCCGGCCGGCACCGCCAGCAGCAGCACGAAAAATGTCAGCCAGGCCAGCGGGTAGAAGACCGCGAAGAAGGCGACGATCGCGAACGCCAGCAGCAGGAACAGGCAGAACACGACCCGCGACGCCATGCTCCCGATCAGCACCGCGAGGGTGCGTTTGCCGGATGCCCGGTCCGGCTCCAGGTCGCGCAGGTTGTTGACCATCAGCACGGCCATGGCGATCAGGCCGATCCCGACGCCGCTCAGCCAGCTTTCGGTGTTCACGGTGCCGACCTGCACATACGTGGTACCAACGGTCGCCACAAGGCCGAAGAACACGAAGACGAAGACCTCGCCGAGACCGAAGTAGCCATACGGTTTGCGTCCGCCGGTGTAGAACCAGGCCGCAATGATGGCGAGGACACCGACCAGCAGCAGCCACCACTGACCGGTCAGCACCACCAGGGTGAGGCCGGCGAGCGCGGCGAGCGCGAAGAATGCGAGGGCCACCGTGAGCACGGCACGGGGCTGAGCGGCTCCGCTGCCGGTCAGCCGGGCCGGGCCGATCCGGTTGGCGTCAGTACCGCGGATACCGTCGGAATAGTCGTTCGCGTAGTTCACGCCGATCTGCAGGCACAGGGCCACGATCAGGGCGAGCACCGCCCGTACCGGATGGAAGACGCCGGGGCCGCTCACGACGATCGCCGCCCCGGTGCCGAGGGCCACCGGGGCGATAGCCAGGGGGAGGGTGCGCAGGCGTGCTCCGGAGACCCAGTCTCCCGCCGTGGCCGGTCCGGTTCGCGCCGGGCCGCGGCCGGCGGCGGCATTGCGCCGGGCCGGGTTGCCCGACTTTCCGTTCCGGGCCGCCGAAGAGGTCGCTGCCGAGGGGTTCAATCGCTGTTGTGAGGGCCTGACCGGCCGCGCTCCGTGTGCCACGCCTTCATAGTACGTGCCGGTAGCTCGGTAGCTCAGAGAGCGGCGAGCATCCGGCCCAGCGCAAGACGGTCGGGTTTGCCGGTGGAAAGCTGCGGGATCGACGCGACCCGCACGAGGCGCGCGGGCCTGGCCGCCCTGCCCAGCGCGGATGCCACGGCTTCCCCGATTCTCTCGAGGGAGTCCTCGGGGAGGCCGGCCGCACCGGGTTCCGCACCGGGTTCCGCCGGCACGACCAGCACCGGGACCTGACCCCACGTGACGTCGGGCCGGCCCACCGCCACCGCCTCGCCGAAGCCCGGCAGCGACCGGACGACCCGCTCGACCGCATCGAGCGACACCTTCTCGCCGCCGGAGATGATCACGTTGTCGGCTCGCCCGAGCACGCGCACGAGGCCCGTCGCGGTGTCCACCTCGCCCAGGTCACCCGTGCGGTACCAGCGTCCCCCGTGCACCTTGAGGAAGCGGTCGCTGGTGCGCACGGGGTCACCGAGGTACCCCTCGGCGAGCACGGAGCCCGCGATCTCCAGCTGCCCGTCGACCACGCGCACCTCGGAGTTGCCGATCGGGGTGCCGTTGTAGACACAACCGCCGGAAGTTTCCGACGAGCCATAGGTGGCGAACACGTGCAGGCCGAGGTCGACGGCCTGCTCGGCGAGCTGCGACGGCAGCGCCTGGCCGCCGACCAGGATGCCGTCGAAGCGGCGCAGCACGGCCAGCAGGTGAGGGTCGTCTGCGGCCGCGGCGACCAGCCGGGCCAGCTGCACCGGGACCAGGGCGGTAAACCGCAGCGGCTCGGTGAGGCGTCCGGCTGAGGCAGCGAACACGGCCGGGTCGAAGTGGCCGCTCGGCAGCACGACGGGGACGGTGTCGGCCACGATCGAGCGCACGAGCACCTGCACCCCGGCGATGTAGTGCACGGGCAGGGCCAGCAGCCACTGACCGGGGCCGCCGAGGCGCACGCTGGAGGCGGCGGCGCTGCAAAGTAGAGCGTCGGTGCTGAGCATCACGCGCTTGGGCACATCCGTTGAGCCGGATGTCTCGATCACCACCGCCACCTGACGGGGCACGCGCGCCAGGCTCGCCCGTCTGGCGGCCTCCGGCCGGCCGGGGACCGGCAGCACGGCGTCGCCGGTGTCGGCCAGCGCGAGGCGCAACGGGGTCATCAGGTCGAGCGGGTCACCGACCGGCACGACCCTCAGCCGCCGGGTCATGGTCGCCTAGAACTGCCAGTCGTAGGGACCCCAGTCGGGGTCGCGCTTCTCCAGGAACGCGTCACGCCCCTCGACCGCCTCGTCGGTGCCGTAGGCCAGACGGGTGGCCTCCCCGGCGAACACCTGCTGGCCGACCAGGCCGTCGTCCACGGCGTTGAAAGCGAATTTCAGCATCCGGATGGCGGTAGGCGACTTGGTCAGGATCGTGCGGGCCCAATCCAGCGCCTCCACCTCGAGTTCGGCGTGCGGCACCACGGCGTTCACGGCCCCCATCTCGAAGGCGCGCTGCGCGGAGTACTCGCGGGCCAGGAAGAACACTTCCCTCGCGGTCTTCTGCCCCACCTGGCGGGCGAAGTAGGCGCTGCCGTATCCGGCGTCGAAGGAGCCGACGTCGGCATCCGTCTGCTTGAACTTGCCGTGCTCGGCGCTGGCGATGCTGAGGTCGCAGACCACGTGCAGAGAGTGCCCGCCGCCGGCCGCCCAGCCGGGGATGACCGCGATGACAACCTTGGGCATGAACCGGATCAGCCGCTGCACCTCGAGGATGTGCAGCCGGCCGCCGCGCGCCGTGTCGATCCCGGACGCGGTCTCTCCCTCGGCGTACTTGTAGCCATCCCGGCCTCGGATGCGTTGGTCCCCGCCTGAGCAGAACGCCCAACCGCCGTCCTTCGGGCTGGGTCCGTTGCCGGTCAGGAGCACCACCCCGATGCGCGGGTTGACGCGCGCATCCTCGAGGGCGGCGTGCAGTTCGTCGACGGTGTGCGGGCGGAACGCGTTCCGCACCTCGGGCCGGTTGAACGCCACCCGGGCGATTCTCCCGGTCACGTCGTGGTGGTATGTGACGTCGGTGAGGCGGTCGAAGCCCGCGACTTCCCGCCACTGGGTCGGGTCGAAGATTTCGGAAACCTGTTCGATCATGCTCCTAGCCTACGCGGGCTTGCGGCGCCGGAATGCTGCTGGCCATAGGCCTCTCGGAAGCTGGTTCGCACCCCCGTTTGGGCGGCAAAGTCAAGCCCCTTGAGGCCGTCGTTTCCACGCTGTGTACTGAACTCTTAAGAAATACTCGGAGGCAGTGATGGCCGACAGTGGCACACGAAAAACGAACCCCACTCCACCCGCGAGAAATATCGGGATCAATGAACTCTCCCCCACGGAATGGCGCATCAGCGACCGGATGATCGCCGACGGCGATCCGGCCGCCCTGGTCGGCTTCATCCAGCGCGTGGACGACGCCTTCGAAGTGACGGACTTCGGCCGCCCCCGGGAGCGAGCGTACTTCTCGTCCTTTGACCGTGCCACGGCCAGTCTCGCCCTCCGTCCGGCACCCACCGGAACGGCCCTGCGATGAGCACGGCCACTCAAGAGACTCAACCCCCGGAGCACTCGGGCTCCCGACCGACACCGGCCGCGGATCAGCCCCCGACCTCGGCGCCAGCGTTAGCGCCAGCGTTAGCGCCAGCGCCAGCGAATTTCACCACCGCTCCGTCGACCGCTCCCGCCCGCTACAGCTCATCGACGGATGCCTTCGGCGACTACCCGCGCCGCATCGGCAAGGGGCCCCTGCTCACCGCCGTCGACGAGGTGACCCTTGCGCAGCGCATCGAGGTCGGGCTGTTCGCCGGCGAAAAATTGTCCCGCGGAGTCGACGACCCGTCCTTGGCCCGCGAGCTGGCCTGGCTTGCCCATGATGGCCGCCGCGCGAAGAACCGCTTCATCGAATCGAATCTGCGCCTGGTGGTCAGCATCGCCAAGCACTACTCCGGACGCGGAATGCCCATCA
>NZ_SOFT01000007.1:0-187669 GCF_004402645.1 Cryobacterium sp. TMT2-42-4
AAGAGCCGCCCGACCACACCGAGGTGTTCAACGCCGCGAACTTGTTATCGCCGGAGGGAATGATCGTGCCGAAGTACTCCTCGAAGAACTCCGGATGCTCCCTCAACGCCGTGTCGGTATCCATGAAGATGACACCCTGCGCAGCCAATTCCTCGTTGATCTGGTGGTAAACCACCTCAGACTCATACTGGGCCGCGACACCGGAGACAAGACGCTGACGCTCAGCCTCGGGAATGCCGAGCTTCTCATAGGTGCTCTTGATGTCCTCGGGCAGGTCATCCCACGTCTGGGCCTGCTTCTCCGTGGAACGCACGAAATACTTGATGTTGTCGAAATCGATGCCCGACAGGTCAGCACCCCAGGTCGGCATCGGCTTGCGCTCGAACAACTCAAGGGCCTTGAGGCGACGCTGCAGCATCCACTCAGGCTCGCCCTTGAGATTGGAGATATCAGTCACCACCTCCGGCGAGATCCCACGGCGGGCGGAGGAACCAGCAGCATCGGAGTCGGACCACCCGAATTCGTAGACACCAAGCCCCGCAAGTTCGGGGCGGTCAAGCAGGACGTCAGACATATTTACCTCTTCTCCCATCCACGGCAACCCGGATATTAGTCCGGTCGTTCCCAGAATGGCCTCCAGCGGAGACCCGGTCTGGGATCGGTTGTGTGGGCGGCTACGTTGCGTACCTAAGATGTTTAAGGACGACGGGGTGGAGCGCCGCGGTTGTGTCAACCGCTACGTTCCCGCCCATGAAACACCTAATTCTACAGGCTGGCGACGGGTTCAGCGGTGCGATCCGGCGTTTTCACATGTGGTCATCGAAGAGGGAGCAGAACCGGTGAATCGAATTACGGCGTGGTTGCCGACCAGGATTGACAGGCGTGTGCGTGTGATCGCGTGGATCTACCTCACCGCCCAGATTCTGCTGGTCGGGACGGGTGGCCTGGTGCGCCTGACCAGCTCGGGCCTCGGTTGCCCCACCTGGCCCAAGTGCACCGCGGACTCAGTCGTCAACACGCCCGAGATGGGCATCCACGGTTACATCGAATTCGGCAATCGCCTGCTCGGAGTTGCCCTCGGCTTGGTCGCGATCGCGGCCTTCCTCGCCGTGGTGCGCCTCCGTAAGGAACGCCCCGACCTGTTCTGGGTCGCCCTGCTCGCGGGGTTGGGCATCCCCGCGCAGGCCGTTATCGGCGGCATCAGCGTTCTTGCCCAGCTGAACCCCTATGTGGTCGGCATCCACTTCGTGATCTCCGTAATCCTGGTCGTGTTGTGCACCGTCTTCGTGCACCGGGTCTACACCGGCCGGGTGCCGCGCACCCTCGCGGTTCCGGTCTGGTATCGGACGCTGGCATATGTGACGAGCGCGGTCGTGTTCGTCACGATCCTCGTCGGCATCCTCACCACCGGCTCGGGCCCGCACGCCGGGGATGCGGATGCTCCCCGCACGGGCCTTGACCCCGAAATCCTGCAGCACGTGCACAGCTGGCCGGCCTACGTCACCGTTGCCCTCACCGTGGTTCTCCTGGTCGCGGCCTTCTCTCGCGCTCTGCCGACGCAGGGCTGGGCACTTCTCCTTCTGCTCGTCGAGGCCATGCAGGTCGGCGTCGGCCTGATCCAGTCCAACACGGGGCTGCCTGCCGGGTTGGTCGGCATCCACATGGTGCTCTCCTGCGTGCTCGTGGCCATCCTGACCGCGCTCGTCCTAAACCTCAGCACACCGATGGACATGCGGGTGTCCCCCAGTGCGACCACCCCCGACCTGGTCGGTCGCCGGTAGCGACGTCAGTCCTCGTCGTTTGGGTGTGGTCATCACAGCCCGAACGCCGTGCCCGGTGTCGAATGGCAGCTGCGGGCTAGAACGGGAGCAGCGGATCAACTCCGACGGCCAGGAACAACAGGGTGAGATAGGCGATCGAACCGTGGAAGACGCGCATCGGCGACACCTCCGCGTAGCGGATCGCCAGGCCGTACAGCCGGTGCGTCTCGGAGATGAACCAGGCGCCGGTCACCAGGGCTACGAAGAGGTACAGCAGGCCCATGCCGGCGATCGGCACGAGCAGGAGCGAGCAGGCGACGGTCGCCCAGGCGTACAGGATGACCTGTAGGCCCACCTGGCTGCGGCCGCGCACGACGGCCAGCATCGGCACGCCGGCGGCCTGATAGTCGTCACGGTATTTCATGGACAGCGGCCAGTAGTGCGGCGGCGTCCACAGGAAGATGATCAGGAACAGGACGAAGGGCGGCCATGACAGGTCGCCGGTCACGGCGGCCCAGCCGATGAGCACGGGCATGCAGCCCGCGATGCCGCCCCAGACGATGTTCTGGGCCGTGCGGCGTTTCAGAACCATCGTGTAGAGGACGACATAGAGCAGGATGGCACCCAGCGACAGGGCCGCGGCGAGCCAGTTCGTGAAGGCCAGCAGCCAGAGAATCGATGCCAGACCGACCAGCCACGCGAACACCAGGGCCTGCCGGTCGGTGAGTTCCCCCGTGACGAGCGGGCGATTTTGGGTACGCTTCATCAGCCGGTCGATGTCCCGGTCGATGTAGCAGTTGAACGCCCCGGCAGAGCCGGCGCTAAGCGAACCACCGATCAGGGTTGCCACGACCAGCCACAGGCTCGGGATGCCCTGTTCGGCCAGGATCATCGTGGGAGCGGTGACCACCAGGAGCAGTTCCACGACCCGCGGCTTGGTTAGCGAGAGGTAGGCCCTTGCCGTGCGCCGGAGCGTGCGTGGGGTGCTCAGGGTGTGGGTTTCGGCGGCTCCGGGCAAGGCTCCTCCAACGCTGGTGACAGTGACTGTGATTCTAGGCGAACTGTCGGATCCGAAACCGTCGCCGGGCCGCCGGGGATGCGTCACGAGACGACACATCACGGGTCCGAACCGGCGTTGCCTATACTGGGGGTGCTCGCCAATCTCGGTGCATGCATGCTGATCCACCGGAACCGGGCATCTGCTGCGACACCGTGATGACGCTGATGTCCTCGGGCGCGCACAATAGCGGGTGCGGGTTCTCAGCAACCTTCTCCCTCGTCTTCAGAAGGGTCAATATCAAGTGGCAGCACTGCAGTGGGATTCGATTGACAGCACGGCGGTCGACACCGCACGCCTCCTCGCGGCCGATGCCGTGGAGAAGGTCGGGAACGGGCATCCCGGTACCGCCATGAGCCTCGCTCCCGCGGCCTACCTCCTGTTCCAGAAGGTGATGCGGCGTGACCCGTCCGACAACGAGTGGATCGGTCGGGACCGTTTCATCCTTTCGGTCGGCCACAGCTCGCTCACCCAGTACGTGCAGTTGTACCTCGGTGGCTACGGACTCGAGCTCGACGACCTGAAGGCTCTGCGCACCTGGGGTTCCAAGACGCCCGGGCACCCGGAGTACGGCCACACCGATGGGGTCGAGATCACGACCGGTCCTCTGGGCCAGGGTCTGGCCTCCGCCGTCGGCTTCGCCTACGCCTCCCGCTTCGAGCGCGGACTGTTCGACCCGGAGGCGTCGGTCGGCACGAGCCCGTTCGATCACTTCGTGTACGTGATCGCCGGCGACGGCGACCTGCAGGAAGGCATCACGAGCGAGGCCTCCTCCCTGGCCGGCCACCAGCAGCTCGGCAACCTGATCGCGATCTACGACAGCAACCAGATCTCCATCGAGGACGACACCAACATCGCCTTCACCGAGGATGTCGCGGCCCGCTACTCGGCCTATGACTGGCATGTGCAGACGGTCGACTGGAAGAAGACCGGCGCCTACGTCGAAGACGTCGCCGCGCTCAACGACGCGATCGAGGCGGCCCAGGCCGTCACCGATAAGCCGTCGCTGATCATCCTGAAGACCATCATCGGCTGGCCCAGCCCGAAGAAGCAGAACACCGGCAAGATCCACGGTTCGGCGCTCGGCGCCGAGGAGCTGGCCGCCGTCAAAACGGTCCTCGGTTTCGACCCCGCACAGGCCTTCGAGGTCGCCGACGAGGTCATCGCGCACACCCGTCAGGCCGTGGACCGCGGGGCCGCCGCCCACTCCGCCTGGAACGTCGAGTTCGACGCCTGGGCGACCGCCAACCCCGAGCGCAAGATCCTGCTCGATCGGGTGCTCTCCGGCGACCTGCCCGACGGCGTCGAGGCCGCCCTGCCCGTCTTCCCCGCCGGCACGGAGGTATCGACCCGTGCCGCGTCCGGCAAGGTCCTCACCGCGCTCGGCACGGTCGTCCCCGAGCTGTGGGGTGGCTCCGCCGACCTCGCAGAATCGAACAACACCACCATTGGTGGCGCTGCCTCCTTCATTCCGAGCGAGCACTCCACCGGCGAATGGACCGGCAACCCCTACGGCCGCGTGCTGCACTTCGGCATCCGCGAACACGCCATGGCCGCCATCCTGAACGGTATTGTGCTGCATGGGAACACCCGCCCCTTCGGCGGCACCTTCCTGATCTTCAGCGACTACATGCGCCCGGCCATCCGCCTGGCCGCGCTGATGCAGGCCCCCTCGATCTTCGTCTGGACCCACGACTCCGTCGCCCTCGGCGAGGACGGCCCCACCCACCAGCCGATCGAGCAGCTCGCGACCCTGCGCGCCATCCCCGGACTCGACGTGGTGCGCCCCGGCGACGCCAACGAGGTGTCCTGGGCGTGGAAGACGATTCTCGAGCGCCGCCAGGGACCGGCCGGTATCGTGCTGACCCGCCAGAACATTCCCGTGTTCGAGCGCGGCGAGGGCGACGCCACCGGCGACGTGCTCGCATCCGCCCGGAACGTGGCGAAGGGCGCCTACGTGCTCGCTGAGGCTGCGGGCGGCACCCCTGAGGTGATCCTGATCGGCACCGGCTCCGAGGTGCAGCTGGCCCTGGCGGCCCGCGAGCAGCTCCAGACCGAAGGCATCAGCGCGCGCGTCGTGTCGGCCCCCAGCCTCGAATGGTTCCGGGAGCAGAGCGCCGAGTACCGCGAGGCTGTCCTGCCCGCATCGATCACCGCCCGGGTATCCGTCGAGGCGGGCATCGCGTTGACCTGGGACAAGTACGTCGGCGACCGCGGCCGCAGCGTCTCGATCGAGCACTTCGGCGCGTCGGCCGACTACAAGACCCTGTTCCGTGAATTCGGCATCACGACGGATGCCGTCGTCGCCGCCGCCAAGGAATCCCTCGCCGCGCACTGAACCCGCCACGCCGCGACACCACACACCTGAATACCCTGCATTCCAAGGAGATACGAATTATGACTGAGAACACTCCCCTCGCCGAGCTGTCATTGGCCGGCGTCAGCATTTGGCTGGACGACCTGTCCCGGGAACGCATCACTTCCGGCGGCCTGGCGAACCTGATCGACACGAAGAACATCGTCGGCGTGACCACCAACCCGACGATCTTCGCCGGCGCCCTCAGCAAGGGCGAGGCGTACGCGGAGCAGGTGGCCGCGCTTGCCGCCGCCGGCACCAGCGTGCACGACGCCGTGTTCGAGATCACCACCGACGATGTGACCGCGGCCAGCGATATCTTCCGCCCGGTTTACGATCGCACCCGCGGCGTCGACGGGCGCGTGTCGATCGAGGTCGAGCCCGGGCTTGCCCACGACGCGGCCGGCACGGTCACGCAGGCCCAGGAACTGTGGGCGAAGGTCAATCGACCCAACGCCATGATCAAGATCCCCGCAACGGTGGAAGGTCTCGAGGCGATCACCGCGACGATCGCCCTCGGCATCAGCGTCAACGTCACCCTGATCTTCAGCCTCGAACGTCACCGCCAGGTCATCAACGCGTACCTGTCCGGTTTGGAGAAGGCCAAGGCGGCCGGCCTCGACCTCAGCGTGATCCACTCCGTTGCGTCGTTCTTCGTCTCGCGGGTCGACACCGAGATCAACTCCCGCCTCGAGGTCATCGGGACGACAGCCGCGCTTGCGCTCAAGAGCAAGGCCGGCGTCGCGAACGCCCAGCTCGCCTATCAGGTCTACGAGGAAGCCTTCTCCACCGAGCGCGCCCTCGGCCTGATCAGCGCCGGAGCCAACAAGCAACGCCCGCTCTGGGCCTCCACCGGCGTCAAGGACCCCAGCCTCCCCGACACCCTGTATGTGACCAACCTGGTCG
Source organism: Cryobacterium sp. TMT2-42-4 (assembly GCF_004402645.1). Taxonomy (NCBI): domain Bacteria; kingdom Bacillati; phylum Actinomycetota; class Actinomycetes; order Micrococcales; family Microbacteriaceae; genus Cryobacterium; species Cryobacterium sp. TMT2-42-4. The sequence goes on from NZ_SOFT01000007.1 coordinate 6,080, forward strand.
CGCCCGGGGTCGTCAACACCATGCCGGAGAAGACCCTCGAGGCCACACTCGACCACGGCGTCATCCCCGCGAACTCCATCACCGGCGCGTACGACGAAGCCAACCTGGTTCTCGACGCACTCGCGAACGAGGGTATCTCGTACAACGACGTCACCCAGGTTCTCGAGGCCGAAGGCGTGGCCAAGTTCATCGTTTCGTGGAATGAACTCCTCGAGACCGTGACCACTGCCCTCGAGACCGCCACGACGACCAAGACCGGGGCGGCACTGTGAGCTTCCACATCTCCGTGAGCGGCGCGGCGGCCGAGGCCGTTCGCACCACCGTCCCGACCCTGGTGGCCGACCTCGTCGCATCCGGGATCACCGCCCTCGACCCGGCCCTCTGGGGCCCCGAAGCCGAAGCCGAAGCCGCGAAACGACTCGGTTGGACCGAGTCCGTCACGGATTCCCGTCCACTGGTCGCGGAGATCCTTGCCCTGCGCGACTCCCTGCGGGCCGGCGGAGTCACCCGTATCGCCCTCGCCGGCATGGGTGGCTCGTCGCTGGCCCCCGAGGTCATCACCCGCACCGCGGGCGTGAACCTCACCGTGCTCGACTCCACCGACCCCGGTCAGGTCCTCGCGGCCCTCGGCGAGAACCTGGCCGCCACCGCGCTCGTGGTGTCGTCGAAGTCCGGCTCAACGGCCGAGACCGACAGCCAGCGCCGTGTCTTCGAGCGCGCTTTCCACGAGGCCGGCATCGACCCGGTCGAGCGCATCATCATCGTGACCGACCCTGGCTCCCCCCTCGACGCGGATGCCCGCTCGGTGGGCTACCGCGTCTTCAACGCGGACCCCACGGTCGGTGGACGTTTCTCGGTGTTGACCGCGTTCGGACTCGTTCCGTCCGGCCTTGCCGGCGTGGACATCGCCGGGCTGCTTGACGAGGCCGAGGCCATTTCGCTTTCCCTCGCCGTGGACACCGCCGAGAACCCGGGGCTCATCCTGGGTGCGGCCATCGCCGCGACCACCCCGCGCCGCGACAAGCTCGCAATCGTCGAAGATGGCACCCACATCGTCGGTTTCGCCGACTGGGCCGAACAGCTGATCGCCGAATCCACCGGCAAACAGGGCATCGGCATCCTTCCCGTCGTGCTCGACCTGGACGCCCCCGAGCTGACCCTGGACCTGCCTGACCTGCAGGTTGTTCGCCTGGTCTCCGACGCCGGCCTCGACGTGTTCTCCGACAACGGCGGACACGACGAGATCCGGGTCAGCGGCACCCTCGGCGCGCAGTTCCTCGTCTGGGAGTATGCCACCGCCGTCGCCGGCCGCCTGCTGGGCATCAACCCGTTCGACCAGCCGGATGTCGAGGCCGCCAAGAACGCGACCCGCGGTCTCCTCGACGCCCGTCCCGAACCGGTCCCCGCCGCGTTCATCACGGACGGAATCGAGATCCGCGGCACCGCGCACGTGATCGGCGCCGCCAGCGACCTGCCCTCCGCTATCGATGCCCTGATCGAGGAGCTGGGCACGGACGGCTACATCTCCGTGCAGGCCTACGTCAACCGGCTGGAACTGCCCCAGCTCGCCGAAATCCGTGATCTGTTAGCCGCACTGGCCAAGCGCCCGGTCACGTTCGGCTGGGGACCGCGGTTCCTGCACTCCACCGGCCAGCTGCACAAGGGCGGACCGGCCACCGGGGTGTTCCTGCAGATCCTCACCACCCCGGACGTCGACCTCGACATCCCGGAGCGCCCCTTCACGTTCGGGGAACTCATCCAGGCCCAGGCTAGCGGTGACGCCAGCGTACTGGCGGACCACGGTCGCCCCGTACTGACGTTGACGCTGACCGACCCGGCCATGAACATCGCCACCCTGTTCGACGCACTGCGCTAACCCGTTCGGCGCCGGTCCGCGGGCCGGCGCCGAACAACGTGCTCGAACGCCACACCTCGAAGGAGTTGCATGTCCCCGGTGGAAATCACCCCGGAGTTCAATCCACTGCGTTCACCGAACGACTACCGTCTGAATCGCATCGCCGGGCCCAGCAGCTTGGTGATCTTCGGCGTCACCGGTGACCTGTCGCGGAAGAAACTCATGCCGGCCGTCTATGACCTCGCCAACCGCGGCCTCCTCCCGCCGGGTTTCGCGCTCGTCGGATTCGCACGCCGCGACTGGACCAACGAGGACTTCATGAAAGTCGTGCACGACTCGGTCAAGGAGTACGCGCGCACCGAGTTCAACGAGGACGTCTGGACCCAGCTGGCCGAGGGCATCCGTTTCGTGCCGGGGTCGTTCGACGACGCCGCGTCGTTCCAACTGCTCAAGGACACCATCGCGCAACTCGATCGGGAGCGCGGGACGATGGGCAACCATGCGTTCTACCTGTCGATCCCGCCGAAGGCATTCCCGCAGGTCACGGAGCAGCTGCGCCGCTCCGGCCTGGCCGAGCAGACGGACGGGCAGTGGCGGCGGGTCGTAATCGAAAAGCCGTTCGGCAGTGACCTGCAGACGGCGCGCGAACTGAACGCCGTGGTCGAGTCGGTCTTCCCGCCCGACTCGGTCTTCCGCATCGACCATTACCTGGGCAAGGAGACGGTGCAGAACATTCTGGCCCTCCGCTTCGCGAACCAGTTGTACGAACCGATCTGGAACGCCAACTACGTCGACCACGTGCAGATCACCATGGCCGAGGACATCGGCGTGGGCGGTCGGGCCGGCTACTACGACGGCATCGGCGCAGCCCGGGACGTCATCCAGAACCACCTGCTGCAGCTTCTGGCGCTAACCGCCATGGAGGAACCCATCTCCTTCGACGCTGCCGACCTGCGCACGGAGAAAGAGAAGGTTCTCGCCTCCGTCCGGCTTCCCGACGACCTCGCCCGTGGCACGGCCCGCGGCCAGTATGCCGGCGGTTGGCAGGGCGGCGAGAAGGTCGTGGGGTTTCTGGACGAGGACGGGATGGACCCCGAATCCCGCACCGAAACGTATGCCGCGCTGCGGCTGACCATTGAGAACCGCCGGTGGTCGGGGGTGCCTTTCTACCTGCGTGCGGGCAAGCGCCTGGGCCGCCGGGTGACCGAGATCGCCGTGGTGTTCAAACGAGCCCCCCAGCACCTCTTCGGCAAGGGGAACTCCGCACCGTTGGGCGAGAATGCCCTGGTCATCCGGGTGCAGCCCGACGAAGGCGTCACCATCCGTTTCGGCTCCAAGGTGCCCGGCGCCGGCATGCAGGTGCGCGACGTGACGATGGACTTCGGCTACGGCCACGCCTTCACCGAGGCCAGCCCCGAGGCCTACGAGCGGCTCATCCTCGACGTGCTCCTGGGCGACCCACCGCTCTTTCCCCGGCACGAGGAGGTCGAGCTCTCGTGGAAGATTCTCGACCCGATCGAGGAGTTCTGGGCGAAGCAGGGCCAACCCGAGCAATACCGGCCGGGAACCTGGGGTCCGGTCTCGGCCGACGAACTGCTGTCCCGCGACGGCCGACACTGGAGACGCCCATGATCGTCGATCTGCCCAACACGACCACCTCCAAAATCTCCAAGGCCCTGGTGCGCATCCGCGAAGAAGGCGGCGCGGTGGCCCTCGGCCGCGTACTTACGCTCATCATCGCGTCCACCATGGGCCGCGAGGAAGAGGCCATCGAGGCCGCGAACGACGCGTCCAGAGAACACCCCATGCGCGTGATCGTGCTGTCGACGATGGACCAGGATGACACGGCCTCCCCACTCGCCCCCCGCGTCGACGCGGAAATCCGTGTCGGCGGGGACGCGGGCGCCAGCGAGGTCATCGTGCTGCGCGCCTTCGGTGAGGCCGCCAGCGACCCGGAAAGCCTGGTCACCGGCCTGCTCCTGCCCGACGCCCCCGTCGTGGCCTGGTGGCCCGGTGTGGCGCCCACTGTGCCAGCGGATTCGCCCCTCGGACGCATCGCCCAACGGCGTATCACGGATGCTTCCGCGCAGACCGACCCGCAGGCCGCGCTTCATCACCTCTGCAGTTCATACCGTCCCGGCGACACGGACTTCGCCTGGACCCGCCTGACCCTCTGGCGCGCCCAGCTGGCGGCGGTCCTCGACCAGCCGCCCTACCTGCCCGTGACCGCCGTGCAGGTGGCCGGTGCCGCGGACTCGCCGTCCACGACCCTGCTCGCCGCCTGGCTCGCCCTGCAACTGCAGGTCTCGGTGGACTACGAGTTCACGACGGGGCCGCTGTCCCACGGCATCCGGAGTGTGCACCTGACGCGCTCGGCCGGGCTCATCTCGCTCGAACGAGACGTGCCCGACGTCGCCAGACTCACCCAGCCCGGCCAACCCGTTCAGGACCTCACCCTCAAGCGCCGGAGCCTGCGGGACTGCCTCAGCGACGAGCTGCGCCGCCTCGACCCCGATGAGCTGTATGGTGAGGTCATCACGCGCGGCCTACCGCACCTTGACAATGTGGTCGCAGAACACAACGAAGGACGACCGTGACCAACGAACGACGCGTACTCGTGCACACCGATCGCGCGGCCCTGGCCGCCTCGGTGGCGGCCCGATTCATCACAACGACCGTGGATCTCCTGCACGAACAGGGAGAAGTAAACGTGGTCCTGGCCGGCGGCAGCGTCGCGATCGAGGTCTTGGAAGCTGTCAACGCCTCCGCGGCCCGCGACACCATCGACTGGGGCCTGGTCACGTTCTGGTGGGGTGACGAGCGCTGGGTACCCAAGGAGCACTCCGACCGCAACGAGCGCCAGGCGCGCACCGCCCTACTCGACCACATCCAGATCCCGGAAGCGAACATCCACCCCTTCGCCGCCTCGGACGAGGGAGTCGACCTCGACACCGCAGTCGAGAGCTACGCCGCGCTGCTCGAGTCCGCCTCGATCGAGGGAACCGACCTGCCGCGCTTCGACATCACCTTCCTCGGCGTGGGGCCGGACGGCCACGTCGCCTCCCTGTTCCCGCACCAGGCCGGCATCCGCGAACACAGCAAGAGCGTGCTCGCCGTGCGCAACTCTCCCAAGCCCCCCGCGGAGCGGCTCAGCCTCAGCCGACCGGCCCTCAACTCCTCACGATGCGTGTGGATGGTGCTGGCCGGGCCGGACAAGGCATCGGCGCTCGGTCTCGCCCTGGCCGGCGCCAGCCGCGACGAGGTGCCCGTGGCGGGCATCAAGGGCCGCCGGTACACGAACTTCTTCGTCGACCGGGAGGCCGCTGCGGAGGTTCCCGAGAACCTCACCGCGTCGACGTTCTAGAACAGTCACCCGCTCGGGCAGACCCGCACACTGAGAAAGGCCCCGACCGGAGTCGGGGCCTTTCTCAGTGCACGACAGGCGCGCGGGTCCAAACGTCAGTTCGTTGCGGACAGCTTGCCCCGGCGCACGCGCAACTGCTGCAACGCTTCTTCGAGAAGCGACTCTGCCTCTTCCTCGGTGCGGCGTTCCTTCACATAGGCCAGGTGTGTCTTGTACGGTTCGAGCTTGACCACCGACGGTGGGTTCTCTTTGTCGCGCCCGGCCGGGAGCCCCGACGACGGGCAGTCGATGGTCACCGGGATCTCCTCATCGGGGAGGTTCGCCGCGAAGTAACGGACGGTCTCGTTGCCGAGGGCGTCCCAGTAGGACACCCTGATGCGGTCCGCGTGAAATCCGCGGTCCTGCTCGCCCATGGGGCCGGCACCGACCCGGGATCCTCTGATTGCGCTGCCACCAGATGCCATTATGTTCCTCCGCTTGAAAAGGGCGTTGTAGCCGATTGACCGGTTGAGCTAGAGCTCGTCGAAACTGTGAAACGGGAGGCTAAAGCCCCGTGTCGAACTTGGTGATGAGTCCCAGGATTACGATGCAGGTAATCCAGAGCAACCCCAGGATGACGGTGATGCGGTTGAGGTTGCGTTCCGCCACACCGGACGCACCGAGGTTGGAGGTGACACCTCCGCCGAACATGTCGGACAGACCGCCACCACGCCCCTTGTGTAGCAAAATGAGCATGGTCAACAGGAGACTCGTAATTCCGAGCAACACCTGCAGCACAACCTGGAGAATCTCCACGCGAAACCTTTCACAGTGCGATGAGCCTAAAAAAACCCATCAAGATCAGTGATAATCATAGCCTGACTCACGAACCAGCCCACCGACCCCCTGTTGGGGGCCGGTGGGCTGGTTCGAGGCCTGCTGCCGAGTTGAGACAGCAGATGTGGTGCAGTTGTCTTGCTACAGACCGACGTGCTGCTGGAACCGGACGATGCTCGAGAATTCGTCGATATCCAGGCTGGCGCCGCCAACCAGGGCGCCGTCCACGTTCGGCTCGCGCATGAAGCCCGCGATATTCGAACCCTTCACGGAACCGCCGTACAGGATGCGGGTCTTGTCGGCCACATCCTGGCCCAGCGTCTCCGTGAGCACGAGACGCAGTTGCGCCGCCACCTGCTCGGCCTGCTCCGGCGTTGCCGCCTTACCGGAACCGATCGCCCAGACGGGCTCGTAGGCGACGACGAAGTCGGCCGCGTTAGTCACGCCGGCCAGGGCCGCGCGCAGCTGGGCGACCGGTACGGCGCTCGGGCCGTGCAGTTCCAGGTCCGCGGCAGACTCGCCGACGCAGATGATCGGAACCAGGTTGTGCTTGAGCGCTGCCGTGACCTTCGCCGCGACGATCTCGTCAGTCTCGGCGTGCAGTGTGCGGCGCTCGGAGTGACCGATCAACACATACTTGCACTCAAGCTGCGCGAGGAACGAGCCGGAGATTTCACCGGTGTACGCGCCCGAATCCTGGGCCGACAGGTCCTGCCCGCCGAAGGCGATCGGGAGCTTGTCAGCGGAGACGAGCGTCTGCACGGAGCGGAGGTCGGTAAACGGTGGGAACACCGCGACCTCGACCGCTGCGACATCATGCTTCGCATCCTTGAGATTCCAGGCGAGCTTCTGGACGAACGCGATGGCCTGGAGGTGGTCCAGGTTCATCTTCCAGTTGCCGGCAATCAGCGGAGTGCGCCGTGGGTGTTCGTTTACTGCCATCCGAGGACCTCCAGTCCTGGCAGGCGCTTACCTTCGAGGAACTCGAGGCTCGCGCCGCCGCCGGTAGAAATGTGACCGAACTGGTCATCGGTGAAACCGAGAATGCGCACGGCCGCGGCCGAATCTCCACCACCGACGACACTCAGGCCGTCGACCTCGGTCAGCGCGCCGGCCACCGCACGGGTGCCCTCCGCGAATGGCGCCAACTCGAACACGCCCATCGGACCGTTCCAGAAGACCGTCTTCGACGACCGGATGATGTCGGCGAACACCGCACCGGTTGCCGGTCCGATGTCCAGGCCGAGACCGGAGGCGCCGAACGTGGTGCTCTCGATCGCGTCGGCCGGGGTGACCGCTACCTCGGCGTCTGCCCCGAATTTGGAGGCGACGACGATATCCGTCGGCAGCACGATCCGCACGCCCAGGCGCTCCGCTTCCTGAAGGTAACCGCGAACGGTTTCAATCTGGTCGACCTCCAGCAGGCTTGCACCCACCGTGTGTCCCTGAGCAGCGAGGAACGTGTACGCCATGCCGCCGCCGATGAGCAGCGAGTTGACGCGGGGCAGCAGGTGCCCGATGACGCCGAGCTTGTCGGACACCTTCGAGCCACCCAGAACGACCGCGTACGGCGCTTCGGGCTTCTCGGTGAGGCGGTCCAGGACTTCGAGCTCAGCGGCGATCAGAAGGCCGGCCGCGCTGGGAAGGATCCCGGCGAGGTCGTACACACTGGCCTGCTTGCGGTGCACGACGCCAAAGCCGTCCGAGACGAGCACATCGCCCAGAGCGGAGAGCTCCGTGGCGAAGGCGCCGCGCTCGGCGTCATCCTTGGCGGTCTCCCCCGCGTTGAAGCGGAGGTTCTCGAGAACAACCACCTCACCGTCGGTGAGGGCGGCAACGGCAGCCTGAGCCGACGCGCCGACCGTGTCCGTGGCGAATGCCACGTCCGCGCCCAGGAGCTCGCCGAGACGATCGGCAACGGGAGCCAGGCTGTATTTGGTTTCCGGTGCGCCCTTCGGGCGACCGAGGTGCGACACGATCACAACTCGCGCGCCTTGCTCGATGAGGGCCTTGATGGTGGGCAAGGATGCCCGGACGCGCCCATCGTCGGTGATCTGACCGTCTTGCAACGGCACATTCAGGTCACAACGGACGATGACGCGCTTTCCGCCGAGCTGCCCCAGTGAATCAATAGTACGCAGCGTCACTGCGGACCCCGTTAAAGGCTCTTGGCGACGAGCGCGGTGAGGTCAACCATGCGGTTGGAGTAGCCCCATTCGTTGTCGTACCATGCGGACAGTTTGACCTGGTCGCCGATGACGCGAAGCAGGCCGGCGTCGAAGATCGAGGAGTGCGGGTCGGTGACGATGTCACTGGAGACGATCTCGTCTTCCGTGTACATGAGGATGCCCTTGAGGGGACCCTCAGCGGCAGCCTTGTACGCGGCCTTGATGGCCTCGACGGTGACGGGACGCTCGGCAACGACGGTGAGGTCGGTGATGGAGCCGGTGGGAACCGGAACGCGCAGCGCGAAGCCGTCCAGCTTGCCCTTGAGCTCGGGCAGAACCAGGCCGAGGGCCTTGGCGGCACCGGTCGAGGTCGGAATGATGTTCAGAGCGGCCGCGCGGGCACGACGCAGGTCAGAGTGCGGGCCGTCCTGCAGGTTCTGGTCGGCCGTGTACGCGTGGATCGTGGTCATCAGACCGTGCTTGATGCCGAAGTTGTCGTTGAACACCTTCGCGAGGGGCGCGAGGCAGTTCGTGGTGCACGACGCGTTGGAGATGATGTCGAACTTGGCCGGGTCGTAGTCCGCCTCATTGACGCCCATGACAATGGTTGCCGCATCGCCGGAGGCCGGAGCGGAAACGATGACCTTCTTGGCACCGGCGGTGATGTGCTTGCGCGCATCCTCGGCCTTCGTGAAGCGTCCGGTGGATTCGATCACGATGTCGACGCCCAGGGCTGCCCAGGGCAGGTTGGCGGGGTCGCGCTCGGCAAGGACCTTAATCGGCTTGCCGTTGACGAGGATGGTGTCTCCATCGACCTCGACGGTGGCGGGAAGGCGACCGGTGATGGAGTCATATTTAAGAAGGTGAGCCAGCGTCTTCGCCTCGGTGAGGTCGTTCACGGCGACGATCTCGATGTCGCTGCCCTGGGCCAGGACGGCGCGAAGATAATTACGGCCAATGCGGCCAAATCCGTTAATACCAATCTTTACAGACACGAATGTCTCCTATTCTTGTGCGCCGAAGCGCGTTGTGGTGGGTGAATCGGACGGGCTGCGGGCCCCCGTAGGGGCCGACTCCTCTCAGGAGAGGAGCAGCAGTCCGGTGGTCTTTTCGCGTGCGATGGTAAAGCGCTCCTGGACGTTGGCCCAGTTGACGATGTTCCAGAACGCCTTCACATAGTCCGCACGGACGTTGCGGTAGTCGAGGTAGTACGCGTGCTCCCAGACGTCGAGCATCAGCACCGGAATCGTGCCGGCCGCAAAGTTGGCCTGCTGGTCGAAGAACTGCTGAATGATCAGGCGCTGGCCGATCGAGTCCCAGGCGAGCACCGCCCAGCCGGAGCCCTGTACGCCAAGGGCCACGGCCGCGAAGTGGGCCTGGAACTTGTCGAAGGAACCGAAGTTGTCCTCGATCGCGCTAGCCAGGTCACCGGTAGGCTTGTCTCCGCCATCGGGCGACAGGTTGGTCCAGAAGATCGAGTGGTTGACGTGGCCGCCGAGGTTGAACGCGAGGTCCTTCTCGAGCTTGTTCACGTTGGTGAGGTTGCCGCTGTCGCGAGCCTCGGCCAGCTGGGCCAGGGCGGTGTTGGCCCCGGTGACGTAGGCCTGGTGGTGCTTGCCGTGATGAAGTTCCATGATGGTGCCGCTGATGCTCGGCGCAAGGGCCGAGTAGTCGTAGGCCAGAGCCGGAAGTGTGTATTCAGCCAAGGTGCATCTCCTCTGTAGTTGTCGGCGCGAAACGCTCCGCCACCCGTTCGTGAGCAACCATTCCAGTCTACTCAGGATGCGCTGTGGCTGTGACGAACGTGGATGAACGCTGAACGCCGGGCAGATCAGACGTCATCGAGGTCGGCCGGGAGGTTCGAGTCCGTGCCCGGGATGCCCAGGTCGGCGGCCTTCTTGTCGGCCATGGCCAGCAGGCGACGGATGCGGCCGGCGACGGCATCCTTCGTCATGGGCGGATCCGCGTGGTGACCGAGCTCGTCGAGGCTGGAGTCGCGGAAGGCGAGGCGCAGCTCACCCGCATAGCGGAGGTGCTCCGGGATCTCCTCGTCAAGGATTTCCATGGCGCGCTGCACGCGCGCGCACGCGGCCACCGCGGCCTGAGCGGAGCGGCGCAGGTTCGCGTCGTCGAAGTTGACCAGTCGGTTCGCAGTCGCGCGCACCTCGCGACGCTGGCGGAGGGCCTCCCAGTTGAGCACGGTCTCCTGCGCCCCCATCTGCACGAGCATGGCGCCGATGGCGTCGCCGTCACGGATGACGACACGGTGCACGCCCCGAACCTCACGCGCCTTGGCGACGACTCCGAGGCGTCCGGCGGCTCCCACAAGGGCCATGGCAGATTCATTCCCGGGGCAGGTGACCTCCAGCGCCGCCGAACGACCCGGGTCGGTCAGAGAGCCGTGGGCGAGGAAGGCTCCACGCCAAACGGCGGCGATCTCTTCCTTCGAGCCCGTGGTGAGCCGGTTCGGCAGACCGCGAATCGGGCGCCGTCTCGCGTCGAGCAGCCCGGTCTGGCGCGCGAGGGTCTCGCCGCCGTCAAGCACTCGCACCAGGTAGTGGCTGGCGCGCCGCAGGCCGGCGGCGGGGATCACGGTCACGTCGCTGCGCACACCGTAGAGCTCGGCGAGGTCTTTGCGCACCCTCCTGGCAAGGAGGGGGGTGTCGAGCTCCGACTCGATGGCGATCCGGCCGGAAATCATGTGCAGTCCGCCGGAGAATCGGAGAATGGTGGCCAGTTCCGCTGCACGCACCGTGGTCTTTGAAATTTCGACGCGAGCAAGCTCGTCTTTGACGTCGGCGGTGAGTGCCAATCGCTTGTCCATTCTGTCGTCCTGGCCTGAAGTGGGGCCGAGTTGTAGTCGTTCTGGCCGGAGTGGGCGTCTGCTGGATGCAGTCGCCCGTGGCCGGGTTATTCCCGTCCGAGGTCGCGATTCTTGACGCTGACCGCGACACCGGGGAAGTCCTTGACCAGGGCCGCTATTTCCGCGGCCATGGCGACCGAGCGGTGCTTGCCGCCCGTGCACCCGACCGCGATGGTCGCGTGGCGTTTGTTCTCCCGCTGGTACCCCGCGAGGACCGGTTCCAGGGCCGCCGCGTAGTGCGAGATGAACTCCCGCGCCCCGGTCTGGGCGAGAACAAAATCCCGCACCTCGGAGTCTTGGCCGTTGTGGCTGCGCAGCTCGGGAACCCAGAACGGGTTGGGAAGGAAACGCACATCGGCGACCATGTCGACGTCGGTGGGAAGGCCGTATTTGAAGCCGAAACTCATCAGCGTGACGTGCACCCCGGCGGCATCCTCGGCGGCGAAGCGGTCCGAGATCGACGTGGCCAACTGGTGGATGTTGAGATCTGAGGTGTCGATGACGAGGTCGCAGGACTCGCGCACGGCGCTGAGCTTGACGCGCTCGGCCGCGATGCCGTCAAGAATCGTGCCGTCGCCCTGCAGCGGATGCGGTCGTCGCACGGATTCGAACCGTCTCACGAGCACGTCGTCGCGGGCTTCGAGGAAAATGACCCGCACTTGGGACGTCTTCCGCAGCGAGTGCACGATTTCCTGGAAATCGGTGAAGAAGTCCCGGCCGCGGATATCGACCACGGAGGCGATCTTGGGCAGGCTGGTGCCGGCCCGGCCGACGAGTTCGGCCAGTGGGCGCAGCATCTGCGGCGGAAGGTTGTCGACGACGTACCAGCCCAGGTCTTCCAGCGCGTTGGCCACGGTGGAGCGGCCTGCGCCGGACATCCCCGTCACGATAAGCATTTCCTGCCTGTCGTTCTCCGTTGTCATTCTGGACTGCGCCTTCGATCGGGTGGAACCTTAGTGTCCAGCCTACCGATCAGCCGGACCGTTCAGGCGCGCAAGTGGCGATGAATCGCCTCGGCCAGCACCGGACCGATGCCGCGAACGTCGGCAATCGCCTCCGCCGGCGCCTCCTTGAGCCGGGTGACGGAGCCGAAATGCTGCAGGAGCACCTTGACTCTGGCCGGGCCGAGACCGGGGACCTCGCCCAGCACCGACGTGATATCCCGCTTTCTTCTCGAGCGCTGGTGCATGATCGCGAACCGGTGTGCCTCGTCGCGGATGCGCTGGATCAGGAACAGGGCGTCGCTGTTGCGCGGCAGGATCACCGGGTAGTCGGAGTCCGGCAACCAGATTTCCTCGAGCCGCTTCGCGATTCCGCACAGCTGGATACCGGTGACGCCGGATTCGCGCAGCGCCCGCGCCGCCGCGGCCACCTGAGGCTGGCCGCCGTCGACGATGAGCAGGTTCGGCTGGTATCGGAACTTCTTGCGCTTCACCGTGGCATCGGCCTCGCCCTCCGGCGCCGCTTCCTCGTCGGGGATCAGGTAGGCCAGGCGGCGGGTAAGCGTGCGGTAGATGGAGTCCGTGTCATCCGTGGACTCGGGGATGCTGAACCGGCGGTACTCGTCGGTTCGCGGCAACCCGTCTTCGAACACCACCATGGAGGCGACGATGTTGGTGCCGCTCAGGTGCGAGACGTCGTAGCATTCCATCCTGAGCGGCGCGGAGGGCATCTCCAGCGCCTCCTGGATGTCTTCGAGGGCCTTGGACCGGGCGACGAAGTCGGAGCTCCGCCGGGTCTTGTAGAGCATCAAGGCATGCTTGGCGTTCTGGGTCGCCGTGGCGAGTAGGGCGGCCTTCTCGCCCCGCTGGGCAGCGACAAGCCGGACCTTGCGTTTGCCGACGCCGGCCAGCCAGGTTTCCAGCGCCGCGGCGTCGTCGGGCAACTCCGGCACAACGATCTCCCGCGGAGGCACGGCTCCGGAGCCGTAGGCCGTCAGCATGATCGAGTCGATCAGGTCGCTCGTCGTGAGGTCGAGTTCCTTGTCGACCATCCAGCCGCGCACACCGCGGATGCGGCCGCCCCGCACGATGAACAGCTGCACCGCCGCGGCGAGTTCATCCTGGTCGATGGCGAACAGGTCGATGTCGACGCTGTCGCGAAGCACGACGGCGCTCTTCTCCAGAACGGCGTTCAGCGCCCGCACCTGGTCGCGCCGTTTGGCGGCGACCTCGTAGTTCTGGCCCACCGCGGCATCCTTCATCTCCGCGGTCAGCTGGTTGATCAGCTTGCGATCCTGGCTGCCCATGAAGCTGACGAACTCATTCACGATCACCCGGTGCTCCTCGATGGAGACCAGGCCGGAGCAGGGGCCGAAACACCGCCCGATCTGCCCGCCGAAGCAGGGCTTGCCGGACTGAATGGCACGTTTGTAGTTGGCGTTGTTGCAGGTGCGGATGGGAAAGGCCTTGAGCATCAGCTCGATTGTCTCGTGCACGGCCCAGACCTTCGGGTACGGTCCGAAGTACCGGGCGCCGCGGATGCCGGTGGTGCGGGTGACGAGAGCCCGCGGCGCCTCGTCGGCGAGGGTCACCGCGAGGTACGGGTAGGACTTGTCGTCCTTGAACCGCACGTTGAAGGGCGGATCGAACTCGTTGATCCAGGTCCACTCCAGCTGAAGGGCCTCGACCTCGGTGCCGACGACCGTCCACTCAACCGAACTGGCCGTGGTGACCATGCGCCGGGTGCGCTCATGCAGGCTGCTCAGCGGGGCGAAGTAGTTCGCGAGCCGCGCCCGCAGGTTCTTGGCCTTGCCGACATAGAGTACCCGCCCGGTCTCGTCACGAAATCGGTACACCCCGGGACTCGTGGGGATCTCGCCCGTCTTGGGACGGTAGCTCAGCGCATCGGACATGATGGTTCCTGAGGCGGTCAGTGTGCCGCCAGGATCTCCTTCAGGAACATGCCCGTGTGGCTCTTCTTCACGGTGGCGACGTGCTCCGGGGTTCCGGTGGCAAGCACGCGGCCCCCGCCGGAACCGCCCTCGGGACCGAGGTCGATCACCCAGTCGGCGGACTTTATCACGTCGAGGTTGTGCTCGATCACGATCACGGTGTTGCCCTTGTCGACCAGGCTGTTCAGCACGAGCAGCAGTTTGCGCACGTCTTCGAAGTGCAGGCCGGTCGTGGGCTCGTCGAGCACGTACACGCTGCGGCCATTGGACCGGCGCTGCAGCTCGGTGGCCAGTTTGACGCGCTGGGCCTCGCCGCCGGACAGCGTCGTGGCGCTCTGGCCGAGGCGCACGTAGCCGAGGCCGACCTCGACGAGGGTGTTCAGGAACCGGTGGATGGACGAGATCGCCTCGAAGAAATCGGCGGCCTCGCTGATCGGCATGTCCAGCACCTCGGCGATGCTTTTGCCCTTGTAGTGCACGGTCAGGGTGTCGCGGTTGTAGCGCGCTCCCCCGCAGACCTCGCAGGCAACGTAGACGTCGGGCAGGAAGTTCATCTCGATTTTGATCGTGCCGTCGCCGGAGCAGGCTTCGCAGCGGCCGCCCTTGACGTTGAAGCTGAACCGACCGGGCAGGTAGCCGCGCGCCTTAGCCTCGATCGTCTCGGAGAACAGGGTGCGGATCTTGTCGAAGACGCCGGTGTAGGTGGCAGGGTTGGAGCGCGGCGTGCGCCCGATCGGGGCCTGGTCGACGTGGATGACCTTGTCGAGCTGCTCGAGCCCGGTGACGCGGGTGTGCCGGCCGGGGAGTTTGCGGGCGCCGTTGAGCCGGTTGGCCAGTACCCGGTACAGGATGTCGTTGACGAGAGACGACTTGCCCGATCCGCTGACGCCGGTCACGGCCGTGAACGTGCCGAGCGGGAAACTGACCGACACCTTCTTGAGATTGTTGGCCTCCGCGCCGATAACCGAGATTTCGCGCGCCGGGTCGATTTCGCGCCGAGTGGCCGGGGTCGGGATGGACCTGCGGCCGGCCAGGTAGTCCCCGGTCAGCGACTCCGTGTTGGTGAGCAGGTCGGCGTAGGAGCCGGAGTGCACGACATGGCCGCCGTTGACGCCGGCGCCCGGGCCGATGTCGACGACCCAGTCGGCCGTCTTGATGGTGTCTTCGTCGTGCTCGACCACGATCAGGGTGTTCCCGAGGTCGCGCAGGGTAACCAGGGTCTCGATCAGTCGCCGGTTGTCGCGCTGGTGCAGGCCGATGCTCGGTTCGTCGAGCACATACAGTACCCCGGTCAGGCCGGACCCGATCTGGGTGGCCAGACGGATGCGCTGCGCCTCGCCGCCGGACAGGGTCGCCGCGGCCCGGGCCAGGTTGAGGTAGTTCAGGCCGACGCGGATCAGGAAGTCCAGGCGCGCCTTGATCTCTCGCAGCACCTGCGCGGCGATGACGGCCTCCCGGTCGGTCAGCTCGAGCTTGTTCATGAAATCGCGGGCGTCGGTGAGACTGAGGGTGCAGACATCCGCGATGCTGGCCCCGTGCACGAGCACGGCGAGGACCTCGGGCTTGAGCCGGGTTCCGGAGCAGACGGGGCAGTCCACTTCGCGCAGGTATTCTCCCCAGCGGGCGCGCTGGGTGTCGGACTCCGCCTGCAGGTACTGACGTTCAATGTAGGGCACGACGCCCTCGAAACCGGAGGTGTAGCTCATCTCCCGGCCGTAGCGGTTTTTCCACTTCACCTTGACCTCGAAGTTGTCGCCGCGCAGAACGGCGTCCTGCACCTCGGCGGGCAGTTCGCCCCACGGGGTGTCGAGGGAGAAGTCCAGGTCGCGGGCGAGCCCGTCGAGGAGCTTCTCGTAGTACTGGAATAGTCCCTTGCCCTGCGTGGTCCAGGGCAGCACGACGCCGTCCGCGATGCTGAGCTCGGGGTCGCCGAGCAGCAGGTCTGCGTCGACCGACATGCGCGTGCCGAGCCCGGAGCACTCAGGGCAGGAGCCGAAGGGCGCGTTGAAGGAGAACGTGCGCGGCTCGATCTCGGTGAGCTGCACGGGGTGGTTGTTGGGACAGGAGAGCTTCTCCGAGTAGCTTTGCCAGGCCTCGTCGCCCTCCCGGTCGACGTAGTTGATCTGCACGATGCCGTCGGTCAGCTTGAGCGCCGTCTCAAGGGAGTCGGTGAGCCGGCTCAGCAGGTCGGGGCCGGCGACCAGACGGTCGATGACCACGGAGATGTCGTGCTTGAGCTGCTTCTTCAGAACGGGCGGCTCGTTGAGCTGGATCGGGGTGCCGTCGACGATGGCGCGGGAATAGCCGCCGGCTGCCAGTTCCTTGAACAGGTCGACGAACTCGCCCTTTTTCTGGGATACGACCGGGCTGAGCACTTGGTAGCGGACGCCCTCATCGAGTCCCATCAGCTGGTCGGCGATCTGCTGCACGGTCTGTGCCTGGATGACTTCGCCGCAGACGGCGCAGTGCGGCACACCGATGCGCGCCCAGAGCAGCCGCATGTAGTCGTAGACCTCGGTGATGGTGCCCACGGTCGACCGCGGGTTGCGGTTGGTCGACCTCTGGTCGATGGAGACGGCAGGGCTCAGGCCCTCGATGAAGTCGACGTCGGGTCGGTCGACCTGGCCCAGAAACTGCCTCGCGTACGCGGACAGCGATTCTACGTAGCGCCGCTGGCCCTCCGCGAAGATGGTGTCGAACGCGAGCGACGATTTGCCCGAGCCGGACAGTCCCGTGAAGACGACGAGTGAATCGCGCGGGATCTCGAGGTCCACGTTGTGCAGGTTGTGCACACGGGCGCCACGAACGTTGAGTTTTGATCCGGTCTCTACCTTGGAAATTGACACCATCTGATTCTATGCAGCGCCACGCGCCCAAGCCTGCGAATCAGCACGCCCTAAGCGAACAAATGTTCGAAGTTTACCCAGCCGCGTCCGATCATCCGATCAGATGTGGCCGGCCTTCTCCATCTGGCGCAGCTCCCGCTTCAGCTCGGACACCTCATCGCGGAGCCGGGCCGCGAGCTCGAACTTGAGCTCCCCTGCCGCCTCGAGCATCTGGCCGTTGAGGTCGGCGATAATCGACTCGAGGTCGTTCGCGCCGTTCGCGGCCAGTCCCTGGCGGCGCGGAGTCGCCGCGACGCCCTTGCGGCGGGTGTCGCGGCCGGCCAGGAGCTCGGCGGTGTCCGCCTCTTCCCGGGCGAGAACCTCGGTGATGTCAGCGATTCGTTTGCGCAGCGGGGTGGGATCGATGCCGTGAAGGGTGTTGTAGGCCACCTGCTTCTCGCGGCGGCGGTCGGTCTCGTCGATCGCGCGCTCCATCGAGGCCGTGAGCCGGTCGGCGTACATATGCACCTCGCCGGAGACGTTGCGGGCCGCGCGGCCGATGGTCTGGATCAGCGAGGTCGCCGAACGGAGAAAGCCCTCCTTGTCGGCGTCGAGGATGGCGACGAGCGACACCTCGGGCAGGTCAAGCCCCTCGCGGAGCAGGTTGATGCCCACGAGTACGTCGTAAACGCCGGCCCGCAACTCAGTGAGGAGTTCGACGCGACGCAGCGTGTCGACATCCGAGTGCAGGTAGCGCACCCGCACGCCGGCCTCGGTGAGGAAGTCAGTGAGTTCCTCGGCCATCTTCTTGGTGAGCGTGGTGACCAGGACGCGTTCGCTGCGGTCGACGCGCTTGTGGATCTCCTCGAGAAGGTCGTCGATCTGGCCCTTACTGGGCTTGACGATGATCTGCGGGTCGATCAGCCCGGTGGGACGGATGATCTGTTCAACGATGCCGTCGGCGATGCCCAACTCGTATTTGCCGGGGGTGGCGGAGAGGTAGACGGTCTGGCCGACGCGCCCCTTGAACTCTCCGAATTTGAGCGGTCGGTTGTCGAGGGCGCTCGGGAGCCGGAAGCCGTGGTCGACGAGTGTGCGCTTGCGCGAGGAATCGCCCTCATACATGGCGCCGATCTGCGGCACCGTGACGTGGGACTCGTCGATGACCATCAGGAAGTCGTCGGGAAAATAGTCGAGCAGGCAATGCGGCGCCTCACCCGGTTGACGCTGGTCGATGTGCCGGGAATAGTTCTCGATGCCGGAGCAGAAACCGATCTGCTCCATCATCTCCAGGTCAAACTGCGTGCGCATGCGCAGGCGCTGGGCCTCGAGCAGTTTGCCCTCGCGCTCCAGCTGCTCAAGCCGTTCGACGAGCTCCTCCTGAATGGTGCCGATGGCGCGCTGCATCACGTCCGTGCTGGCCACGTAGTGCGAGCCGGGGAAGACGGCGACGGAGTCGAGCTTCCTCACAATGTCGCCGGTGAGCGGATGCAGGCTGTAGAGCGCCTCGATCTCGTCTCCGAACATCTCGATGCGGATGGCGAGTTCTTCGTACATCGGGATGATCTCGATGGTGTCGCCGCGCACCCGAAAGTGGCCGCGGGAGAAGTCGATGTCGTTGCGCTGGTACTGCATGGCAACGAACTTCCGGATCAGCCAGTCCCGGTTGACCTGTTGACCGACCTGTAGAGCGACCATGGCCTCGAGGTAGCCTTCTGGCGTGCCGAGGCCGTAAATGCAGGAGACCGTGGAGACCACGATGACGTCGCGCCGGCTGAGCAGGGAGTTCGTGGTGGAGTGCCGTAGGCGCTCGACCTCCGCGTTGATCGAGGAGTCCTTCTCGATGAAGGTGTCGGTCTGGGGCACATAGGCCTCGGGCTGGTAGTAGTCGTAATATGACACGAAGTACTCGACGGCATTGTTGGGCATCAGCTCACGGAATTCGTTCACGAGCTGCGCGGCGAGGGTCTTGTTATGGGCGAGCACCAGGGTCGGCCGCTGCACCTGTTCGATCAGCCAGGCCGTGGTCGCCGATTTGCCCGTACCGGTGGCGCCGAGCAGCACGATGTCGGTCTCTCCGGCGTTGATGCGGCCGGCCAGCTCGGCGATCGCTGTGGGTTGGTCGCCGCTCGGCGTGTACTCGCTCACCACCTCGAACGGATTTACAGAGCGCGTGGGTTCCATGCTCGTCAGTCTACGGAGCGCCTCTGACAATGCGCTGCTGGCCTTGACCCCGCACCTGGTCCCACAGCACGTCGACCTGCTCCAGGGTCTGCTCAAGAGTGCCGCCCGTGTCGATGACGACGTCGGCGATCCTGTGACGGTCGGCGTCACTCGCCTGGGCGCGGATCCGGCGCTCCGCTTCGCCGGCATCCATCGCCCGCAGCTCCACCATGCGGCGCACCCGGGTCGGCTCGTCGGCCTGGGTGACGACCACGAGGTCGAAAGGATGGTCGACGCGGGCCTCCACCAGCAGGGGCACGTCGTACACGACGATCGCGTCGCGGTCGGCATCTTCCGCCTCGCGGATCAGTGCGTTCGAGCGCGCACGCACCTCGGGGTGCACGATCGCGTTGAGGCGGTCCAATGCCTCCGGATCGCGGAACACGACTGCGCCGAGCGCCATCCGGTTCAGGCTGCCGTCGGGCAGCAGCATCCCGTCACCGAAAGCATCCGCGATCTTGGCCAACCCCGGGGTGGCGGGCGCGACCACGACCCGCGCGAGTTGGTCGGCGTCGATGTGCACGGCCCCGTGCTGCACGAGCCGCCGCGCGACGGTGCTTTTTCCGGATGCGATCCCGCCGGTCAGTCCAATCAAGTACACACGTGCCATGCTAACGGCCCTCGATGGGCGAACCGGCATCCGCCGGCGAAGCGAAAAAAGGCCGCACCCCGGAGGGTGCGGCCTTCAGTCAGCTCGTTGCTAGTTGGAGCTGGAGAGCTTCTCGCGCAGTGCTGCGAGGGCCTCGTCGTCCGCGAGCGTGCCGGCGCCGGCCGTCTCGCTCGAGAAGGTGTTGCCTGCGGCGGACGGGACATCGCCGACGGCGGTGATCTCGTCGTTCGCGGAGGCAACCTGCTTTTTGTGGGCTTCCCAACGAGCCTGGGCTGCAGCGTAGTCCTGCTCCCACTTCTCGCGCTGGGTTTCGAAGCCTTCGCGCCACTCGTTGGTCTCCGGGTCGAAGCCTTCGGGGTACTTGTAGTTGCCCTGGTCGTCGTACTCGGTGAGCATTCCGTAGAGCGCCGGGTCGAACTCGGTGCCCTCGGGGTCGACACCGTCGTTGGCCTGCTTGAGGCTCAGCGAGATGCGGCGACGCTCGAGGTCGATGTCGATGACCTTGACGAAGACCTCGTCGCCGACCGACACGACCTGCTCGGCGAGCTCGACGTGCTTGCCGGAGAGCTCGGAGATGTGAACGAGTCCCTCGATGCCCTCGGCAACGCGAACGAACGCGCCGAACGGAACGAGCTTGGTGACCTTACCCGGTGCAACCTGGCCGATGGCGTGGGTGCGAGCAAAGACCTGCCACGGGTCTTCCTGCGTGGCCTTGAGGGAAAGCGACACGCGCTCGCGCTCGAGGTCGACCTCGAGGATCTCGACGGTGACTTCCTGGCCAACCTCGACGACCTCGCTGGCGTGTTCGATGTGCTTCCAGCTGAGCTCGGAGACGTGAACCAGACCGTCAACGCCACCCAGGTCGACGAACGCACCGAAGTTGACGATTGACGAGACAACGCCCTTGCGGACCTGTCCCTTCTGAAGGTTGTTGAGGAACGTGGTGCGGCTCTCGGACTGGGTCTGCTCGAGCAGCGCACGACGGGACAGCACGACGTTGTTGCGGTTCTTGTCGAGTTCGAGGATCTTGGCCTCGATCTCCTGGCCCAGGTACGGGGTCAGGTCGCGAACACGTCGCAACTCGATGAGCGAGGCCGGGAGGAACCCGCGGAGTCCGATGTCCACGATGAGGCCACCCTTGACAACCTCGATGACCGAACCGGTGACAACGCCATCCGACTCCTTGATCTTCTCAACGTCGCCCCATGCACGCTCGTACTGAGCGCGCTTCTTGGACAGGATGAGACGGCCTTCTTTGTCTTCCTTCTGAAGAACGAGGGCCTCAACCAGGTCGCCGACCTTGACGACCTCAGAGGGGTCGACGTCGTGCTTGATGGAAAGTTCGCGGGAGGGAATGACGCCCTCGGTCTTGTAACCCACGTCGAGGAGAACCTCGTCGCGGTCGATCTTCACCACGGTGCCCTCGATGAGGTCTCCGTCGTTGAAGAATTTCAGAGTCTTTTCGACCGCGGCAAGAAAGTCTTCAGCAGATCCAATGTCGTTGATGGCGACCTGCTTGGGTGCCCGTTCGGTCGTTGCGTTTGTCATGTAGTAGTTGCTCCAGGATGGACATAGTTCGGGCCACACACGGGAAAAAACTCGTTCTCGTGCACCATGTATGGCGGTGGACAGTTCGTCACAAACGTGACAGCTAAGCTTAGCTGTTTGCGGGAGAGGCCGGCAACTTGCCCGTCCCCCCACCGAAACTACCCCGATCGACCCCGATCGACCCCGAACGTTAGCCGAGCATCGCCGCCTGGAGGGTGTCCAGGCCGACCCCGCCGAGATCGAGGGCCTTGCGGTGAAACTCCTTGATCGAGAAGGCGTCGCCCTCGCGCTCCCTGTACCTGTCCCGCAGCTGCTCCCAAATGCGCTGGCCGACCTTGTAGGACGGGGCCTGCCCCGGCCAGCCGAGGTACCGGTTCACCTCGAACTTGACGAAGCTCGCGTTCATGTTCACGTTCCGACCCAGGAACTCCAGGGCGTAGTCGGCGGTCCAGGGGCCCGAACCGTCGGGCAGCTGCTTCTCGAGGTGCACGCCGATGTCGAGGACGACGCGGGCGGCGCGCATCCGCTGCCCGTCCAGCATTCCGAGACGGTCGGCCGGGTCGTCGAGGTAGCCCAGCTGCTCCATCAGACGTTCCGCGTAGAGCGCCCAGCCCTCGGCGTGACCCGAGGTGCCGGCCAGCTGGCGGCGCCAGGTGTTCAGCTTGGCCCGGTTGTAGACGGCCTGGCCGATCTGCAGATGGTGGCCGGGCACGCCCTCGTGGTAGACGGTGGTCAATTCGCGCCAGGTGTCGAATTCGGTGATCCCGGCCGGCACCGACCACCACATCCGGCCCGGGCGGGAGAAATCGTCCGTAGGCCCGGTGTAGTAGATGCCGCCTTCCTGGGTGGGGGCGATCAGGCACTCGAGGCGTTTGATCTCGTCAGGGATGTCGAACTGGGTCTCGGAAAGCTCGGCGACGGCTCGGTCGCTGGTCTCCTGCATCCATTTCTGCAAGGCGTCGGTTCCGTGCAGCTTGCGGCTGGGTTCGGTGTCGAGGAACGCAATGGCCTCGTGCACGCTCGCGCCCGGCTTGATCAGGTCGGCGATGCTCTCCTGCTCGGCGACCATCCGAGCCAGCTCCTCCACGCCCCACTCATAGGTTTCGTCGAGGTCGATGGTCGCGCCGAGGAAACGGCGGGACTGCAGGAGGTAGAGGTCGCGACCGATGGCGTCGCGGGTGGGGGCCCTGCCCTCGAGCTCGGTGCCGAGGAAATCCGCCAGCGTTCCGTAGGCCGCGGCCGCGGCGCGCGCCCGGGTGTCGAGATCCTTGGCCAGCGAGGCCGGGAGGGATCCCGTGCCATGGCCGGCGTTGGCGGCGAACTCGGCGAAGAAGCCGTCCTTCGCCGCGTGGCGCCGCGCCTGCAGGATGACTTCCTGCACCTGACGCCGGGCAGGCATACTGCCGCGCTCGATGCCGAGACGCAGGGTCTGGATGTAGCCGTCGATGGCCCCGGGCAGGGCGCGCAGGCGGGCGGAAACGGTGTCCCAGTCGCCGACGGTGGCGGTGGGCATCAGGTCGAAGACCTCCCGGATGCCCTGGGCCGGCGACGCGATCACGTTCAGGTCGCGCAGCGGCAGTCCGGCTTCGGCGCTCTCGACGTCGAGGGCGAGCGAGCTGCGCAGGTCGGTGCGGGTGACGACGTCGACGTCGTCGACGGCCGTGGCCGCGTCGAGGCGGGTGATGAAGGATCGGGCCGCGTCGACCCTGCGGTCCAGGCCGTCCGGGGAGTAGTCGCCGAAGCGGCCGTCAACCTCGGTGCGGCCGATGTACGTGCCCACGGTCGGGTCGATGTCGACGAGGGTGTCCACCCAGTCCTCGGCGATCCGGTCGATCGCCGTGGGGGTGCGCTGCTTGTCGGATGTCATGACCCGAGCCTAGAACACGCGCTCGACCGTGGGCGGAGCGCCGGACCTCGCATTCGGGCGGCTGGCAGTCGCTGCCTAGTGGGCGGCGGCATCCCAGTTGTCGCCTCGGCCGACCTGCACGTCAAGCGGCACCAACAGGTCCGCTGCGGTCTCCATCCGGTGCGTCACGATCTGGCGGAGCGCATCCCACTCCCCCGGGGCGACCTCAAAGATCAGTTCGTCGTGTACCTGAAGCAGCATGCGCGACTCCAAATTGCGGTCGACCAGGTCCACGGCGATCCCGTTCATCGCGATCTTCATGATGTCGGCGGCCGACCCCTGGATCGGTGCGTTGAGGGCCGCGCGCTCCGCGTTCTCGCGCACGACCCGGTTGGCGCTGTGCAGCTCGGGGAACGGGCGGCGGCGGCCGAATATGGTGGCCGTGTAGCCATCCATTTTGGCCTGCTCGACGACATTGCGCAGGTAGTCCCGCACCGCGCCGAACCGGGCGAAGTAGTCTGTGATGAGCTGCTTGGCCTCCTTCGTCTCGATGCGCAGCTGCCGGGACAGACCGAAGGCGCTCAGCCCGTAGGCCAGGCCGTAGGACATGGCCTTGACCTTGGAGCGCATCTCGTTCGTGACGTCTTCCGGCGCCACGCCGAACACGCTGGCGCCGACGAACCGGTGCAGGTCCTCGCCGGCGTTGAAGGCCTCGATCAGTCCCGCGTCGCCGGACAGGTGCGCCATGATGCGCATCTCGATCTGCGAGTAGTCGGCGGTGAGTAGGCATTCGGCCCCGTTGGCCGCGTGGAATGCGGCCCGGATGCGGCGGCCCTCTTCGGTGCGCACCGGGATGTTCTGCAGGTTGGGGTCGGTGGAGGAGATCCGACCGGTGGCCGTGCCGATCTGCACGTACGTGGTGTGGATACGGCCCGTCTCGTCGATGGCCTTGTCCAGGGTCTCCACGATCTGGCGCAGCTTGGTGGCGTCGCGGTGCTGCAACAGCATGTCAAGGAACGGATGTGGGTTGCTGGTCTGCAGGTCAGCCAGAGCCCCGGCATCCGTGGAGAACCCGGTCTTGTTCGCCCGGGTCTTAGGCATGCCGAGTTGATCGAACAGTACCTCCTGCAACTGCTTGGGTGAACCGAGGTTCACCTCGCGGCCGATCTCGGCGTAGGCGCCGGCGGCCAACCCGGCGGCGCGCTCGCCCAGCTGGCCGGACAGTGCCGACAACTGGTCATGGGAGACGGCCACGCCGGCCAGTTCCATGTCGGAGAGGGCCAGCAGGGTGGGCATCTCGATGGTGGTGAGCACTTCGCGGGACCCGTCGTCGAGCAGTGCGTCGATGGCCGCGGCCACCCGGAACGTGTACCAGGACTCCACCGGCACGCCCCCGGCCTCGTTCTCGGCCGGGATCAGCTGGTTGGGGTCGGTCAGCGGCAGGGTTTCGCCCAGGTATCGCAAGACGAGGGTGGCGAGGGTTTTGTCCGGTACCCCGGGGCGCAGTAGCCAGCCCGCGATCAGGCTGTCGAACACCAGCCCCGAAAAGTCCAGGTTGCTGCGGCGGAGCGCCTTGATCTGGCTCTTGGCGTCGTGCATGATCTTGGGCGAGTCGCTGGCCAGCCAGGCCTCGAATGCGAGGTAGTCCGCGCGTCCGGGCTGCCAGGGCAGGTTGACCGACTCGGTCGGTCCGGACACTCCGAAGCCAATGGCCTTGCCCTCGTGTACTTCTACGGAGAGAGCGAGGCCCTGCGGGGAGGCGACCGCGGCCCGGGCGATCCACGCGGCCAGCTCCTCGTCGAGCAGGTCCTGGGCGGCGGGGGCCTGAGGCGCGGCGACCAGCACTTCCTCCGGCACGACCACGGCGACGCCTTCGGTCGCGCCGGCGCCCTCAAGCTTGATCACGCGGTCAAGCAGGGTGCGGAACTCGAGCCGGCCGAACACGGCGCGCACGGCCGGTTCGTCGATGGGGCACCGCACGAGGTCGGGGAGCTCCACCGGGAGGTCGAGGTCGGTGACGAGGTGGTTGAGCCGCCGATTGCGGATCGCGTTCTCTTTCTGCTCGCGCAGGTTGTTGCCGACGACGCCCTTGATCTCCTCGGCGTGATCCAGGATGCCGGCGAGGCTGCCGTAGAGGCCGAGCCACTTCACGGCGGTCTTCTCCCCCACCTTGGAGATCCCGATCAGGTTGTCGCTGGTCTCGCCGACCAGGGCCGCGACATCCGGGTATTGTGCCGGCTCGATGCCGTATTTCTCGCGCACCCGGGCCGGGTCGTAGCGGGTGAGCGCCGAGACGCCCTGGCTGGCCGGGTAGAGCAGGGTGACGTTTTCGTTGACGAGTTGGATCGTGTCCCGGTCCCCCGAGACCACCAGGACATGGAAGCCTTCCTGGTTGCCGCGCACGGACAGGGTGGCGAGGATGTCGTCGGCCTCGAAGTCTTCCTTGGTCAGCGTCGTGATGTTCATCGCGGCCAGGGCCTCCTGCAGCAACGGCACCTGCCCGATGAATTCGCTCGGCGTGCTGGCCCGCGTGCCCTTGTAGTCGGCGTATTCGCGAGTGCGAAAGGAGAACCGCGAGATGTCGAACGCCACGGCGATGTGCGTGGGCTTCTCGTTGCGCAGCAGACTGAGCAGCATGGACAGGAACCCGTGGATGGCGTTGGTGTGCTGCCCGTCGTGGGTCTGGAAACTGTCCACGGGGAGGGCGTGGAACGCCCGGTAGGCGAGGGAATGGCCGTCGATGATCATCAGGGTAGGCTTTTCGGAATCTGACACAGAGACAGCCTACAAGCGTCATCCGGCGCGGGCAGGTGCAGCGACCGAAGGTGACTATGATCCAGCAGACCACGGACGCCCTCGAGTGGGTCCAGCAGCGCGGAGCCGGCTCCCTGGCCGAAAAGATGGGCATCGAGTTCGTGGAGTTCACGATTGAGCGGGCCGTAGCACGGATGCCGGTCGAGGGCAACACGCAGCCCGCGATGCTCCTGCACGGCGGGGCCTACGTGGTCCTCGGCGAGTCGCTGGGCTCGATGGCCGCCAATCTGCATGCCGGTCCCGGCCGCCTGGCGGTGGGGATCGAGATCAATGCCACGCATACCCGGTCGGCGACGTCGGGCTTCGTCACGGGCGTCTGCACGCCGGTGCACCTGGGTCGTACGCTCACGACGCACGAGATCGCGGTCACGGATGATCAGGGTCGTCGCTGCTCGACGATCCGGATCACCAATCTGATCAAGGAACTGCCGAACCGGCCCGAGGCGTAAGACCCCAGCGCGAAAAACGGCCGGGCATCAACCCCGACGGGTGATCTGCCCGGCCGCCGACGGTTATTTTTTGGCGCTGAGTTGCTCGATGATCGCCTGGGCGACGTCGTGCATGGTGAGCCGGCGGTCCATGGACGCTTTCTGGATCCAACGGAACGCCTCCGGCTCGGTGAGGCCCATCTTCTCGTTGAGCAGGCCCTTGGCGCGGTCGACGAGTTTGCGGGTCTCGAAGCGCTCGACGAGGTCGGCCACCTCGGCTTCGAGGGTGATGATCTGGCTGTAGCGCGAGAGGGCGATCTCGATCGCGGGCAGCAGGTCGTTCGGGGTGAACGGCTTGACCACGTAGGCCAGCGCGCCGGCTTCCGTGGCGCGCTCGACGAGTTCTTTCTGGCTGAACGCGGTCAGCAGAACGACGGGGGCGATGTGCGCCTTGGTGATGCGCTCGGCCGCGGAAATTCCGTCGAGGTGTGGCATCTTCACGTCCATGATGACCAGGTCGGGCCGCAGCTCGGTGGCCAGGGCGACAGCGGTTTCTCCGTCGCCGGCTTCACCGACCACCTCGAATCCGGCGTCACGAAGGATTTCGACGATGTCGAGGCGGATGAGGGACTCATCCTCGGCAACGACAACGCGGCGAGGAGGTACTGGGGTGGAGTCTTGGTCGGTCACGGGGGAAAGCCTACGGTATTCTGATGCAGGTGTTGTGAGCCGGTGTGGCGGAATGGCAGACGCGGAGCACTCAAAATGCTTTGTTCGCAAGGACGTGTGGGTTCGAGTCCCACCACCGGTACCAACACCCCCAGGCAGAAATTCCCGCCGCGACGGGCCGCTTCGGCTCTGCCGGGGCGTCAGCGCCCGTCGGCGCGTCGGCCAGCCCGTCAGTCCGTCAGCCCTCAGCGGGTCGCGCGGCTTCGCCGCGCTGCATGTCCTCTTCAAGGAGCGCGGTGATCGACCGCAGCGTCTCCGGGGACACATCCCCGAGCGTGCGTGCCGCGAAGTTCACCACGCGCTGGGCGCGCAGGCTTTTCACGAACGCGAGCTGGGAGTCGACGCGGTCCGGGAGGTCGCCGTCAGAGCCCAGCAGGTACTCCGGCGGGATACGGAAGAACTCGCCGATGCCCGTGAGCAGGTCGACGTCTGTCACGAGAGGTCCGTCCCCGGTGATCATGTAGGCCCACCGTGCTCGGGACAGTGACAGGCCCCGCGCCTGCAGTCCAGCGGCGATCTGCTTGTAAGTATGCGGCGTGTTGCCCTCGGCGACGACCACGTCAAGCAGGAGGTTGAGCTTGCGTGCCAGTTCCCGCTGCGGACTGATCGGTTCGCCGGGGATGCTGCGCCTGTCGTCGGCTGCTCGCGGGTCAATCACGATGTGTGGTCCTGTCGGGGTGTCACGGGGCGGGCAAGGGTGGTGACGATCGAAGCTGCGGCGGGGATGGCCCGCACGTGGTCCTCGGTGGCGTCGATCAGTACCCGTTCGGATACCGTCAGGCTCTGGTCTGGGTCGAGGAACAGGCTATCCCGCACCTCGACGTAACGCCGGTACAGGTGAGCGCCGGGAGCCCGCACGAGGAGTAGCCCGGCGCGCGAGAGGTCGCGCTCGATGCTCAGCTCCGGAGACCCGGCCAGCAGGCGCTCCCACAACGGAGTGATCCGCCACAGCAGCACCCGGTCGCGGCTGGTCTTCGCCAGGGCCCGGATACCCGCTTCCATGGCAGTCAGACCCAAACCCAGGCCGAGGCAGACGGGAGCGGTGGCGAGGGCGATGTGGTAAGCGGTGTAGGGCCACCCGTCGAAGGAGAAGTCCGGACTGAGAAGGGCTGCGGTCACGCTCGCGAAGCTGACGATCGTGTAGACCAGCGCCCCGAGGCAACCGAGCACAACGAGAGCGAGAGACGCCCGAGTGATCAACCGATGCTGATGGCGCAGATCGGACACGCATGCCGCACCGACCGACACGGAGAAGAGGGCCATCGCAATCCACGTGGTGGACGAGTAGGCGGCGAAATCCCAACGATTCGGAAAAGCCTCGTGGATCTGCTCTCGAAAACGCCAGTCGCCGCCGAAGAATAGGACAGCTTGGGCGGTGACAATTGCGCCCGTGACGAGTGCGGTCACCTGATTCCTACGCCGCGTGAGACCGCCCACGGACACGGCCTCCTGCACGATGCCGTTCAGGAGACCAATGGTAACGATCGCCGTTGCATGAAAGCTGAAGTAGGCGACGTTGTCCCCACCCAGCAGTCCGTCGACGGCGTTGTACACGACGTAAGGCTGCAGGCTCATTGTCGTCCCGAAAGCAACGAGGACCCAGAAGAGACGGCGACGACGACCGCGAAGGACTGACGGCACGCACGATATTGTGGCGATCCAGATCAACGCCGACACCGATAGCAGGATGATCTGCACTACAGCACCCGGCCGAAACCGGTTCGGGGGCCGTTGGCCGTGTCGGCGCTGTCTCCGAGCATGATCAGGGCCAGCCGGTCGCCGATCGCCTCGGCGAGGGCTTCCTGCTCGTCGGTGAAGTTGCTGCGGGACAGCGCGTACGCGATCGAGTCGAGCGGGATCAGGGGTGCGAGCAACGCGACCCGCAAGGCCGGAATCAGCTGCTTCTCATGCCGCAGGATCATGTGGCCGAACTCATGGTTGATGAACTGCTGGCGGTGCACGGCGGAGGTCGTCGGTGCATGGTGGATGCGCTCGAAATTCTCTCCGGCGACCTCGATCCACAGCCCGCAGACTCCGAATTCCACGAGCCGCGGACTCGCCGCACGAATCATGATCGCCTTGCCGCGCAGACCTTCCATGTACCGGTGCAGCGTCGCGGCGGTCAGCGGACGCGGGAGGGTGAGGGTGGCCACCAGTTCGCGCGCCCGCTCCGTGCGTGCTCCGTAGTTCACGTCCCGCTCCCCCCTGTGCGCCGCTGCCCCGTGGTGCCGGACCGTGACATTAGACATGTCCAACAGGTGCTAGCCTGAAATATGGTTGGACATGTCCACGCTACCGGGTCGGGGGACCCGCGCACGCCACGGACCGTCCAGTCGTGCTCCGGCTCGGAGTGTTCACGCGCACAGCCTCATGGGCGACACTGAAGGGGAACAGGGTGTCGCCCGGGGGCGGTGGGTCACAGATTCCCGGTGCTGGGCTGTGCCGCGCAGATCTGGACAGCTCGAGAAAGCCCCGCCACCCGAAGCCGGGCGGCGGGGCTTTCTTCGTCGCGGCGCTACTTCTTCGCGTACGCCGGGTGAACTTCATTGTGGGCATCGCCGACGCGGTGCACACGGATGTCGTTCGTGGAACCCGCGATTCCGGGAGGGGAACCGCTGATAACGACGACCTTGTCTCCGAGCTGGGCCAGACCCTGGCCCAGCAGGATGTCATCCACCTGTCCGAACATGGCGTCCGTGTGGGTGACCCGGTCGACCAGGTAGGTCTGGATTCCCCAGGTGAGGGCCAGTCGGCGACGGATACCGGGCTCCGGGGTGAAGGCCAGCATGGGGATCTTCGACCGCAGCCGGGACATCCGTCGGGCCGAGTCACCGGACTCCGTGAAGATGCACAGGAACTTCGCTTCGACGAATTCGGCGACCTCGATGGCGGCCAGGGTGATGGCACCGCCCTGGGTACGCGGCTTGTTCGTCAGCGGAACGATACGCTCCAGGCCGTGGTCCTCGGTCGACGCGACAATCCGCGCCATCGTCTGGACCGTGACGACGGGGTACTCGCCGACGCTGGTCTCGCCACTGAGCATGACCGCATCCGCGCCGTCGAGCACGGCATTGGCGACGTCAGACGTCTCCGCGCGGGTCGGCACCGGGCTGTGGATCATGGACTCGAGCATCTGGGTCGCCACGATGACCGGCTTGGCCATGCGACGAGCGAGCTCGACCGCATGCTTCTGCACGATCGGAACGGCCTCGAGCGGCAGCTCCACGCCCAGGTCGCCACGGGCCACCATGATGGCGTCGAACGCGTCGACGATGCCCTCGAGGTTCTCCACGGCCTGCGGCTTCTCGATCTTCGCGATCACGGGAACGCGGCGTCCTTCTTCGGCCATGATCTCGTGCACGCGGGTGATGTCGGCGGCATCCCGAACGAACGACAGCGCGATCAGGTCCGTGCCGAGGCGGAGACCCCAGCGCAGGTCGGCCTCGTCCTTTTCGGACAGGGCCGGCACGTTCACGGCGACACCGGGCAGGTTGATGCCCTTGTTGTTCGACACGGGACCGGCGACGATCACCTTGGTCGTCACGACGGTGTCGTTCGTGGCCACCACCTCGACCTTGACCTTGCCGTCGTCGATCAGCAGGAAGTCGCCGGGCCTGACGTCCTGGGGCAGGCCCTTGTAGGTGGTGCCGGAGAGTTCCTTGGTACCGAGGATTTCTTCTGTGGTGATCTTAAAAATGTCTCCGAAGGCCAGTTCGTAAGGGCCACCTTCGAATTTCCCGAGACGGATCTTCGGTCCCTGCAGGTCGACCATTACGGCGACGGCACGGCCGGAGTCGTTCGCTGCTTTGCGTACATTCGCATAAACACCCTCGTGGACCTGGTAGTCCCCGTGGCTCAGGTTCATCCGGCAGACGTCGACACCGGCATCGATAAGGGCACGAATTTGATCGTAGCTGGCTGCTGCCGGCCCGAGCGTGGCGACAATTTTGGCGCGTCTCATACTGAAAAAACTCCGGTTTCCGCGCTGTTTCGGCGCATATTCTCTGTTGATGGTCGGGAGACCACGGGGTGGTGGATCTCTTGGAATCGAATCACTGGATCAGTGACCAATCAGATTGCGAAGGCATGATCGGTCGGTTTGACCGGTGCAGGCAGTTGTGTCTCGCCTTCGAGGAATTTGTCGACGGCTGCCGCAGCAGCCCGACCTTCGGCGATCGCCCAGACGATGAGCGACTGGCCACGGCCGGCATCACCAGCAACGAACACGCCTTCATGGCTGGTCTGGTAATTAACGTCACGTTCGACATTACTCCGCCCATCGACCGGCACGTGCAGCTGGTCCGTCAGCTCGCGCGATTCAGGTCCGGTGAAGCCCATGGCCAGGAGAACCAGATCCGCAGGGATCTCGCGCTCCGTTCCGGCCTTGGGCACCCGGCGTCCGCCCCGGAATTCGGTCTCGGCCACGCGGATGGCGCGCACCTCGCCCACCTCGTTGGCCAGGAACTCCACCGTCGACACCAGGTACTCGCGGTTGCCGCCCTCTTCGTGGGCGCTCGACACCTCGAACAGCGTCGGAGACAGCGGCCACGGCTGGTGTTCCGCCCGTTCCGTGCCCGGTTGGCGGCCGATGGCGAGATTCGTGACGGATGCCGCGGCCTGGCGGTGAGCGGTACCGATGCAGTCGGCGCCGGTGTCGCCGCCGCCGAGTACGACCACGTGCTTGCCCTCGGCGGTGATCTGCTGGTCGACCGTGTCGCCGGCGCCGACCCTGTTCTGCTGCACGAGGTATTCCATGGCGAAGTGCACTCCGGGCAGGTCGCGCCCGGGGATCGGCAGGTCGCGGGGTACCAGGGCACCCGTGGCGACCACCACAGCGTCATAGCGGGCCCGGAGGTCATCCCAGGTGATGTCGACGCCGATGGTGACGCCTGCGCGGAAGCGGGTGCCCTCGGCCGTCATCTGGCCGAGTCGGGTCTCGAGGTGCTTCTTCTCCATCTTGAAGTCCGGGATGCCGTAACGCAGAAGCCCACCGATCCGGTCGTCGCGCTCGAAGACCGCCACCGTGTGACCGGCCCGCGTGAGCTGCTGCGCGGCCGCGAGGCCGGCCGGGCCCGAGCCGACGACCGCGACCGTCTTGCCGGTGAGGCGTCCGGGCGGCTGGGGCTGAACCCATCCGTTGGCGAAGGCCTGGTCGATGATGGAGACCTCAACCTGCTTGATCGTGACCGGCGGCTGACTGATTCCGAGAACGCAGGCCGACTCACAGGGTGCCGGGCAGAGACGCCCGGTGAACTCCGGGAAGTTGTTGGTGACATGGAGACGTTCGATGGCCTGACGGCCCTCGTCCCGCCAGGTGAGGTCGTTCCACTCCGGGATGATGTTGCCGAGCGGGCAGCCCTGCTGGCAGAACGGCACACCGCAGTCCATACAGCGGCCGGCTTGGCGTTTCAGTTGCGTCGCGTCGCCCTGCTCGTAGACCTCTTTCCAGTCCATCAGACGAACGGATACGGGACGGCGGGCCGGAAGCTCCCGGTCCGTGGTCTTCAGGAATCCCTTCGGATCAGCCATTGGTTGCCTCCAGAATGCGGTTCCAAACGACGACGCCATCGGGGTCGAGGCCCTCGGTGACAGCGGCCTGCCTGGTTGCCAGGACGGCCGCGTAGTCGCGCGGTAGCACCTTGACGAATGTGGACATGGTGGTCTCGAAATCGGCCAGCAGCCGGGCCGCCAGGGCGGATTCGGTTTGGTCATGATGCTGTTCGAGCAAGTCACGCACGATCTCGCGGTCCGCGCCGCCGAGCGGCAGAAGTGTGAGTTCGCCGGAGTCGAGGGCCTGCCGGTTGACATCCTCGGTACGGAGACCGTAGACGTAGGCGGTTCCGCCAGACATGCCGGCACCCAGGTTGCGCCCCGTTTCGCCCAGGATGACCG
This sequence comes from Cryobacterium sp. TMT2-42-4, assembly GCF_004402645.1. Lineage (NCBI taxonomy): Bacteria > Bacillati > Actinomycetota > Actinomycetes > Micrococcales > Microbacteriaceae > Cryobacterium > Cryobacterium sp. TMT2-42-4. Next base: position 38,954 of record NZ_SOFT01000007.1, read on the forward strand.
CCAGTCCCCCGGTCATGTACTCGAGGGCGTGATCACCGACGCCCTCGACGACGGCGGTGGCGCCGGAGTTGCGCACCAGGAAACGTTCGCCCACGATGCCGCGGATGAACATGCTGCCCTGGGTCGCGCCGTAGCCGATGACGTTACCGGCGATCACGTTCTGCTCGGCCGGGAACAGGCTGCCCCGGTCGGGTCGCACGGTGATCTGCCCACCGGAGAGACCCTTGCCGACGTAGTCGTTGGAGTCACCCTCGAGCCGCAGGATGATGCCGCTCGGCAGGAACGCGCCGAAGGACTGTCCGGCGCTGCCGGTGAGGGTGACGTCGATGGAACCGGACGGCAGCCCGTTCTCGCCGTGACGCACGGTGACCTCGTGACCGAGCATGGTGCCCACGGCCCGCTCGGTGTTGCGGATGGGCAGGGAGATCGAGACCTGCCCACCGTGTTCAAGCACACTGGCGCTCTGCCGGATCAGTTCGTTGTCGAAGTGGAGCTCGAGCTCGTGCTCCTGAGGGCGACCGGACTGCCGGGGCTCCCCCGCGGAGAAGTCCGGACCGACGAGGACGGGCGACAGATCGAGTCCGGAGGCCTTCCAGTGCGTCAGCGCCCCGTTGACGTCGAGCACCTCCCGGTGGCCGATGGCCTCGTCGAGGCTGCGGAATCCGAGCTCGGCGAGGTACTCGCGCACCTCCTGAGCGATGAACTCGAAGAAGTTGATCACGTGCTCGGCCTTGCCGGTGAAACGTTTGCGCAGCTCGGGATTCTGGGTGGCCACCCCGACGGGGCAGGTGTCCAAGTGGCAGACACGCATCATGACGCAGCCCTCCACGATCAGCGGGGCGGTCGCGAAGCCGAACTCCTCGGCGCCGAGCAACGCTCCGATGATGACGTCACGGCCGGTCTTCAACTGGCCGTCGACCTGCAGCACGACCCGGTCGCGCATCCCGTTGAGCATCAGGGTCTGCTGCGTTTCGGCCAGGCCGAGTTCCCAGGGAGTCCCCGCGTGCTTGAGGGAGTTGAGCGGGCTCGCGCCGGTTCCGCCGTCGTGACCGGAGATGAGAATGACGTCGGACAGTGCCTTGGCCACTCCGGCGGCGACCGCGCCGATACCGGACTGGCTGACCAGCTTGGTGTGGATGCGCGCGGTCGGATTCGCCCGCTTCAGGTCGAAGATCAACTGTTTGAGGTCTTCGATCGAGTAGATATCGTGATGCGGGGGCGGCGAGATCAGGCCGACGCCGGCGGTCGCGTGCCGGGTGCGGGCGATCCACGGGTAGACCTTCGTGGGCGGCAGCTGGCCGCCCTCGCCGGGCTTGGCTCCCTGCGCCAGCTTGATCTGGATGTCGTCGGCGTGGGACAAGTACATGCTGGTCACACCGAACCGGCCGGAAGCCACCTGCTTGACGGCGCTGCGTCGCTCCGGGTCGAGCAGACGGTCAAGGTCTTCTCCACCCTCACCGGTGTTCGACTTGCCGCCGAGGCGGTTCATTGCGATGGCGAGGGTCTCGTGCGCCTCGGCGGAGATCGAGCCGTAGCTCATCGCCCCCGTCGCGAAGCGCTTCACGATCGAGGAGATCGGTTCCACCTCGTCCAGCGGTACGGGGTGGCGCTTGCCGGTGGTGAAGGTGAACATGCCGCGCAGCGTCATCAGGCTCGACGCCTGGTCGTCGACGAGTTTCGTGTACTCGCGGAAGATGTCGTAGCTGCGCGTGCGGGTGGAGTGCTGGAGCCGGAAAATGGTGTCCGGGTTGAACAGGTGCGGAGACCCGTCGCGGCGCCACTGGTACTCACCTCCGGTCGCGAGGCGTTCGTGCGCGGTGACGGCGGCATCCTCGGGGTAGGCGGCCCGGTGCCGGGCCTCATTCTCGGCCGCAACCACCTCGATGCCGATGCCGCCGAGCTTGCTCGTGGTGCCGGTGAAGTACTGGTCGATGAATTCCTGGCTCAGTCCCACGGCCTCGAAGGTCTGCGCACCGGCGTAGGAGGAGACGGTCGAGATCCCCATCTTGGACATGATCTTGAGCACGCCCTTGCCGAGGGCCTTGATCACGTTGCGCACGGCCTGTTCGGGCGTGCCGGTCGTGATGTAGCCGCTGCGCACCAAATCCTCGCACGTTTCCATCGCAAGGTACGGGTTCACGGCGGATGCGCCGTAGCCGATCAGGAGGGCGACGTGGTGCACCTCGCGCACATCGCCGGTCTCGACCACGATGCCGACCTTCATGCGGTTCTCGGTGCGGATCAGGTGGTGGTGAACCGCGGCAATCATCAGCAGCGACGGGATCGGTGCCAGGTCCTTGTTGGAATCCCGGTCGGAGAGAACGAGGAACATCGCGCCGTCGTCGATGGCGGCGTCGGCCTCGGCGCACATCTCCTTGATGCGGGCCTCGAGGGCGTCCGGCCCGTCTTCGAACCGGTAGAGCCCGCGAATGGTCCTGGTGGTGCGGCTGCCCGGCGCGGTGTCGATGTGCTGGATCTTCGCCAACTCGTCGTTGTCGATCACGGGGAAGTCGAGCACGACCTGCCGGGCGTGCTCGGGGCCCACCGAGAGGAGGTTGCGTTCCGGACCGAGCCCGAGTTTGAGGGAAGTGACAACTTCCTCGCGGATCGAGTCGAGCGGTGGGTTGGTCACCTGGGCGAACTGCTGCGTGAAGTAGTCGAAGAGCAGCCGGGGTCGGTCGCTGAGCACGGCGATAGGGGTGTCGGAGCCCATCGCGCCGAGCGGTTCCCCGCCGAGGCGAGCCATCGGCGCGAGCAGGATGCGCACCTCCTCCTCGGTGTAGCCGAAGGTGCGCTGGCGGCGCACGACGGATGCCGGCGGGTGCACGATGTGCTCCCGCTCGGGCAGATCCTTGAGGTTGATGCGCCCGGCGTCCAGCCAGGTTCCCCACGGCTCGCTCGCCGCGAGGTCGGCCTTGATCTCGTCGTCTTCGATCAGGCGTCCGGCGACCGTGTCGACCAGAAACATCTTGCCGGGACGCAGGCGGCCCTTGCGCACCACCCGGTTGGGGTCGATGTCGAGCACTCCGATCTCGCTGGCGAGCACGACGAGACCGTCGTCGGTGATGAGGTAGCGGCCGGGGCGCAGCCCGTTGCGGTCGAGGGTGGCGCCGACGAGGGATCCGTCGGTGAACACGATCGCGGCCGGGCCATCCCACGGCTCCATCAGCATGGAATGGTACTCGTAGAACGCGCGGCGTTCGGCGTCGAGGTCGGTCTGGTTTTCCCAGGCCTCCGGCACCATCATCATGACGGCGTGCGGGAGCGAACGCCCCGACAGGCTGAGCAGCTCAACGACCTCATCGAACGAGGCCGAATCGCTGCCGCCGGGGGTGACGATCGGGAGCAGCGGCGCCAGATCGCCGAGCAGGTCGGATTCGAGCTGGGACTGGCGCGCCTGCATCCAGTTGCGATTGCCCTGAACCGTGTTGATCTCGCCGTTGTGCGCGATCATGCGGAACGGCTGCGCGAGCGGCCAGGACGGGAACGTGTTGGTGGAGTAGCGGGAGTGCACAAGGGCGAGCTTGGAGACGAAGCGCGGATCGGACAGGTCCGGGTAGAACGGCTCCAGCTGAAGCGTCGTGACCATTCCCTTGTAGACCACGGTGCGACAGGACAGTGAGGCGAAGTAGATCTCCAGCTCGCGTTCGGCGCGCTTCCGCAGCCTGACGGCCTGGCGGTCCAGCGCGATGTTGCCGAGCGTGTCGCCGGCCTCAGTCGTGCGGACGCTCTGCACGAACAGTTGTTGGATGGCGGGCATGGCTGCGCGCGCCAGGGTGCCGACCTCGTCGGGGCGCACGGGAACTTCGCGCCAGCCGAGGATCACCAGTCCCTCTTCGAGGGCGATCCGGTTGATTTGGCGCTTGATGCCGCTGCGCTTGGTGGGATCGACCGGCAGGAACACATTGCCGACGGCGTAGCGGCCCGCCGCGGGCAGGGCGAAATCGGCGACCGCCCGCAGGAACTCGTCGGGAACCTGAGTGATGATGCCCGCGCCGTCTCCGGTTCCGGCATCCGATCCGACCGCACCGCGGTGCTCGAGGTTGCGGAGCGCGTCGAGGGCGAGGGTGATGATGTCGTGCCCGGCGGTGCCCCGAAGCGTGGCGACCATGGCGAGGCCGCAGGCATCGCGCTCATCGGCCGGGTTGTACAGGCCCTGCGGCTTCGGCACTGCGCTGAAGCGCGAGAAGAGGGGTGTTTGCGGCATTGGACCGTCCTCACGAAAGTAACTGGCGAGTGGGGACGACGCTGGCCCGCTCAGGTAGACATGTGCGCGGCGGCCCGTCATACCGGGTCACAAGCCGTGGAACAGGTTGATGTCAACCTGAGCCTAGAGGCGCGAGTTGCTGGTGCTTGTGGCTGCAACGTCGACTGATCCGGCGGGACCGACGGCCTCATCACCGTGATCCTCGGGGTCCGAATCAAACTCATCAGATTCTACCTCAGCGTCGGGCCCCTTCCACTCGCGGCCGGGAACGTACACGCTCGCGGGCAGGCCCGTGTGGCGCTTGCTCTGCACGACGATCAGGATGATGCCCAGCAGGATGGCGGCAAAGGCGGCCCACACATTGGTGCGGAGGCCGAAGAACATCTCGCTCGGGTCGACCCGGATCGACTCGAAGAAGCTGCGGCCGAGGCCATACCAGATCAGGTAGACGCCGAAGGCCTTGCCCCAGCGGAGCGCAACCTTGCGTTCGATCGCGAGGATCAGGACGACGCCGACCACGTTCCAGATCATCTCGTAGAGGAAGGTGGGGTGAAACAGCGTTTCGGGGGGAAGTCCGATCGGGAGGGCCGGGTTCGCCGCGGAAACCTCGAGGCCCCAGGGCAGGTCGGTCGGCAGACCGAAGAGCTCCTCGTTGAACCAGTTGCCGAGACGGCCCATGGCCTGCGCCACCAGCATTCCCGGTGCCAGGGCGTCCGCGAAGGCCCAGAACCGGATGCCCGAGATGCGGCAGCCGATGTACGCGCCGACGGCCCCGCCCAGAAGTGCTCCGAAGATGGCGTTGCCGCCGTTCCAAATGGCGAACACCTCGAGAGGGTTGGCACCCTCGAAGAAGTAGTCGGACGGGTGAGTGAACACATGGTAGAAGCGCGCGCCGACGATGCCGAGCGGAACGGCCCACAGGATGATGTCCAGCACCACGCCCGGCTCGCCTCCGCGCGCAGACAGTCGGCGGCTCGTCATGACGGTGGCGGCGATGATCCCTGCCAGAATGCAGAGGGCGTAGGCGTGGATGGTGAACGGGCCGAGGGTGAAGGAGCTCCATTCGGGGCTCGGGCTCGGGATGCTCAGAAGAAAAGACACCTGGGGACTACCTTTCATCGTGGCGCCGGGGAGGCCCCGTGACCGCCTCGGACAACTTACCTTAGCTTTTGGGTGCTGCGATGGCGGGTATCAGACGGCGGGGCGCAGATCCCGGGCACCGGCCGCGAGGTCACGGGTGAGGGCGGCCAGGGCCGGCACTCCCCCGTCGGACAGTGCCTTGACCAGGGCGGAACCGACGATGGCACCATCGGCGTAGGCGAGGATCTCCCGCACCTGCTCCGGGGTGGAGATGCCGAGCCCGACGCACGCGCTGGTGGACCCGACGGCGCGGAGGCGGTCGATGAGCACCCGCGCGGCGGAGTCCACGTCGGCGCGGGCGCCGGTGATTCCCATGGTGGAGACCGCGTAGACGAAACCGCGGCTGGCGTCCACTGCCTGACGCAGCCGGGCGTCGGACGACGACGGGGCGGCGAGGAAGACACGGTCGAGTCCGGTTCGCGTGCTGGCTCCCACCCAGGCGGCCGCGTCGTCGGGGATGAGGTCGGGCGTGATCAGCCCGGCGCCTCCCGCCGCGAGCAGGTCGTCGGCGAACCGGTCCACGCCGTACTGCATGATCGGGTTCCAGTAGGTCATGACCAGAACGGGCACGTTCACCTGGGCGGTGATCGCCGCGACGGCCTCGATCCCGTGCCGCAGCCGGAAGCCGTTGGCCAGAGCCTGCTGGGTGGCCGCCTGGATCACTGGCCCGTCCATGACGGGATCGGTGTACGGCAGGCCCAGCTCGATGACGTCGACACCGTTCTGCGCGAGTGCCACGGCCGCGTCGATGCTCTCGGTCAGGGTGGGGAACCCGACGGGCAGGTAGCCGATCAGAGCCCCGCCGCCCTCGGAGCGGCGCCGGGCGATTGTCGCCTCGACCGTGCTCGTCGTTCCGGTCCTGGGGCCCGTACCTGTTTCCGTGCTCATGACTGTTCCGCACCCTTGTCGAGCAGGTCGAAGTACCGACCCGCGGTTTCCATGTCCTTGTCGCCGCGTCCGCTGAGGTTTACCAGGATGGTGGCGTCGCGTCCGAGCTTCTTGCCGAGGTCCAAGGTGCCGGCGAGGGCGTGCGCCGACTCGATGGCGGGGATGATGCCCTCCGTGCGACTGAGCAGCCGGAGGGCGCTCATCGCCTCGTCATCGGTGACCGGCAGGTAGGTGGCCCGGCCGATACTGGCGAGCCACGCATGTTCCGGGCCCACCCCCGGGTAGTCCAGACCCGCAGAGATGGAGTGCGACTCCACGGTCTGACCGTCTTCGTCCTGCAGCAGGAAGCTGCGGGCGCCGTGCAGGATGCCGGGGCGCCCCTTGGTGATCGTCGCCGCATGGCGCAGGGTCTCCGCGCCGTCACCGCCGGCCTCGTAGCCGACCAGAGCCACCTCCGGGTCGTCGAGGAACGCGTGGAAGATACCCATGGCGTTCGAACCACCGCCGACGCAGGCGGTGACCGCGTCGGGGAGGCGGCCGGTGAGGTCCAGAACCTGCTGGCGGGCCTCCTCGCCGATTATTTTCTGGAAGTCGCGCACCATGGCCGGAAACGGATGCGGCCCGGCGACGGTACCGAAGATGTAGTTGGTGGTCTCGACGTTGGTGACCCAGTCACGCATGGCGTCGTTGATGGCGTCTTTCAGGGTGCGGGAGCCGGTCTTGACCGGCACGACCTCGGCGCCGAGCAGTCGCATCCGGGCCACGTTCAGGGCCTGGCGCTCCGTGTCGACCTCGCCCATGTAGACGACGCAGTCGAGCCCGAACAGGGCGGCCGCCGTCGCGGCCGCCACGCCGTGCTGCCCGGCGCCCGTCTCGGCGATGACGCGAGACTTGCCGATGCGCTTGGTGAGAAGTGCCTGGCCGAGCACATTGTTGATTTTGTGCGAGCCGGTGTGGTTGAGGTCTTCCCGCTTGAGGATGATGCGGGCACCGCCGGCGTGCGCGGCGAACCGGGGCACCTCGGTAATGATGGACGGGCGCCCGGTGTAACTCCGGTGCAATTCCATCAACTCGGCCGCGAAGGCCGGGTCCTGCCGTGCCAGCGCGTACTCGTCGGTCAGCTCGTCGAGGGCAGCCACGAGGGACTCCGGCACGAACCTCCCGCCGAAGTCGCCGAAGTACGGGCCTGCTTCTGTTCTGAGGGACGTTGACATTTAAACCGCCAGGAATTCGGAGAGGGTTCGGATGGGATCGCTTGTGACGAGGGCCTCGCCGACGAGCACGATGTCGGCGCCGGCGGCGCGGTAGTGCGCCACGTCGGCGGCGGTCTTGACCGCCGACTCGGCGACGCGGACGACACCCGAGGGGATCCGGTCCGCGAGCCGGCCGAACAGGTCCTGATCGAGTTGAAACGTGGACAGGTCGCGGGCGTTCACCCCGACGAGGCTTGCGCCGATGGCCAGGGCACGGTCGACCTCCTCGGCGCTGTGGGTCTCGACCAGCGCGGTCATGCCGAGCTGGCGCACGAGGTCGTGCAGGGAGACCAGGGTGGTCTGGTCAAGTGCGGCGACGATGAGCAGAACCATGTCGGCACCTGCCGCCCTGGCCTCGAAGACCTGGTACGGCAGACCGATGAAGTCTTTACGCAGCACCGGGATGCGCACGGCGGATCGAACCTGCTCGAGGTCTGACAGGGAGCCGAGGAACTTGCGGCCTTCGGTGAGCACGCTGATCGCGCTGGCGCCGCCGAACTCGTAGGAGACGGCGAGGGCGGCAGGGTCCGAGATCTCGGCCAGGGTGCCCCGAGACGGGCTGGCGCGCTTGACCTCCGCGATGATCTTGACCTGATCCGCGGGTGCGAGCACCGCCAGGGCATCGATCGCCGGAGTTTGATCGAGAGCGGTTGCCTCGACGATGGAGAACGGACGGGCGGCCCGACGAAGTTCAGCGTCGGCGACGGCCCCGGCTAGAAGATCAGACAGCACTCGACTAGTGGTCCAGGTGAGCCGTATCGGCTACGCCGTAGCCGATTTTGGCGAGGATCCAGCCGACCAGCAGGCCAACCACCAGCAGGCCGACGGATGCCCAGACGAGCCATGGGATCACCAGAAAGAAGGCGACGGTGCCGATCGCGACGGCGAGAAGCATGATGGTGACGGCGGTCCAGGCCGCGATCGAATGGCCTTCACCTGGGTCTACCGATTCGAAGCTCATGGTTCTCCTTTTGTGCGTTGACGGGCTAGCCAAGTCTAGCGGCCCCACGGTTCCCCGGCCTCCCCAGCGCACCAGGTGCAACCGGGAATCTGGTCTCGATTCAGTGCGGGGTGGTGGGGTCTTCGCCGCGGCTCAGCCCGTCCCAGTCGTCGACGGCGTCACGTTCGGGTGCGGAAACGTCCGCGGCGTCGGGACCGTCGGCATCCGTCGCCTCGGCCGACTCGGCCGCTTCGAATCGCACGGCCTGGTAGCGGGACGTCGGTCCGGGCCAACGCCTGGAGGTGACGAGCACCCCGACCCCGGCGCCGCCCATGACCACGCCGGCGAACAGCGCGATGAACGGCCATGGCGTCACGGCCGCCGAGGCGACGGCGTCGACGACCGAGCCTGCGCCAGAGATCCCGGTGGCATCGGTGACCGCGCCGGCACTGGCTGCCGCCGGATCGGTGACGGCCAAAAAAGCCGAGAGGCATACGGAGAAGCCGAGCAGAACCTCCAGCAGGCCGAGGACCACCCGGATGACGGGACCGGCGATGCTCAGGGCACCGGCGAGGGCCAGTCCGGCGAGGGCGAGGGCTGTCACCCCGGGGGCGGCCGTGGAGCCGGCCACCTCGAGACTGTGCACGGCCGAGCCGGACTGCCCCACGATGACGTTCACCCAGACTTGGGTCCAGGCCAGCAGGGCCAGACCGCTGGCCGCCAGCACCACGAGGATGTGCCCGAGCTTGAGGCGCCGTGCGGATGCCACCTAGCGCACCCGTTTCATGGCGTTCGCGACCGCGACCGCGCGGAGGGGCGCCGCGGCCTTGTTCTGTGACTCCAGGTATTCCGACGCCGGGTCGGAGTCCGCGACGAGGCCGCCGCCTGCCTGCACGCGGGCGACGCCATTCATAATCGTGGCGGTCCGGATGGCGATGGCCAGGTCCGCGTCCCCGGCGAACCCGAAGTAGCCGACCACTCCCCCGTACACGCCGCGCTGCGCGGGCTCGAGCGCGTCGATGATCTCGAGGGCGCGCGGTTTCGGGGCCCCGGAGAGAGTGCCGGCCGGGAACGTGGCGCGGAAGACGTCGATAGCGGACCGGCCCGGCAGCAGGTTCCCCTCCACCGACGAGACGAGGTGCATGATGTGGCTGAACCGCTCGATGCGCATGAACTCGGTCACCTCGACCGAGCCTGGTGCACACACCTTGAGCAGGTCGTTGCGGGCCAGGTCCACGAGCATCAGATGCTCGGCGCGTTCCTTGGCGTCGCCCGCGAGCTCGGCTTCGAAGTCGGCGTCGGCCTCCGGGGTCGTGCCGCGCGGCTTCGAGCCCGCGATCGGATGCGTGAACACGCGGTCGTTCTGCACCTTCACCAAGGCCTCCGGGGAGGAGCCCACGATCCAGTAGGTCTCCTTCTCCGGCGATTCCAGGCTCAGCAGGTACATGTAGGGCGACGGGTTGAGGCTGCGCAGCACCCGGTAGACGTCGATGGGGTCCGCCGTGCACTCCTGGTCGAACCGCTGGGAGACGACCACCTGGAACACGTCGCCGTCGACGATGTGCTCCTTGGCGATGTCGACCGCGGCGAGGAAGTCCTCACGCCGGGTGCGGTTCGCCGGGGAGGCGGGCGTGGCGAGGTCGACCTCGGCGAGCCAGGTCTCGGACGGCTCGGCCAGGCGAGCCTGCAGGGCGTCGAGCCGGTCCTGGGCGGCCTCCCAGAGGGCGCCCGGTTCGTCGTGGCCGTCGTTGAGAACGTTGGCGATGAGCTGCACGGTGCCGTATTTGTGGTCAATCACGACGAGGTCGGCCACGAAGCTGAAGGCCTGGCCCGGCACGTCGTAGTCCGCCGGCGGGCGATTCGGCAGGCGCTCGATCTGGCGGATCGCCTCCCAGCCGATGAATCCGACGAGGCCGCCGGTCAGGGGTGGGTGGCCGGGCATGCGCGGGGTTTCCCAGCGTTCGTGGAGGGCCGCGAGAGCCGCCAGCGGGCCTAGGCCGGCGGCGTCGCCGAGGGCGCGCTCGGCCGAGAGGCCGTAGTCGAGCCAGCGGGTCTCGTCGCCCTGCTGGGTCAACACGCCGAACGAGGACACGCCCACGAACGAGAACCGCGACCAAATGCCGCCCTGCTCGGCGGACTCGAGCAGGAAGCTACCGGGCTGGCCGGCAGCAAGCTTGCGGTAGATGCCCACCGGGGTTTCGCCGTCGGCGAAGAGTTCGCGCACCACGGGGAACACCCGGTGGTCGTCGATCTGACGCGCGAACTGCCCGGCGGTGGTCGACGGGGCTGTGCCGGAGCTGTTCGGTGCCATGGTCAGTCCCTCGGTTTTTGGGTGGTTGCCCGGTCTGCTGCCACGTCGGGTGCCGCGGGGCGGGCGCCGGTCACGACCTCGATGCCGCGCCCGTCGAAGCAGGTGCGGGAGCCGGTGTGGCAGGCTGCTCCGATCTGGTCCGCCTGCACCAGGAGGGTGTCCGCGTCACAGTCGAGCGCGGCGGACTTCACATACTGGCCGTGGCCGGAGGTGTCGCCCTTGCGCCAGAATTCCTGGCGACTGCGCGACCAAAACGTCACGCGCCCCTCGGTGAGCGTGCGGCGCAGCGCTTCCCGGTTCATCCAGCCGAGCATGAGCACCTCACCGGTGTCCCACTGCTGGATCACCGCCGGTAACAGGCCGTCGGAGTTGAAGACGGCCCTGGCCAGGGCGTCGTCGAGGGTGGAGAGCACATCGGTCATTTACGGAGCCGTTTCGGGTCGGGTAAGGCACAGCATCATCAGCGCACGGGCATTCCGGCGCGCCTGAGCTCCGCCTTGACGTCGCCGACGGTCAGCTGGCCGCTGTGGAACACGGATGCCGCAAGCACGGCATCCGCCCCCGCGGCGATGGCCGGGGGAAAATCCTCGACCCGGCCGGCGCCGCCGGAGGCGATCACCGGAACGGTGCTCAGGGCGCGCATCAGCGTGATGAGTTCGACGTCGAAGCCCGCCTTCGTTCCGTCGGCGTCGATGGAGTTGACGAGCAGCTCGCCGACCCCCAGCCCGATGGCCGTCTGCGCCCAGGCGAGAGCGTCCAGGTCGGTTTCGGTGCGGCCACCGTGGGTAGTGACGACGAAGCCGGACTCGGTGCGCCCGCTGCGCTTCACGTCAAGAGAAAGCACGAGAACCTGGGAGCCGAACCGGTCGGCGATCTCGCCGATCAGGGCGGGCCGCGTGATGGCGGCGCTGTTGACTCCGACCTTGTCGGCACCACTGGCCTGCAGCCGGGACACGTCCTCGACCGTGCGGATGCCGCCGCCCACCGTAAGCGGGATGAAGACCTGCTCTGCGGTGGCGCGCACGACGTCATAGGTGGTGGCACGGTTGTCCACCGTGGCGGTCACATCGAGGAAGGTGAGTTCGTCGGCTCCCTGCTCGTAGTACCGGCGGGCGAGTTCGACCGGATCGCCCGCGTCTCGCAGATTCTGGAAGTTCACTCCCTTGACCACGCGGCCGTCGGCCACGTCGAGACAGGGTATGACCCGCACCGAAAGACTCACGATTGTGCCTCCATTGTGTGTCGCCGCATCTGGGTACCGCCGGTCAGCCCGTTACAAGCGGGCGTTGTGAATGGAGCTGATCAGGATGGCGCGCGCCCCGAGCTCGTAGAGGGCGTCCATGACGTGGTTCGTGTTCAGGCGCGGGATCATCACACGCACGGCAACCCATTCCGGGTCGTGCAGGGACGATACGGTGGGCGACTCGATGCCGGGCGCCAGCAGGCAGGCGTCGTCGAGGAGCGTCTGCGGGATGTCGTAGTCCATCAGCACGTACTGGCGGGCCACGAGCACGCCCTGCAAGCGGCGCAGGAGGGTCGCGATGCCGGGCTTGTCGTTTTCGGAGCTGATCAGCACGGCTGTTGACTGCAGGATGACCGGGCCGAAGATCTCGAGGCCGGCCTTGCGCAGAGTGGAGCCGGTGGAGACGACGTCGGCGACGGCATCCGCCACGCCGAGCTGGACGGCGGACTCGACCGCGCCGTCGAGGGTGACCAGAGTCACGCTGACGTCGTGCTCGGCGAGGAAGGCCTCGACCAGTCCGGGGTAGCTGGTGGCGACGCGAAGGCCGGATAGGTCGGCCAGGTCGGTGAAGCGGCCTGCGGGGCCGGCGAAGCGGAAGGTGGAGTCGCCGAAGTCGAGGCTGGCGATCTCCTGGGCGGTGGAGCCCGAGTCGAGCAGCAGGTCGCGCCCGGTGATTCCCACGTCGAGGGCTCCGGAGCCCACATAGGTGGCGATGTCGCGGGGACGCAAGTAGAAGAACTCCACGTCGTTGCGGGGGTCGGCCACGACGAGGTCGCGCGGGTCGCGGCGGCCCGTGTAGCCGGCCTCGAACAGCATCTGCGCGGCGGTTTCGGACAAGGAGCCCTTATTGGGCACGGCAATTCTCAGCATTTGGGCACTCTCTGCGTCTTCACGTTCTGGCGAACAGGTCTCACGGGGTCAACCGGGTGGAGTCTCTCTGATGGCGCGTCACAGATGGCGATACAGATCGGCGGGGGTCAGCCCCTTCGCCAGCATCATCACCTGCACGTGGTACAGCAGCTGGCTCATCTCGGCGGCGGTTTCGTCGTCGCTCTGGAACTCGGCGGCCATCCAGACCTCGGCGGCCTCTTCGACGATCTTCTTGCCGATGGCATGTACGCCGGCGTCGAGTTCGCGCACGGTTCCCGAGCCGTCGGGGCGGGTCCGTGCCTTGTCGCTCAGTTCAGCGAACAGGTTGTCAAAAGTCTTCACCTGACTAGGGTACTAGTGCGCATGCTGGTGTTCGGTCGCTGCGGCGCGCAACAGGGCGATCTGCTTCGCCGGGTCCGCAGCGTTGAACACGCTGGAGCCGGCGACGAACGTGTTCGCCCCGGCCTCGGCGGCGATGACGATGGTGTCCTCGGTGATGCCGCCGTCGACCTGCAGCCAGACGTCCAGGCCGGACTTCTTCACGGCCTCCGACAGGGTGCGAAGCTTGCGCATGGTGGAGGGCATGAAGCTCTGCCCCCCGAAGCCGGGTTCGACGGTCATCACGAGCACCTGGTCGAATTCGGGCAGTAGCTCGAGGTAGGGCTCGATGGCCGTGCCGGGCTTGAGCGCGATGCCGGCCCGGGCGCCGATCGAGCGCAGCTTGCGGGCCAGGCCGACCGGGTTGGTCGTGGCCTCCGCGTGGAAGGTGACCGAGAACGCGCCGGCTTCGGCGTAGCCGAGCGCCCAACGCTCCGGATTCTCGATCATCAGGTGCAGGTCGAAGGGCAACGGGGAGACCTGGGCGAGGCGGTCGACGACGGGCGGTCCGAACGTCAGATTCGGTACGAAATGGTTGTCCATGATGTCGACGTGCACCAGGTCGGCGGTGCGGATGCGCCCCAGGTCCCGTTCGAGATTGGCGAAGTCGGCGGCGAGGATGCTGGGGTTAATCCGTGTGACCATGCCTTCACCCTACTGCGGCGAGCCCCGGCGGCTCGAAAGTCCCATGCCGGTCGAGTCCACGGCCCTGGAGCGATGCCGTCCCGAACGAAGGCGACGGAGATTTCGCCGAAATGGGTCCAGAACCTTTCACAAAAGTTGTTTTCAACCAGACTTTCCGTCGACTTCATTCGGGCTGCGACGGAAAGGGACTTGGGTGCCTGGAGCTCGCAAGCCCTGCCGCGGATCGGGTGCGCGTTGTGGCTTACTCAGGAGATCCGGCCGGCTGCAGCGGCATCCGCAGTGGTCCCGGACTGGTGCGCGGCGGCTGGGCAGCCCGGCCGACGGATGTCCTGAGTTGGCCACGCGACGCGCGGGCGCGGCCACGCGACGCCGCCCCGCCCGCACAAGTCACGCTGCGCATTCGCGAGTGTCGTGGTCAACTCAGGAGATCCCGCCGGCCGGGTCGGATATCTATCCCGGTTCCGCACTGATTCGCGGCGGCTGGGCAGCCCGGCCGACGGATGTCCTGAGTTGGCCACGCGACGCGCGGGCTCGGCCGGGCCATGCCCCCGGAAAAACCAGGGGAGCCAGAATCTCCGTCAGATCGGGTCGAGGCAGGGGCCCGAATACGCGGGCCCGAAGGCAGGGGCCCGAATGCGCAGGGACACGAAAGCACGGGCCCGGGTCGCGGACTACTCCGTGCGCTCGAGCAGGGTGATGAACATAGCGTCGGTGCCGTGCCGATGCGGCCACAGTTGCACACTGCCCCCGTCGCCGGGCAGGTCGAGCTCGGAGCTGCTCAGCCCCTGCAGCACGGATGCCGTGTCGAGAGTGCGCACATGGCCCTCCCATTTCTTGAGCGCGGTGGCCACGATCCCGCGAGTCTCCGCGATGTGCGGTGAGCAGGTGACGTAGGCCAGCACCCCACCCGGCTTGAGCGCGCCGAGGGCCGCGTGGATCAGCCCGGACTGCAGGTCGGAGAGTTCGGCGACGTCCTTGGGCTGCTTGCGCCAACGGGCCTCCGGGCGCCGACGTAGCGCGCCGAGCCCGGTGCAGGGAGCATCCAGCAGGATCCGGTCGAATTCCTTCGGATGTTCGTCTCCGAACCGGGTGCCGTCCTCCTCCCAGACGGGCACCTCGCCGGGCACGGCGGCCAGCGCCTTACGCACGAGGGTGGCCCGGGCCGGGACGAGCTCGTTGGCGACGAGGCTGGCCCCGCCGGCCAGCGCCTCGGCGGCAAGCAGGGAGGCCTTGCCGCCGGGGCCCGCGCACAGGTCGAGCCAACGCTCCCCCGGCGCGACCGGGCGGGCGCGACTGAGCGTGAGGGCCGCCAGCTGAGATCCCTCGTCCTGCACGCGGAGGCGTCCGCCGCTGTCCTGCATCAGGTGCACGGGGTCGCCGCCGGCCAGCACAAAACCGATGGGCGAGAAGTCGTTGGCAACGCCGAGACCGTCGGTGTCTTCGGTGTTGCTGAGTCCGGGCAGAATGACCATGTTCACCTTGGGCGCGGCATTGTCGGCCGACAGCAGCTCCTCGAGCTCGGCCTCACGGCCCTCAAGGCGCAGCGACTGCCGGAACGCCCGCACCACCCAGACCGGGTGTGAGTGCTCCGCGGCAAGGCGGTCATCATCACTGGTGGCTTCGGTGAGCACGCGTTCGCGCCACTCGTCGGCGCTGGAGCGGGAGATGGTGCGCAGCACACCGTTGGTGAAGCCGGTGGCGGCGCGGGAGCCCACCTGACGGGCGAGTTCGACGGACTCGTTCACGGCGGCGTGGGTGGCCACCCGGGTGGCGAGCAACTGGTGCGCACCGAGACGCAGCACGTCCAGGATGGCCGGGTCGATCGCGGTGACGGGCCGACCGGCCGCGTCGGCGATCACCCGGTCATAGAAGCCCTGCATGCGCAGGGTGCCGTAGGTCAGCTCGGTGGCCAATGCGGCATCCGCGGTGCTGAGCGCCGCCCGTTTGATGCGGCTGGGCAGCAGCAGGTTCGCGTAGGCGTCTGATTCCCGCACGGCGGCGATGACCTCGTAGGCCACCCGCCGGGCCGGCTGCACGAAGTCGGTCTGCGGGCGCTCCAGGCCGTGTCCGCCCTGAGCACGGACGTCGTTCTTTCGCCCCTGGCGACGATCGTCGCTCATGAGGCGACCACCTCCGTCCAATTCACTCCGCGCCACCAGTCGATTGCCTTCATCTGCGTCTTTCCGGCCGGTTGCACGGTGACCAGCTCGAGCGGCTCGGTCCCCGTCCCAATCAGCACTTTCTTGTCGATCTCACGGATCAGGCCGGCCGGTTGCGGCTCGGCTCCCTGGGTCAGGGCAACGCCCTGGAGTTTGAGGCGGGCGTCGCCGAGCACCGTGAACGCGCCCGGCTCCGGGGTGACCCCGCGCACCCGGTTGCGCACCGAGACGGCCGGTTCGGACCAGTCGATACGGGCATCGGCGAGAGTCAGTTTGGGGGCCAGGGTGACCGGACCGGACTGCGGGTTCGCCTGCGCGCCGCCGGCTTCAAGGGCGTCGATCACCTGAAGCAGCAGGCGCGCGCCGCTGTCGCTGAGCGCCCGCAACACGCTGCCCGCGGTGTCGTCCTCGACGATCGCCCGCGTCAGTTGCGCGAACACGGCGCCCGCGTCGAGTTCCGGAACCAGCTGGAACACGGCGGCGCCAGTCTGCTCATCGCCGGCCATAAGTGCGTGCTGCACGGGAGCGGCGCCGCGCCAGCGCGGGAGCAGGGAGAAGTGCAGGTTGATCCAACCGAGCCGGGGCACCGACAGCAGCGGTTCGCGCACGAGCCCGCCGTAGGCGACGATGACGCCGAGGTCGGGTCGCAGTGCGGCGATCTCCACGGTCGCGGCCTCGTCGAGGCGATTGGCCTTGATCACGTGCAGCCCGTTCTCGACGGCGGCTCGCGCGAGCGGCGAGGGGGTGAGCACGCGTTTGCGGCCGAACGGGGCATCCGCCCGGGTGATCACGGCCGCGAGGTCGTGGTGGGACTGAGCCAGGGCGACCAGGCTGGGCACGGCCGCCTGCGGCGTGCCGGCGAAGACGAGTTTCATTTAGAGCAGCTCCGGGTCGTCGAATCGTACTTTGAGTGTAGGCGCGGGGCGGAAGGCCGCCCCCTTCGGGCGCCGGCGGCGGGCGGCATTCCTTACGATCGCGGCCTTGAGCGCACGGGCCACGTCGTCACCGCTGGCATAGGGCAGCCGTACGATCGCACGCACCAGGGGGTCCTCCGTGGTGACCGGGCCGAGTACATCCACGCCGTCCATCCCGGCCAGCTCTGCCAGGGCCACGGCGACGTCGGCGTCGGAGCCGGTGACGGATGCCGCCCGCACCGCGGGCGGGAATCGCAGTTGGCGGCGATCGGCCAGTTCCGACGCGGCGAGCATCTCGGGCTGCCAGGAGTTCAGCGCCCGGGCGACGAGCCCGCCCACGCCGACCAGTACCACAGCGGCCCCCGGGGCCGCCAGTGCCGCGGCGTTGGACCACCAGCGCAGGCAGTCCTCCCCGACCCGCAGGGATTCCCGGGCGAGCATCCGTTCGCCGTCGAGCAGCAGGATGGCCCGGTACCCACCCGTCGGGATGGGTTCCGCGCCGCGGGTGGCGATCACCAGGGCCGGGGCGTCGCCGAGGTGCTGCAGCGGATGGTCGCCGTCGGCGACGATAATGCGCGCGCCGGGGAACGCCCGGCCGAGTTCTTCGGCGGTTCGCCCGGTTCCCAGGGTGACGACCCGCAGGGCGCGCCCTTCGCAGTGCGTGCAGTTCCAGTTGGCGGCCAGCGCCCCGCACCAGCGACACGACGGGGTGGAGTCCTTGGAGGCCAAACCGAGCGGCCCCTGGCAGGTGGTGCAGCGGGCGGCCTTCTTGCAACTCTGGCAGGCGAGCATCGGGGCGTAGCCGGGGCTGGCCACCTGCACCAGCACGGGGCCGTGGGCCAGCGCCTCCTTGGCGGCCCGCCACGCGGCCGTCGGGATGCGCGCGGCGCGGGCCTGCTGGTCGGGCTCGGATTGGAAGTCGGTGGGAATGATCCGCGGATGCCGGTTCTGCGCGGGGTGCACGGCAGTGAGCCAGCCCAGCTCGACCAGGCGCTGCACCTCGACGGTGCGGGTGTGGCCGAGGAAGACGAGGGCACAGCCGGACTGGCCCTGGCGCACGAGCGCGGCGTCGCGGGAGTGCGCGTAGGGGCTGAGCGGTTCGCCGTGCAGCGGGTCGCCGTCGTCGAAGAGCGCGATCAGACCGAGGTCGTGGGCCGGCGCGTAGACGGCCGACCGATTGCCGAGCACGATCCGGGGTTCCGGGGCGAGGGCGGCCAGGAAGGCCCGATAGCGTTCC
Source organism: Cryobacterium sp. TMT2-42-4 (assembly GCF_004402645.1). Lineage (NCBI taxonomy): Bacteria > Bacillati > Actinomycetota > Actinomycetes > Micrococcales > Microbacteriaceae > Cryobacterium > Cryobacterium sp. TMT2-42-4. The sequence goes on from NZ_SOFT01000007.1 coordinate 57,139, forward strand.
GGGTTGGGCTGGCGTGCATCGACCCGGCTGACCGAGCCGGCCGGGGCCAGCAGGTCGAGGGCGGCCTGAAGCTGGTCCTGGTCGCGGTAGTCCGGCACGACGAGGATGGCGCTTCGCCCGGCGGCCAGGCCGGCCACCGCGAGCTCGGCCAGGGTGAGCGCCCATTTCCCGATGGTCTGCCCGTCCGGCAGCCGTTGCAGCTCGGGCACCGCGGCCACGCAGAGGCGCGCCCCTGTGGCGACGGCCGTGTCGAGGGTACCGGCCGGGTAGTCGGCACAGGCCGGCCCGGCGGGGGTGGCGGGGTCGGCCACAGTGCCAGGCTCGGCCACGGTAGCAGCACCCGCCGTCCCGTCGGCCGGGGCGGACGGATCCGCTGTTCGCGCCGCCAGCCAGGCCTTCTCCACCCGCACCTGGCGCGGGGGCACAGCCAGACGGATGATGTCGCTCGCGTTCCCGGAGGCCCGGTCTGCGACCCGACGGGCGAGCTCCCAGACCTCGGGGGTGAGCACCTGGGCGGCGGAGACCACGCTCTCGATCGGGCTGAGCGCGCCCCGGAAGTCGGTGCCGGCCTCCAGACCCGGCAGCACCTCCGGGCCTGCGGCCGGTCCGACCGCACCGCGCCCCTCGGCCGCACCCAGCACCTCGATCAGGTATCCGTCGGCGACGCGACCGGCCGAGCGCAGCGGCACCCGCACGCGCACGCCGGGTCGGGCGGTGCCGGCGAGCTCGTCGGGAATGCTGTAATCGAACAGGTGGTCGAGCTGCGGCAGCGGCGAGTCGATGAGCACCCGGGCCACGAGGCCGGAGCGGGTCATCGGCGCCGCGCCTGCCCGGTCACAGTCCGGCAGCGCTTCTCAGCTCGTCGACCCGGTCGAGGCGCTCCCAGGTGAAGTCGGGAAGCTCGCGGCCGAAGTGGCCGTAGGTGGCGGTCTGCGCGTAGATCGGGCGCAGCAGGTCGAGGGAATGGATGATCGCGGCCGGGCGCAGGTCGAAGACCGCGCGGATCGCCGCGGTGATGTCCCGGTCGGCCATCACCCCGGTGCCGAAGGTCTCCACGTAGAGCCCGACGGGCGAGGCCTTGCCGATGGCGTAGGCCACCTGAATCTCGAGCCGGTCGGCCAGCCCGGCCGCCACGGCGTTCTTGGCCACCCAGCGCATCGCGTACGCTGCGGAGCGGTCGACCTTCGACGGGTCCTTGCCGCTGAACGCGCCCCCGCCGTGCCGGCTGGAACCGCCGTAGGTGTCGATGATGATCTTTCGCCCGGTGAGGCCGGCGTCGCCCTGAGGGCCGCCGATCTCGAACCGCCCGGTCGGGTTGATCAGCGTGTTCAGTTCGGACGAGTCCAGTTCCACGCGGGCGAGCACCGGTCGGATGACGAGTTCCTCGACCTCCGCGCGCAGCTGCTCGTTGGACACCTTCGGCGAGTGCTGGGTCGACAGCACGACGGTCTCGACCGAGCGCGGCGTGATGCCGTCGTAGCCGATGGTGACCTGGGTCTTGCCGTCGGGACGGAGATAGTCGAGTTCGCCTGACTTGCGCACCTCGGCGAGGCGTTCGGCGAGGCGGTGTGCGATCCAGATCGGGATCGGCATCAGCTGGGGAGTCTCCCGGGTGGCGTATCCGAACATGATGCCCTGGTCGCCGGCGCCCTGGCGGTCGAAGTCCTCGACGCTGGACTCTTCCCGACGCTCGAAGGCGTTGTCCACGCCCTGCGCGATGTCGGGCGACTGGCCGCCGATGGAGATCTCCACACCGCAGGAACGGCCGTCGAACCAGACGTCCGAAGAGTCGTAGCCGATATCGGTGATGCACTTGCGCACGATTGAGGGGATCTCGACGTAGGCCTCGGTGGTGACCTCGCCGGCTACGTGCACGAGACCGGTGGTGACGAGGGTCTCGACGGCGACCCGGCTGTGCGGGTCTTCCGTCAGGAGCGCGTCCAGAATACTGTCGGAGATCTGGTCGCAGATCTTGTCGGGGTGACCTTCGGTTACCGACTCCGAAGTGAAAAGGCGTAGATCGCGCATCTGGCCCGTCTCTGTTGCAGAACAACGTGTAGAAGAAATGAACGTGAAAAAAACCCCGCTGAGACCGGGCGACGGCATCGGCAACCCCGGTGACCGGAGGCCCGGGAAATCTCAGGCGATCAGGTCAAGGATGCGCCCGGCCACCGACAATTTGGTGCCGGAGACCTCACACACTATATCTCCGTCGTGATCGAGCACCGTGATCGCGTTACGGTCCGAGGCGAAACCCTCCGCCCAGCCCACGCGGTTGACCACCAGGAAGTCGCAGCCCTTGCGCGCCATTTTCTCGCGGCCGAGTTCTCGCAGGCGAACCGGATCCGGCTCCGTCTCGGCGGCGAACCCGATCAGGACCTGGCCCGTCCGCTTGGTCCGGGCGAGCCCGGCGAGGATGTCGGGGTTGCGGGTCAGTTCGAGCAGCAGGGTGTCGCCGGTCTCGTCTTTCTTGATCTTGCCGGCGCTCACCTGCAGCGGCCGGTAGTCGGCGACCGCGGCCGCCATGATCACGGCGTCGGCCCCGGCGGCGGCATCCGTGACGGCCGCCTCGAGCTCGAGCGCGGTGCCCACGAGCCGGAGTTCCACCGCGGTTGGTGCGGCAACCTCGAGGTTCGCGGCGATCAGGGTCACGGACGCACCCCGAGCCAGGGCGGCCTGCGCCAGGGCGACCCCCTGCTTGCCGCTGGAACGGTTGCCGAGGAAGCGCACGGGGTCGAGGGGCTCGCGAGTGCCGCCAGCGGTGATCACGACGTGCTTTCCGACCAGGTCGGCGCCTGGCCCCTCGGTGCGGTTGGCCGCGGTAAGGGCGGCGAGGGCCGCGGCGACGATGGTGTCGGGCTCTTCCATCCGGCCGGCTCCGGTGTCGGCGCCGGTGAGCTGGCCGACCCCCGGCCCGACGACGATGACGCCGCGGGTGCGGAGGGTGGCCACATTGGCGACCGTGGCCGCGTTGTTCCACATCTCCGTGTGCATCGCCGGGGCGATCACGAGCGGGGCGGTGCTGGCCAGGATGGTGTTGCCGAGCAGGTCGTCGGCGAGGCCGGCGGCGAGCTTCGCGATGGTGTTCGCGGTGGCCGGGGCCACGACGATCAGATCGGCGGATTGGCCGATGGCCACGTGCCGCACCTCGGCGACGCCCTCATAGAGGTCCGTGTGCACGGGGTTGCGGGAGATGGCCTCCAGGGTGGGCCGGCCGACGAATCGCAGCGCCGCCGGCGTCGCCACGACGTGCACGCAGTCCCCCCGCAACACGAAAGCGCGCACGACGTTCACGGCCTTGTAGGCAGCGATGCCGCCGGTTATCCCGACGACAATCGTGCGACCTGACGACATCCTGCGCGCTTGTGGGTGCGTTACTCGGCGATGGGGCGGGAGGTGAGCTTGTCTTCGTTGATCTCGCGGAGGGCGACGGACAGCGGCTTGTCGTCGACGGTCGAGTCGACGAGCGGGCCGACATTGTCGAACAGGCTGCCTTCGTGCAGGTCCGCATAGTAGTCGTTGATCTGACGCGCGCGCTTGGAGGCGAAGACCACGAGGGCGTACTTGGAGTCGACCTTGGTGAGCAGGTCGTCGATGGGCGGGTCAATGATGCCAGTGAGCTTGGTAGCCATTGGTGTCACTCCTTCAGAGCGGTTTGTGCTGCGGGACGCGCAGAATCACGGAAAACGGGCGCTACGGCAGCAACGGTGCCGTACGCAGATTCATCAAGTCTATGACCTCGCGCGCCGCTTCGCCCACGTCGTGGTTCACGACCCGGTAATCGAACTCCCCCTGGGCGGCCAATTCGAGTTTGGCCGTCTCGAGCCGGCGGGCCTGTTCGGCGGGCGCCTCGGTGTCCCGGCCGATCAGCCGGCGCACCAGTTCGTCCCAGCTCGGCGGAAGCAGGAAGACCAGTCTGGACTCCGGCATGGCCCGGCGAACGGCCCGGGCTCCTTGGATGTCGATCTCGAGGAGCACGCTGTGGCCCTCGTTCAACGCCTCCGTGACCGGACCTCGCGGGGTGCCGTAGCGGTGCGCGTTGTGCACGGTCGCCCACTCGAGCAGGTCGCCGGCCGCGACCATCCGGTCGAATTCGGCGTCGTCGACGAAGAAGTAGCTCACGCCCTCGGTCTCGCCTGGGCGAGGTGCCCGGGTCGTGGCCGACACCGACAGGTGCACGCCCGGGTAATGCTGACGGATGTGCGCCGCGACGGTTCCCTTGCCGACCGCGGTGGGACCGGCCAGCACGACAAGCTTCGCGGAGGAATCGTCGCGCTTCGCGGCGGTGCGGGTGGTGAGAAAATCTCGCAACCGATCGCGTTGGTGCTTGCCCAGCCCTCCCAATCGCTTCGACGGCGAGATCTCGAGCCTCTCCATGATGCGGTGCATCTTGGTGACGCCGATCGCCGGAATGCTGATCAGGAACTCGGTCACCCGCAGGCGCCCTTCGATGCCGTCCGGGCTCTCGGTCGCGGCGAACAACACGTCTAGCGCGCTACGTTTTCCGTGCGCAATCTGGCCTTTAACTGCGGCGCGTGCACGGCGAGCCGCCACGGCGGCGCGCGAGGCGGCAACCCGATCGACGTCGGGTGGGGTGGGGCGATTCTCAGCCACGGGCAGCTCCTGCTTCAACTACTCGGCGCGCAATCGCTTGTTTGATTCGGTCGGGGCCGACCGCTAGAACGCTGCGCGATTCACTCACGATAACGCCTTCCGCGTACCCCCCGTACAAGTTCTTCAGATCAACGACCTGCGCGCCCTGGTGACCGAAGCCAGGAGCGAGGATGGGGGTGAGCCCCCGGGCGGGCGCCACGGAGAGGTCCAGTCCGAACGTGGCCAGGTCCAGTGTGGCGCCGAGCACCACCCCGACCGAGCCGAGGGAGGAAGCCCCGGACCGGGCATTCCGCTCGGTCACGGCGCCGAAGACGGATTGGGCGACACTTTGGCCGATCTGATTCCCCTCGGCGATCACGGCCCGCTGGAGCGCCGCCGCCTCGGGGTTCGAGGTGGCGGCCAGCACGAAGATCCCCTTGCCGGTCTGGGCGGCAAGGCTGAACACCGGTTCCAGCGACCCGACGCCCATATACGCGTTCACGGTGATGGCGTCGACCTCCAGGGGGGACTCCTCGCTCAGCCAAGCCTGGCCGTACGCCTCCACGCTGGTGCCGAGGTCGCCGCGCTTGACGTCCGCGATCGTGAGCAGCCCGGCGGCGCGGGCATCCGCCAGCACCCGTTCCAGGGCAAGGTACCCGGCGGAGCCGAAACGCTCGTAGAAGGCCACCTGGGGCTTCACCAGGCCGACCTGGCCAGCGGCGGCGGCCACGACCTGGCGGCCGAAAGACTCCGCCCCGGCGGCCGTGTCCGGCAGACCCCAGTCGGTCAGGAGCCAGGCGTGCGGGTCGATGCCGACGCAGACTTGTCCCCGGACCGAGAAGACATTACCCAACCGCTCGCCGAAGGCGGCCGGTGCGGCCGGGCCGACCGCTGCGGTCGACCCGTCCTGTTCGTGCGCGCGGCTCACAGTGCCGCCGTCCGGGTGAGGGCGTATTCCTGCAGCGAGGTCACCTCGAAGCCGCCGCGAATCGCGTCGATCGAGGCCACTGCGGCGCTCAACTCGGCGATGGTTGTGAACAGCGGCAGGTCCGCGGCGACCGCGGCCGCGCGGATCTCGTAGCCGTCGGCTCGGGCGGTGCGACCGCCGGGGGTGTTGATGACGATCTGCACCTCTTCGCGGCGGATCAGTTCCACGATCGACACGTCCGCCTCGTCGGTCTTCTCACTGAACTTGGTGACGATGGCGGCGCGGATGCCGTTGCGTTGCAGAACTTCGGCGGTACCCTCCGTGGCGGTGATCGAGTAGCCGAGCTGCTGCAAGCGCAGCATGGGCAGGATGATCGCGCGCTTGTCCCGGTCGGAGACCGACACGAATACGGTGCCGGTGAGCGGGATTCCGCCGTAGGCGGCGAGCTGGCTCTTGGCGAAGGCCCGCGGGAAGTCGCGGTCGATGCCCATGACCTCACCGGTCGAGCGCATCTCCGGGCCGAGCACGGAGTCCACGACGAGACCCTCGGGCGTGCGGAACCGGTTGAACGGCAGCACGGCTTCCTTCACGGCGACCGGGGCATCCATCGGCACCCGCGAGCCGTCGATCAGAGGCAGCTTGCCCTCGGCCTTGAGTTCGGCGATGGTCTTGCCGACCATGATCAGCGCTGCGGCCTTGGCCAGGGTGATGCCGAGGGCCTTGGCCACGAACGGCACCGTACGCGAGGCGCGCGGGTTCGCTTCGAGCACGTAGAGCACGCCGGCGCCGATCGCGAACTGCACGTTGAGCAGGCCGCGCACGCCGATGCCGCGGGCGATGCCCAGCGTCGCCTCGCGCACTCGGTCGATCTCCGCACGGCCGAGGGTGACCGGCGGCAGGGTGCAGCTCGAGTCGCCGGAGTGGATCCCGGCCTCCTCGATGTGCTCCATCACGCCGCCGATGTAGAGCTCGGTGCCGTCGTAGATGGCGTCCACGTCGATCTCGATGGCGTCGTCGAGAAACCGGTCCACGAGCAGCGGATGCGACGGGCCGATGATGCCCTGTCCGGCCATCCGGTTGAAGTAGTCGGCCAACGCTGCCGAGTCGTAGACGATCTCCATGCCGCGGCCGCCGAGCACGTAGCTCGGGCGCACGAGCACGGGATAGCCGATCTCCTCGGCAACGACCACAGCGCCGGCGTAGTCGGTGGCGACGCCGTTGCGGGGGGCGAGCAGGCCGGCCTGCTCGAGGATGCCGGAGAAGAGTCCGCGCTCCTCCGCCAGGTCGATGGCCTCCGGGGTGGTGCCGAGTATCGGGATGCCCTCGGCCTCGAGGCCCTTGGCGAGGCCGAGCGCGGTCTGGCCTCCCAGCTGCACGACCACGCCGACGAGCTCGCCGCTCTGGCTTTCTGCGTGAATGACCTCGAGCACGTCCTCGAGGGTGAGCGGCTCGAAGTAGAGCCGGTCTGAGGTGTCGTAGTCGGTCGAGACCGTCTCCGGGTTGCAGTTGATCATGATGGTCTCGTAGCCGGCCTCGGAGAGGGCAAACGACGCGTGCACGCAGGAGTAGTCGAACTCGACGCCCTGGCCGATGCGGTTCGGGCCGGAGCCGATGATGACGACCTTCTTGCGGTCGCTGGGCACGACCTCGGTCTCCTGGTCGTAGCTGGAGTAGTGGTACGGCGTGAGTGCGGGGAACTCCCCCGCGCAGGTGTCGACGGTCTTGAAGACGGGGCGCACGCCGAGGATGTGGCGCACCGTGCGCACATCCGCTTCGCCGAAGCCGCGCAGCTCGCCGATCTGGGCGTCGGAGAAGCCGTGGTCTTTGGCGGTGCGGAGGATGTCCGTGTCGAGGCGCTCGGCGGCGGCGATCTCGTCCGCGATCTCGTTGATCAACACGATCTGGTCGATGAACCACGGATCGATCTTGGTGGCGTTGAAAACCTGCTCGGTGGTGGCACCCTTGCGGAGCGCCTGCTGAACGGTGACGATCCGGCCGTCGGTGGGTACTTCGGCGACCGTGAGCAACTCGTCGACCGTGCGAGTCTCGGCTCCCCAGTGGAACGACGAACCGCGCTTCTCGAGCGAGCGGAGCGCCTTCTGCAGCGCGGAGGCGTAACTGCGGCCGATGGCCATCGCCTCCCCCACGGACTTCATGGTGGTGGTCAGACGCTGGTCGGCGGCGGGGAACTTCTCGAACGCGAACCGGGGCACCTTGACCACGACGTAGTCCAGGGTGGGTTCGAAGCTGGCCGGGGTGACACCGGTGATGTCGTTCGGGATCTCGTCGAGCCGGTAGCCGAGCGCGAGTTTCGCGGCGATTTTGGCGATCGGAAAGCCCGTCGCCTTGCTCGCCAGGGCGGAGGAGCGGGACACGCGCGGGTTCATCTCGATCACGATGATGCGACCGTCGGCCGGGTTGATCGCGAACTGGATGTTGCAGCCGCCGGTATCCACCCCCACGGCGCGGATGATGTCGATGCTGATGTCGCGCAGCTTCTGGTACTCGCGGTCGGTCAAAGTCAGCGCCGGGGCGACGGTGATCGAGTCGCCGGTGTGTACGCCGACCGGGTCGACGTTCTCGATCGAGCAGACGACGACCGTGTTGTCGGCCGTATCGCGCATCATCTCGAGCTCGAATTCCTTCCAGCCAAGGATGGATTCCTCCAGCAGGACCTCGCTGGTGGGGCTCTGGTGCAGCCCGTCACCGACGATGCGGCGCAGTTCCGACTCGGTGTAGGCGAAGCCGGAGCCGAGGCCGCCCATGGTGAAGGAGGGGCGAACGACGAGCGGGTAGCCGAGGTCGCCTGCGAAGCCGACTGCCTCCTCGACCGTGTGAGCGATGTAGGACCGGGCGACGCCGGCGCCTGCATCCAGCACCAGCTGCTTGAAGATCTGGCGGTCCTCACCCTTCTGGATGGCGTCGAAGGAGGCGCCGATGAGTTCGACATCATACTTGGCCAGGATGCCGCGCTCGTGAAGCTGGATGGCGGCGTTCAGCGCGGTCTGCCCGCCGAGGGTCGGCAGAATCGCGTCGGGGCGTTCCTTGGCGATGATCGTCTCGAGGATCTCCGGGGTGATCGGCTCGATGTAGGTGGCGTCGGCGAAGTCGGGGTCGGTCATGATCGTGGCCGGGTTGGAGTTGACCAGGATGACCCTGACCCCCTCGGCCCGCAGCACCCGGCAGGCCTGAGTTCCGGAATAGTCGAACTCGCAGGCCTGGCCGATCACGATCGGACCCGATCCGATGACGAGAACGCTGTTAATGTCGTCGCGCTTGGGCATTACTTGGCGTCTCCTGCTCCGGTGGCCGCACGATGCGCGACCACCACATCCCTGAACCGATCGAAAAGGTACTCGGCGTCGTGTGGGCCGGCCGCCGACTCCGGGTGGTACTGCACCGAGAAAGCGGGGATATCGAGGCAGCGGATGCCCTCGACCACCTGGTCGTTGAGGCTGTAGTGGCTCACCTCCACCCGGCCGAAACCGGTGCGGGACTCATGCACTCCCTCGATGGGCATGTCCACGGCGAACCCGTGGTTCTGCGAGGTGATCTCTACCCGGCCGGTGGTCTTATCGAGCACGGGCTGGTTGATTCCCCGGTGCCCGAAGGGCAGCTTGTAGGTTCGGAAGCCGAGGGCGCGGCCGAGCAGCTGGTTGCCGAAGCAGATCCCGAAGTAGGGCACACCGGCTCGCAGCATCTCCTGGAGGAGGTTCACGTGCAGGTCGGAGGCTGCCGGGTCGCCGGGGCCGTTGGAAAAGAACAGGGCCGACGGGGTGAGGGACAGCACGTGCTCGGCGGTGACCGACTGGGGCAGCACCAGCACCTCGAAGCCGCGCGCGGCGAGGTGGCCCAGAGTGGAGGTCTTGACCCCGAGGTCGAGCACGGCGACCGAGCCGATGCGCTCGCCCTGGGCGGGCACCGAGAACGGTTCGACCGTGGATACCTCATCGGACAGGTTGCGGCCGCGCATGCCGGCCCCGGCACGCACCAGCTCGAGCTGCTCGCCATCGGAGAGGCCGAAACGGTCGCCGGAGAAGATCCCGCTCTTCATGGCCCCGGACGAGCGGATGTGGCGGGTGATCGCACGCGTGTCGACACCACTGATCCCGACCACTCCCCCGCCCGTCAGGTCGTCATCGAGGCTGCGGGTGGACCGGAAGTTGGAGGCGATGCGGGCAGGCTCGCGCACAACGAAGCCGGAGACCCAAATACGGCGGGACTCCATGTCCTCGTCGTTGGCGCCCGTGTTGCCGATGTGCGGCGCCGTCATCAGCACGATCTGCCCGGCGTAGGACGGGTCGGTGAGGGTCTCCTGGTATCCGGTCATGCCGGTGGCGAAGACGATCTCGCCGAGGGTCTGCCCCACGCTGCCGTAAGAACGGCCTTCGTAGCGGCGGCCGTCTTCGAGTACGAGCACAGCAGGAGTCGGTCGGTCGGGGGTCGTTGCGTTGCTCACGCTAGGCCTCGCTTTCATCGCGCGCGGCCGGGCGCCGGGCGTCGGCCGCAATGGTTCGGATGGCGTCGTTCACGCTGACGCGGTCGGATGGGTCAAGGATTCGGAAGTAGCTGTCGACGATCTGACTGTCGGTGCCGGGCAGCCGCCAGCCGAGCAGCAGCAGGCCGTCGGTCTCGACGGCGCGGTCGATGGCCACGGTGGCGTCTTCCAGCACGGCGATGGCCGAGGCAGGGATGAACACCGCCTCCTCGCCGGCCAGGGCCAGGATCACGCCCGCGTCGGTCACGGTCAGGCGGGCCCGGGCCCGGAAACCCAGGCCAGGGATGTTCAGGCGCTCGAGCGGCTGGGCGCGGAGGGTCGTGGCAACGTAGAACACGGCGGCGGAGGCCAGCTCGAGTGCCGCGTCGACGGGCAGCGGGTAGCCGGCCGGCAGGGCGGCATCGCGGCGGCTACGGCCCCGCCAACTGCGTAGCATGAGGCCGAGCAGGCCGAGCAGCACGGCGACGGTGATGACGGTGGCGATGGTCCTAGCCATGGGTGCGCTCCTCGAGTGCCGCGATCTCCTCGGCGGGCCGCAGCGCACCGTCCAGAACCGTGGCGTAGCCCCGGTGGAATGTGGCCAGCACCCGACCCGGCAGGGTCATCGCCAGGTAGGGCGAGTTGGCGCTCCTGCCGGCCAGGTTGCCGCGCTCGAAGACGCGGCTCGCGGCGGGATCGTAGAGGGTGAGCTCGGCGGGAGCCCCGACCAGAAGACCCTGGCCCTGGCCGGCGAGCCGGCCGATCCGGGCGGGGCTGCTGGAGAGCACGCGAGCGATGTCCTTCCAGTCGAGCAGCCCGGTGTTGACGACGGCCGCGTGCACCACGGAGAGGGCGGATTCGAGGCCGACCATGCCGTTCGCCGCGGCGTCCCACTCGCAGTCCTTCGCCTCGACCGGGTGCGGGGCGTGGTCGGTGGCAACGATGTCGATGGTGCCGTCGGCGAGGCCGGCGCGCAGTGCTTCGACGTCTTCGCGGCGGCGCAGCGGCGGGTTGACCTTGAACCGCGCGTCGTAGCCGACGACCAGGTCCTCGGTGAGCAGCAGGTGATGCGGGGTGGCCTCGGCGGTCACCTGGATGCCGCGGGCCTTGGCCCAGCGGATGACGTCGACCGAGCCGGCCGTCGACACGTGGCACACGTGCAGACGCGACCCGACGTGCTCGGCGAGCAGCACATCGCGTGCGATGATCGACTCCTCGGCGACCGCGGGCCAGCCGACCATCCCGAGTTCGCTGGAGAGTGCCCCCTCGTTCATCTGCGCCTTCTCAGTCAGGCGTGGTTCCTGGGAATGCTGGGCGACGACGCCGTCGAACGCCTTCACATACTCGAGGGCCCGGCGCATCAACAGCGGGTCGGAGACGCAGAAGCCGTCGTCGGAGAAGACCCGCACTTGGGCTCGACTGGTGGCCATGGCGCCCAGTTCGGCCAGGCGCTCCCCCGCAAGCCCGACGGTGACGGCGCCGATCGGCTGCACGGTGACATAGCCGGCGCGCTCACCGAGGGCGAGAACCTGGTCGACGACGCCGGCGGTGTCCTGCACGGGCGAGGTGTTGGCCATCGCAAACACGCTGGTGAAGCCGCCCACGGCCGCGGCCTGACTGCCGGTCAGAATGGTTTCACTCTGTTCGAAGCCCGGCTCGCGCAGGTGCGTGTGCAGGTCGACCAGGCCGGGCAGAGCGATCAGTCCGGCCGCGTCGACGACGGTTGCGCCGGCACCAGAAAGCCCGGAACCGATCTCGCGAATCATGCCGTCGGCGAGGATAAAGTCGGTGCGGGTGCCGTCCGCGAGGGTCGCGCCTCGAATCAGGTACGGCGTGCTGGCCGCGCTGTCGCTGGACATCTATGAATCCTCCCGATCGCCGGACAACAGCAGGTACAGTGCCGCCATCCGCACTGAAACCCCGTTTGCGACCTGTTCGCGCACGGTCGAGCCGGCCGAATCGGCCGCCGCTGAAGATATTTCCAGGCCGCGATTCATGGGGCCGGGGTGCATCACAATGGTAGTCGGGGGCAGACGGCCGAAGCGCTCATCGTCCAGCCCCCAGTGGCGCGAGTACTCGCGGCTGTTCGGGAAGAAGGCGGCGTCCATGCGTTCCTGCTGGATGCGCAGCATCATCACCACGTCGGGCCCGGCGTCGATGGCCGCATCCAGGTCGAAGCCCGACTCCGCCGGCCACCCGCTCATATCCATCGGCAACAGGGTGGGCGGCGCGATCAGGCTCACATGCGCGCCGAGCGTGGTGAGCAGCCACAGGTTCGAGCGTGCCACCCGGGAATGCAGGATGTCACCGACGATGGTGACCGTGACGCCGTCCAGGCCCCGACCGCGCGCGGCGCCCCGGTGCAGCCGGCGCCGGATGGTGAACGCGTCCAGCAGCGCCTGGGTCGGATGCTCATGGGTGCCGTCGCCCGCGTTGATGATGCCGGCGTCGATCCAGCCGCTTTCGGCCAGCACATGGGGTGCCCCGGAGGCGGGGTGGCGGATGACGACCCCGTCGGCACCCATCGCGGCGAGGGTTTGGGCGGTGTCCTTGAGGCTTTCGCCCTTCGACACGCTCGAGCCCTTGGCGCTGAAGTTGATCACGTCCGCGCTCAGCCGTTTCGCGGCGGCCTCGAAGGAGATCCGGGTACGCGTCGAATCCTCGAAGAACAGGTTGACCACGGTCTTGCCGCGCAGGGTGGGCAGCTTCTTCACCTCGCGGTTGGCGACATCAGCCATGTCCTCGGCGATGTCGAGCAGCAGGATCGCCTCGCCCTGGCTCATGCCCTTGGTCGAGAGGAGGTGCCTCATGACGCCACCCCCTCGTCGCCTTCGAGCGGTCCGCCGTCGATGCTGACGAACTCGTCGCCGTCGACCTCGAGCAGGTGCAGGTTGATGCGTTCCGCGGTGGAGCTGGGCAGGTTCTTGCCCACGAAGTCGGCCCGGATCGGCAGTTCGCGGTGGCCGCGGTCCACGAGCACGGCCAGGCGCACGACGGTCGGCCGCCCGTGGTCGCCGAGGGCGTCGAGGGCGGCGCGGATGGTGCGGCCCGAGTAGAGCACGTCGTCGACGAGCACCACCGTGACGCCGTCGACGCTGCCGGGAACCAGGGTGCGGGACGGCGTGCGGGTGCGGGTGTGGCCGAGGTCGTCGCGGTACATGGTGACGTCGAGGGAGCCGACCCGGACATCCGTCGCTGTGGGCTCGATACGCGCGATGGTCTCGGCGATGCGCCGGGCCAGAACGACCCCGCGAGTGGGGATGCCGAGGATCACGAGGTTCTCGGCACCTCGATTGGACTCCAGGATCTCGTGGGAGATCCGAGTCAACGCTCGAGCGATATCAGCCTGGTTCAGCACGGTGCGTGCCATCAACCCGACCTCCTTCCCCGCCTCACCGGACGGCTGTTAAAGGATGTCATTTCCGGGTTTCACCCTAGCACCCGACGCGGGCTCCCCTGTGCTGGGCCTCACCACCCCCAGGGGCGCCGATGTGGCTGCCGTCATGAATCGGTTGCCGGCCCCAGGTGAGGGAGGACGGCGCCAGGTCACCCCAGGGCAGCGAAAGAACATCGAGAGGTGCCCGGGCCCGTCCGCGTCCGAGCTGAGCGCCGCGGCCGTCAGCAGCCGGCGGTGGGCATTTACGGACCTCGATGTCACCTGCAGCTGCAGGGCACCACTTTCTGCGCTCGGCCTGGCCATCCTTGGTCGCCGGCACCGTTGCCGGCATCACGGTCTCCACCTGAGACCACGGCGGCTGAGCTCAGCCGACCGAGTTGCTACTGAGGAAGCCCAGGAATTCCGCCGGGTCGGTCAGTCCGCCGTCGTAGACGCTGCCGTTCACGAGCACGGTCGGCGTGCCCCGGATCCGGGTGACCTCGGCATCCGCAATCATGCCGTTCAGGGCCTGCTCGGTGTTGGCCCGGGACCAGGCCTGGTACTCGCCGGCCGCGAGGCAGTCGTCGATGTCGACGGGGTTGTCGACGAGGGCCGCGAGCTCCGAGTCGCCGAGCCCCGCGGAGTTCTCGGCGGGCTGGTTCGCGAACAGGGCCGCCTGGAAGGCGAGCAGGTTCTCCGGGTTGAGAGTGGCCTGGCAGGTCAGGGCGGCGGATGCCCTGGTCGAGTAGGCCGTTCCCTGCGAGACCCGGTCGAGGAAAGTGAGCGAGTGCAGCCGCAAGGTGATGGTCCCGTCAGTGGCGAGGACAGCCAGCTCGCCGCCGTTCGTCTCCTCAAACTGCCGGCAGTACTGGCACATCGGGTCGAAGTAGACGTCGACGAGCGCGGCGCCGGTGCCGACCGACAGGTAGCCGTCGTCGAAGTGGGCCGCGCCGACGGTGCCGGTGGGCAGGGCTTCCTGCGACGCATCCGCGTTCGCTTCATCCGTCTGCGGCTCGCTCGTGGACGAACTCCACGGCTGGTCGCCCACGGCTCCGTTCACGGCCGCCGCGATGAGCGGAATCACGGTCGCGGCGACGACGACGGCGATCACGAGCGCCAGGGTGGTGGCGGCGATGCCCACGTAGCCGAGAACGAGCCCGGTGATCGCCAGACCCCGGCCGCCTTCATGGGTACGCCTGATCTGCCCCAGGGCAAGGTGCCCGGTGATCACGGCCGCCAGGGAGACGAAGAACGCCGACACCAGGGAGATGATCGCCAGTGTGTTCGTCTTCGGCGCCGCCGGGAAGGGCGCCTGTCCGTAGGCTGGCGGATACGGCTCCGGGTCGCGGGGCGGTGCGGGCTCGGTGTTGGTCATGCGACCCCCTGGCAGAACGGATTACGCGGATGGTGCGGTTTGGGCGATGCGCCCGAGGAGTCCGTTCACGAAGCCCGCCGAGTCATCCGTCGACAGGATTTTGGCGGCCTCGACCGCCTCGTCGATGGCGACAGCGTGCGGAACGGCGTCGTTGAAGAGGATCTCCCAGATACCGATGCGCAGGATGGCGCGATCGAGGACGGGCATGCGAGCCAGCGTCCAGCCCTGCGAGTACGTCTCGATGAGTTCGTCGATCTCCTCGCGGTGATCCACGACGCCGTCGATGATGTCCCGGGCGTAGAGCCAGGAGGCCATCCGGGCCGGCTCGCTCGCGGCGCGCTGCGCCTCGAGGGCGAGCGACTCCGGGATGGTGCTCTGCCGCACGTCTGCGGCATACAGGATGTCGATCGCACGCTTGCGCGCCTTGGTTCGAGCGCTCACTAGTTGACGCGGCCCAGGTAATCCCCGGTGCGGGTGTCGACCTTGACTCGGGTGCCCTGCTCGAGGAACAGGGGAACCTGGATCTGGAAGCCCGTTTCGACGGTGGCCGGCTTGGTACCGCCGGTTGAGCGGTCGCCCTGAAGGCCCGGCTCGGTGTAGGTGATTTCGAGAACGACGGAGGCCGGCAGCTCGACGTAGAGGGGGTTGCCGTTGTGCAGGGCGATCGTCACGTTCTGGTTCTCAAGCATGAAGTTGACGGCGTCGCCCACAACGACGGCCGGTACGTGCAGCTGATCGAAATCGGACACGTCCATGAAGACGTAGGAGTCGCCGTCCGCGTACAGATACTGGAAGTCCTGGCGGTCGACGTTCTCGGTCTCGATCTTCGCGCCGGCGTTGAAGGTGCGGTCGACGGTCTTGCCCGTCACGACGTTCTTCAGCTTGGTGCGGACGAAGGCGCCGCCCTTGCCCGGCTTGACGTGCTGGAAATCGGTGACTGCCCACAACTGGCCATCGATGTTGAGCACGACGCCATTCCGGATATCGGCGGTTGATGCCATGAAAATGTGTTCCGTTCACTGGGTTCAATTAGAAAGGTGCGCGGCCGAATCGGCCATCAACGAGTGTAGTTGCCCGCAGCCCGCGCACCAAAGGCGCGAGACCCGGCCGGTCAGGCGGTCGCCGGCACCGACCTCGCGATGAAGTCCAGGGCCAGACGGTAGGAATCGAAGCCGAACCCGGCGATCACCCCGGTGGCCACGGCGCTGACGACGCTCGTGTGGCGGAACGTTTCCCGGGCGTGCGGGTTGGACAGGTGTACCTCGACCAGGGTGACGCCGGCCTTCGTCACGAGAGCGGCGGCATCCCGCAGCGCGTAACTGTAGTGCGTGAACGCCGCCGGGTTCAGGATGACAGGAAGGCGCTCGTCGACGGCCTCGTACAGCCAATGGATGAGCTCGGCCTCGTCATCCGTCTGGCGCACGTCGACCGTCATCCCCGCCGGGGCGGCCCGCGTCAGCATCGTGCGCAGCTGATCGAGGTCGGCCGACCCGTAAACGTCGGGTTCGCGACTGCCGAGCCGCCCCAGGTTCGGGCCGTTCAGAACGAGAACTGTACTCATTCCCACAGCCTAAGGGAGGACGCGGACGCCGAGGGCCAGGGCAGGATCAGGGCAGGATCGGCCCGACCGAGATCATCACGCAGTACACCAGGATCATCACCAGCGAGTAGCGGAACATCCGCCTGGCCCAGGTGGCGGGATCGGCGGCGCGCAGGCCGATGACACCCAGCCAGATCCAATAAGCGCCGAGCACGCCCATGACCGCCGTGTAGGCGTAGCCCACGTAGCCGAATACCGACAAGAGGAGGGTGGAGACAACGAATCCGACCGTGTAGACGAGGATCTGAACTGTGGTGTTCGGGACGCCCCGCACCACGGAGATGACGGGGACGCCGGCGCGGGCATATTCGTCGTGGCGGTAGATGGCGATGGAGTAGAACTCAGGCATCTGCCAGAGGAACACGGCCAGGAAGGCGAGCACGGCTGCGATGTCGATGGCGCCGGTGACGGCGACGTAGCCGGCCAGGATGGGCGCTGCGCCCGAGACGCTGCCGACCAGGGTGCCGTGGATCGACATGCGCTTGGACAGCATGCCGTACAGCACGACATAGACGAGGAAGCCGCCCAGGCCGACGGCGACGACGAGCCAGTTCGTCCAGGCGATGAGCGTCGCCATGCCGAAAACGAACAGCAGGCTTGAGAAGATGACCGCGTTCCGCACGCCGATGCGGCCGGTGACCGTGGCCCGCTTCTTCGTGCGTTCCATCACCGTGTCGATGTCGCGGTCGAGCACGTTGTTGAGCACGGTGGCCGACGCAATCACGAGCGTGGTACCCAGGCAGAGCGCCGCGAACAGGAAAAGATCCACCTGGCCTCGGGCCGCGAGCAGAAAGCCCGCCGCGGCTGTCAACGCGTTGCCGTAGAGAACGCCGGGTTTGGTCAGGGAGTAGTACCGCGTGATCGTGTCACGGATGCCCGTGCCGTCGGCCCGGCCGGCGAGAGCCCCGTCGGTGCCGTCCACCCGATTGCGAACGAAGAATGGTACGCGCGCAGTCATGCGGAAAGGGTTCCCATCGGGTCGTCGGTCGTGGTCAATCATATGCCGCCGAATCTGTGCGCGACCCGTTCCGGCCGATTCACACTGGCACGCGCCGAGGTTCCTCTATCCGGCGCTGATCCCGGGCGGTAGGGTGTCGAAGCCGGTCGTTTGGTCGGCGCCAGGCCTAGGACAAGGGTGTGACATGGCCGGAAGATTCACAATCTATCGGGACCAGTCGGGCAACTACCGATTCTGTTTCTCAGCGGACAACGGGCAGAGCATCCCGTCGCCGGAGACCTATCGCACGGAGGACGAGGCACGGAAAAAGGTTGATTCTCTGCGCTCCAACGTCAGCCCACGCAGCCGCCGCACGCACTGAGGCCAGCACCTGTCTCCGCGACGTCATCCTCGTGGCGACAGGGGTGCATCCGTGTTCAGCTCACCCTGGCCCTGCAGCCGCCCAGCAGCGGTCGAATTGGCCCATCACGCGTCACGTCAGGGGAGAAATTGACAGACCACGAGAGCGCGGGTCGTCGGCCCCGCGCCGCCTGGCGCGGATCTGCGTCGGGTAGCGCCAACGCCCGCACACCACGGAGGCGTCGCGTCCTCCGGGACCTGCTCGTCATCCTGGTCACCGCCCTGGTCGTCTCGTTTCTGACCGAAGCCTTCCTGATCCGCACGTTCTATATCCCGACCGGATCGATGCAGGACACCCTGCAGATCGACGACCGCATCATCGTGAACGAGCTCGTCCCCGACGTCGTCGACATCGATCGCGGCGACATCGTCGTTTTCAGGGATCCCGGCGGATGGCTCGGTCCGGTCGAGCCGGCCCCGATCGAAGCAGGGAACACCGTTGTCGACGGCATCCAGTGGCTCGCCGGTGAGGTTGGCCTCCGGGTTCCTGATTCCGATGACCACCTCGTCAAACGCGTCATCGGCCTCCCCGGCGACGATGTGGCCTGTTGCGACGCGCGGGCAGCACCACCGTCAACGGCGAGCCGATCACCGAGCCCTACCTCAAGCTGCCGCCCGGGGCCATCCGAACGTCGGACTACGACTTTTCCGTGACCGTGCCGGCCGGCGGTCTCTGGGTCGAGGGCGACAACCGTTACCACTCGGCGGACAGCCGGCTGCACACGGACACACCCGGCAACGGATTCGTGCCCGTCTCTGATGTGGTCGGCCGAGCGTTCGTGATCAACTGGCCGCTCAGCCACTGGTCCTGGCTCGGCGGCTGACCCGCCGCCCCCGCCCCGCGGCCTGACCACGGGATCGGTCGCCGCCGCGGTCGTCCTCGTCCTCGTCGCGTTCATGGCAGCCCTGCGCCGCTAGCGAGGAGGCGCGTTCACCTTGGGCGGCCGGCCCTGGGCCAGGAGTGCCGCCGGGGACTCTCCGGCGGACGACCAGGGTCCCTCCCATCCGATCACGGCGAAAGCCGAGGTCGGCAGGGACACGGTCGTGCCGGCGAGAGCGGTGGCCAGATCCTCGAGGCCGGGATTGTGGCCCACCAGGACGACGGTGTGCGCGGAGCCCGGCAGCGCCCGAATAATGCTCTGCAGTTCGCCGGCCGAGGTGGCGTACACGGCTTGGTCGATACGGATCGGCGGAGCGCTCTCGAACTCGGCCGCCACGAGGTCCCAGGTGGCCCGAGCGCGCTCCGCCGGTGACACGACCGCGAGATCGATACGGTAGCCGCCGTGGGACAGCCACGCTCCGGTGAGCGGCGCCTGCCGTACCCCACGTTTTGCCAGCGGCCGGTCGACGTCGGCCTGGCCGCCCGCCCAGTCCGACTTGGCGTGCCGCAACAGGATCAGGGTGCGTTCAGACATCGACCGGCCCCGCGTCCACCCGGCCGGCAACACAGGCGTTGACACTTTCGAATCGCTCACCGCTGATCATCATCCTGTCAGTCTGCCACTGCATCCGCGACGGTGGCCGGCAGTTCGCAGACGCCCTCGTCGTGGGCGACGAACATGCCCGTGATGCGCACCACTTTGCCGAATGATTCGACGAGTTCCCGGGCCCAGGCCCGGTCGGGCGCGGTCAGCGCCGCGGTGCCCGGTCGCTCGAGGGTGAGGATGACGCTGCCGCCCGGGCCGTGCTCGGACAGGAGCCGGACGACCGCCGCGGCCATGTCGGCGGCACCGCCGGGTTTCGGACGGAGCGGGATGTCGTCGACCGGGATCAGCAGGGGAATCTGCCGCCCGCAGGCGTCGAGCAGCATGAACCAGAGCTGGCGGCTAATCGCGTGGCCGACGAGGTCGGCCACCCGGACTTGCGCCTGCTCGGTCGTGGTCACTGGGGCAGCGTCTTCGACGCGCAGAGGGGTTGTCATGCCACCCAGACTGGACGCGCGGACATCCGTCGCGGTCCCCGTCCACGAGGCCGGGCCCGGGAGGGAGCGGTGGAGGAGAGGACTCCGTGGGCACGGACTACTCGGACGAGTCCATCAGCCGGGAGCACAGCAGGAACCGCACACCGCGCGGCGCTTCGACGGAGAATCCGCCGCCGCGGCCGGTTACGACGTCGACCGTGAGGAAGGTGTGGCTCCAGTAGTCGAACTGTTCGGCCGACATCCAGAAGTCGAGCGGCTGCGCGGCCTCTCCCGGTGAGGCGATGTCGAGGCGGCCGAGGAGTACGTCCCGGTCCGAGGTGATGAATTCGCCGTCCGGATAGCACATGGGCGAGGAGCCGTCGCAGCAGCCCCCGGACTGGTGGAACATCAGTGGACCGTGTTCGTCCCAGAGGCTGCGGAGCAGCTCGACCGCGACGGCGGTGAGGGCCACCCGCGGAATCATCTCCCCCGGGATGGTGATCGATGCGGTGACGCCTTTCTCCGGCATGGCCGTTCCCTTCTGGTTGAGGGCCGGGCCCGGGGGCCGCCGAGGATTCGTGTCTCGACGGCCCCTGGGCCTCGACCCCGGTGACGCGCTTCGTGTGGTCCGGCCTGTGCTCCAGCGCGGGCCGGACCGGCGCCGGAGTTTAAAAGAAGCCCAGGGCGTTCTCGCTGTAGGACACGAGCAGGTTCTTCGTCTGCTGGTAGGCGCTCAGCGCGAGCTTGTTGTTCTCCCGGCCGATGCCCGAGCTCTTGTAGCCACCGAACGACGCCCCCGCCGGGTAGGCGTGGTAGTTGTTCACCCAGACGCGGCCAGCCTGGATGTCCCGCCCGGCCCGGTAGGCGATGTTGCCGTTGCGGGACCAGACCCCGGCCCCGAGACCGTAGAGCGTGTCGTTGGCGATCGAGATGGCGTCGTCGTAGTCGGTGAAGCTCGTGACCGCGAGCACCGGGCCGAAGATCTCCTCCTGGAACAGGCGCATCTTGTTGTGTCCCTCGAAGATGGTGGGCTGCACATAGTAGCCTCCGCTCAGCTCACCGCCGAGGTCGACCCGCTCGCCGCCGATCGCCAGCTTCGCACCCTCCTGCTTGCCGATGTCGATGTAGGACAGGATTTTCTCAAGCTGGTCGTTACTGGATTGCGCGCCGACCTGGGTCGCGGTGTCGAGTGGGTTGCCCTGGATGACCTTGCGGGTGCGCTCGACGGCGTCGCTCAGGAAATCATCGTAGATCGGCTTCTGCAGCAACGCCCGGCTGGGCGCGGTGCACACCTCGCCCTGGTTGAACGCGAAGAGCACGAACCCTTCCAGGGCCTTGTCGTAGAACGCGTCCTTCTCCTGGGCGACGTCGCTGAAGAAGATGTTGGGGCTCTTCCCGCCGAGCTCCATGATCGACGGGATGATGTTGGAGCTCGCGTACTGCATGATCAGACGCCCGGTCGAGGTCTCTCCCATGAACGCGATCTTGCGGATACGATTGGACGATGCGAGCGGCTTGCCGGCCTCGATGCCGAAACCGTTGACGACGTTGAGCACTCCCGGCGGCAGCACGTCGCCGATCAGTTCGATCAGCACGAGGATCGACACCGGGGTCTGTTCGGCCGGTTTCAGCACGATCGCGTTGCCGGCGGCGAGGGCCGGGCCAGCTTCCAGACGGCCATCAGGAGCGGAAAGTTCCACGGAATGATCTGCCCGACGACGCCGAGCGGCTCGTGGAACTGGTAGGAGACCATGTCGCCGCCCAGCTCGGCGTGGTCGCCATCCTGGGCGCGGATGGCGGCAGCGGAATAGCGGAAGTGGTCGGAACAGAGCGGGATGTCCGCGTTCAACGTCTCGCGCACCGGCTTGCCGTTCTCCCAGGTCTCGGCGACCGAGAGCAGGTCGAGGTTCGCATCGATGATGTCGGCGATCTTGTTGAGCACGGCCGCGCGCTCGGTCGACGAGGTCTTGCCCCACCCCGGCGCTGCCCTGTGCGCGGCGTCCAGGGCCAGTTCGATATCCTCCGCGGTGCCGCGGGCCACCTCGGCGAACGGCTTCCCGTTGACGGGCGAGATGTCTTCGAAGTACTGGCCCCTGACGGGCTTGACCCACTCGCCGCCGATCCAGTTCTCGTAGCGGGGTTTGAAGGTGACTAGGGCGCCCGGTGTTCCGGGGTTGGAATAGACGGTCATGATGTCTCCTCGTCGACGACGTTGTCGGTGCGGAACCGCGGGACGCGGACCTGGACCTTGATCCTAGGAAGGAGAACGTTGCCTCAGCGTTGCGGGATATTGCGGGCGGGGGCCGCGGAGCCGTCAGGGCGCAGCTCGTCCTCGATCCGGTTCAACCGGGCGACCACGGATGCCCGCTTCGGCGACCGCGCCGGTAGCAGTTCGAGGCACGCGCGCCAGACCTCAGCGTCGCAGGTGGCCTCGTCGGTGCGGGCGTATTCCAGCAGGAGTTCAGCGGACGCGTCGCTGAGCATGGCCTGCCGCAGCCGCGCAGAGATCTCGGCGCGGATCTGGACGATTCCGGGCGCGGTCGAGCTCGGTAGCACGGGCCCCCGGTAAGCCCCCAACGCCACTCGGTGCGCGCCGCGCTCCAGGGATGCCAGCACCCGCTGGGCGTCCAGTTCGACGGACGTCTCGAGCCGGTAGGGCCGGGAGGCGATGCCGATACGGGGGCTGGTCTGCTCGAGCACCCTGCGCAGCCGCACCATCTCGGCCCGCAGGTTGTCGACCGCGTTGGTTTGGTCGGTGAGCAGCAGCGAGAGCCGGTCGGCGGAGAGCCCGTCCCGGTTCCACGCCAGCAGGGTGAGGATCTCGGCGTGCCGGGGGCTGATCTCCACCGGGCCACCGGCGTTGTCGAGCCGACCGTGGTCACGGCCGTGCAACTCCACGGATGCGCCAACTGGTTGAACTGCTCGGCCCGCTGAATCTGGATTCCGTGATCGAGGGCCAGGGCCGTGCCCGGCGCGCTCGTGCCGACCCGGCGCTCGGACCAGTCCGACCCCTCGACGAACAGCATCCCCTCCGCCTTGCTCCGCACGGTTCGGTCACCGTCGATCCAGAGCAGACGGCCGAACGCGTCACCGATGGCCACGATCAGGCCGGAGTGGAAGGCGTGCCGGATGAGCAGGTTGTGCACGACCGGGAGCACGGCGGCCAGCGGATGCCGGTCGCGCAGCTCGCGTAGCTCGTCGGAGCTGAGTTCGTGTTCGGGGACGAGCCTCAGCGGATCAAGGCTGAGGGCGAGGGCGAGCGACCGTTGCCAGGACTCCTGCACCAGTTTGCGCACGCCCGGACCGATGAACCGTTCCGTGACTGCCGCCTCATGGGCCGCCGCCAGGTCCGCAAGTCTCCGCCGCCGCTCTCGCCGGCCGCACGGACGATCCACGGACTCGTCATGTAACCTCCGAACAGGTCCGGTCAGCGGCGATCGGCTGCCCCGGTCTGGGAATTAGTCCAGGCCCACCGATGCGGCGCGAATGGTTAGGAGCCGATCTCCTGGTAGGCGGCGAACAGCAACGACGAGTCCGGTCCTTCGAGCACGGTCGGCTTCCCGATGTCGTCGAGCACGATAAATCGCAGCATGCCGCTTCGGGTCTTCTTGTCGCGCTGCATGGTGGCGAGCAGGGTGCTCCAGCGGCCGACCGGGTAGGTGGTGGGCAGGGTGAGCGATTCGAGGATGCGACGGTGCCGGTCGACGGCCTCGTCCGAGAGCCGACCGCTCAGCCTGGCGACCTCCGCCGCGAACATCATGCCGACGGCGACGGCCGCCCCGTGCCGCCAGCCGTAGCGTTCGGCGTGCTCGACGGCGTGGCCGAGGGTGTGCCCGTAGTTCAGAATCTCACGCAGGCCGGACTCCCTGAAGTCTTCCCCCACGACCCGGGCCTTCATCCCGATCGCGAGTTCGAGCACGCGCCGGAACTGCGGGGAGTGCGGGTCGGTGACGGCCGTGACATCCGCTTCGACGATGTCCAGGATCTCGGGCAGCTGGATGAACCCGGCCTTCACGATCTCGGCGAAGCCGGCCAGGATCTCGTTGCGCGGCAGGTCGTCGAGCACGTCCAGGTCGCAGATGACGGCGGCGGGCGCGTAGAAGGTGCCGACAAGGTTCTTGCCCTCGGCGGTGTTGATGCCGTTCTTGCCGCCGACGGCGGCGTCGACCATGCCGAGCACGCTGGTCGGGATCTGCACCAGGCGCACACCGCGGAGCCAGGTCGCGGCGACGAAGCCGGCCAGGTCGGTGACGGCGCCGCCGCCGAAGCCGATCACGGCATCCGTTCGACTGAAGTCCGCCTGGCCCATGACCTGCCAGCAGAACGCGGCCACCTCGACCCGCTTGGCAGCCTCGGCGTCGGGCACCTCGGCGATCAGCACCTCGAACCTGCCGAGCAGGCTCTCGCGCAGGGCGACGGCGCGGGCGCCCAGGTGTGAGGTGTGCACGATGAGCACCTTCGCCACCTTCGGGCCGAGCTGTTCGACGACGTCGTCGACGAGGCCGCGACCGATCAGAACGGGGTAGCTGTCGGCGCCGGCAACCGTGATGATGGTGGTGGCGGGCTCGGTGGCGGGCTCGCGGTTGGGCTCGGTGGTGGTCTCGGTTGCGGGCTCGGTGGAATCAGGCACAGGTGCTCCGGTCATGATCTTTTCTTGGTCCATTTCACGACGTCATCAGCGATGGCGTCCAGGGGACGGTGCGAGGTGTCGAAACGGATGCCGGCCAGCGCCTCATAGATCGGGCGCCGGAGGCCGTAGATGCGCTTCCAATCGGCGATGCCGCCCGTGAGCAGCGGCCGTTTCGCCCCGCCGATCCGGGCGCCGACGGCTCGAGCGGACACGCTCAGGTACACCACGGAGCACCCGGCAAGGTCGGCCTGGGTCTCCGCGTCGAGCACGGCTCCCCCGCCGAGCGAGACCACGGCCTGCTCGGTGAGGGCCTGCACCACGGCCTGGCGTTCAAGCACCCGGAAGTGCTCTTCACCGTGCTGCGCGAAAATGTCCGTGATCGGCCCGTGCAGGGCGATGATGCGGTGGTCGGTGTCGATGAACGGCACCTCGAGGGACTTCGCCACTCTCCGGCCGATCTTGGTCTTGCCGGCGGCCATGGGACCGATGAAGACGAGGGGCAGGATAGGATGCGACGGCGCGGCCATTGTGGTTCTCCGGCGCCTCTACAGGGAAGCGTCGCTGGACGCGCCCGTCTGGAGATTCGCCGGAATGTCGGCCAGGTAGGAATCCAGGTTGCGGCGCGTTTCCACGATGGAGTCACCACCGAACTTCTCCAGGACCGAGTTCGCGAGCACCAGAGCGACCATGGCCTCCGCGACCACGCCGGCGGCCGGCACTGCACAGACATCCGACCGTTGGTGGTGCGCGGGGGCAGCCTCGCTCGTGGCCACGTCAACCGTGCGGAGGGCGCGCGGGATGGTGGAGATGGGCTTCATGCCGGCGCGCACGCGCAACACTGTTCCGGTGCTCATGCCGCCTTCGGTGCCGCCGGCCCGGTCGCTGACCCGCTGGATGCGACCGTCGGCCTGCACAAGCTCGTCGTGCGCCTCCGAGCCGCGCCGGGTGGTGGACAGGAAACCGTCCCCGACCTCGACCCCCTTGATGGCCTGGATGCCCATCAGCGCGGCCGCCAGCTGCGAATCGAGGCGGCGGTCCCAGTGCACGAACGACCCGAGTCCGGGAGGAAGGTTGTAGGCCAGCACCTCGACGACCCCTCCGAGGGTGTCGCCCTCCTTGTGGGCCAGGTCGACCTCGGCCACCATCCGGGCGGAGGTGACGGCGTCGAAGCAGCGCAGCGGGTCGGCGTCGAGAGCGTCGACGTCGCCGGGCAGCGGCAGCGGGGCGTCGACGGGCACGCGAACCGCCCCGATCGACAGGGTGTGGCTGACGAGGGTGATGCCGAGCTCGGCCAGGAACGACCGGGCGACGGCACCGAGCGCGACACGTGCCGCGGTCTCCCGGGCGCTGGCGCGCTCCAGTACCGGGCGGGCCTCGCCGAAGCCGTACTTCTGCATGCCGACCAGATCGGCGTGGCCGGGCCGGGGACGGGTCAGGGGGGCGCCGCGGCCGCGCGCGGACGCGGTCTCCACCGGTGCGGGGCTCATCACCTCGGCCCACTTGGGCCATTCGGTGTTGCCGATCCGCAGGGCAACCGGTCCGCCCATGGTGAGGCCGTGGCGCACGCCGCCGGAAATATTCAGTTCGTCCTGCTCGAACTTCTGGCGCGCGCCTCGGCCGTAGCCGAGTTTGCGGCGCGCAAGATCACGGCGGATCGCATCTAGGGTGACCGGGATTCCAGCGGGCAAACCTTCGACAATGGCGATGAGTTCGGGGCCGTGGGACTCTCCGGCGGTGAGCCAACGAAGCATGACCACTATCCTGTCACAGCCTTCCCGGTCAGGGCGCCGCGCATGGCGTGCAGCACCACGTCCTCGTTCGGCAGCGGTTCGAACGGGTCGCCGGAGACGAAGATGCGCACCTGGATCAGGGCCTGGTGCAGCAGCATCCCCTCTCCGGACACCGCGGTGCCGCCCGCCGACGACCAGGACCGGGCGAGGGCGCTGGGCCAGGGGGAATAACTCACGTCGAACAGGAGCGCCTGCCGGCGCAGCCCGGCGGGAAACTCGGCGCCCGGGTCGCTGCCCCCGGGCAGGGTGCTGATCACCAGCTCGCTGACGCGGGCAGGGTCGGGCAGGTCGGTGAGCGGGTAGGCCCGTACCACGACCCCGAGGCTCTGCCCCAGTTCGACCAGATCGGCCGCCTTCGCCGGGGTGCGCACGAGCACGTCGACCAGCTCCGCCCCCAGCTCAGCCGCTGCGACCAGGGCGGATGCCGCGGTGGCTCCGGCGCCGAGCAGGCACACGTGCACCGCGCGGTGCACTCCGGCTTCGGCGAGGGCACGCACCAGGCCGGTGACGTCCGTGTTGAAACCCTGCAACGTGCGCCGGCCGTCGACTTCACCGAATAGCACCGTGTTGACGGAGCCGGTCTGAGCGGCGACCCGGTCGATGCCGTCGAGCTGCGCCTGGACCTCGTGCTTGAGGGGCATCGTGAGGGAGAGGCCGCGCCAGTCTGCGCCCAGGGACGCGAGGAAGTCCGGCAGTCCGCCCGCCGGCACCCGCACGGCGTCGTAGCGCCAGTCCAGGCCGAGCGCCTGGTACGCGGCCCGGTGCAGTGCCGGGGAGAGGGAATGATCGATGGGCGAGCCCAGCACCGCAAGGCGACGCACGCGGACAGGGTCAAGGGTGGGGGCCGGCACGGATGCTTCGGGCTCAACCATATTCGGGGTTCTCTTCCATCCAGGCCAGCCATTTGTTCACGGCGGCGTCGTGTTCCGCGATCGTGGTGGAGAAGATTGTCTCCCCCGTGTCGAGGTTCCAGGACACGAAGTACAGCCAGGTACCGTCGGCGGGGTTCACGGCGGCGTCGATCGCGATGTCGCCGGGGTTCGAGATCGGCCCCACGGGAAGCCCGGGGTGCACATAAGTGTTGAAGGCGTTGACGGCGTCGACGCGTTCGGCATCCGTTGTCTTCACCCGGTCGGTCGCCCCGGTCCCGTAGGCCACGGTAGCGTCGGACTGCAGGAGCCCGCTCTGCCACTGCGCCGGGTCGAGCCGGTTCAGGAACACGCGCGAGACCTTGTAGAAATCCTCCGTCAGCCCCGCTTCGCGTTGGATCAGGGCCGCGAGAACGATGGTCTTCCAGCGGTTCTCGGGCGCGACCCCGGCAGCGTCGAGAGCCTCGAACTGTCGGTCGACGAGCGTGCGGATGGCCTCGGGCGCCGTGGTCTCCGGGGGGAACGTGTAGGTGGCCGGGAACAGGAACCCCTCGAGGGTGGTTGCCTCGCCCGGCAGGCCGTAGGGCTCGACGTCGGCGGCCGCAGCCTCGAGATCGGCCAAGGGAATGCTGGTGCCCTCGCTGATCAGCTGGAGCACCGAGGCGGTCGTGGTCCCCTCGGGTATCACCACGGTCTGTTCTAGCTTGTTGTCCGGGTCGAGCAGGGCGTCGAGGGCGGCTCGGCCGCTCATCTTGCCGGCCAAACGGTAGGCGCCGGGCTGGAAGACGGGTGCCGGGCTCTCCGCGCGGAGCACCTCGTAGAACGCGTCGTAGCTCTTCACCACGTCCTGGGCGACGAGGGAGTTCGCGACGTCCTGACCGGTTTCACCGTCGTGGATCATCACGATGACCTCGTCGTCTCCGGCGCCGTCGTAGTCCGCCGGGCCCTGCACCATGCCGATCACGGCACCGATCGGCTCCTGGAGCAGGACGGCGGCGGCACCGGCGAGTCCGGCCAGGATCAGGAAGACGATCAGGCAGCCCCAGGCGCCCCGGCGGCCCTTCTTCTGCGGCACCGGAGCGGAGTCCAGCAGGGCGCGACGACTGGACCGGGTGCCTTCGCCCCGTGACTCACGGATGGCCCGACGCGAACTGAGAGGGTCCGCCGGGTCGATGGGGCTTGTCGGGTCGCCCGGCTCGGCCGGGGCTCCGGTGCTGTCGGCGGGAGGGGGTGTCATCGTTGAGGCTGCCCTTCATTCGGTGCGGCAGCTGGTGGGGGCCCGGCTGGAAGCTGGTCGCGCACGAGTTCGACGGCGGTGCCGGCGGGCGTGCCGAGGGTGCGTTCGGTGTCGAGGGCGTGCTGGAGGATGATGACCGCGGCGACTTGGTCGATCACGGGTTTCTGGGTTTTGGCCTTCCGCCCCGCAGAGCGCAGGACCGACTGCGCCGCGACGGTGGAGAGACGCTCATCGACCAGGCGAACCGGAACGGTCAGGGACCGGGCCAGCAGTTCGGCGAATCCAACCGCATCGTTGGTCGACGCCGTGCGGTTGCCGGAGAGCGCGAGCGGCAACCCGACCACCACCTCAACGGCGTCGAGCTCGGCCACCACGGCCACGATCCGGGCCACGTCCAGGCTGCCGGAGTGGTCGCGGTGGACGGTCTCGACCGGGGTCGCCAGCAGGCCGTGCGCGTCGCTGCGGGCCAGGCCGATCCGGGCTTTCCCGACGTCGACTCCGACCCGCACACCGTGACGCATGGTTCAGCCTGCTACGGCGGATCGAACGGCCGCGAGGGCGTTCGGGATGGCTGCTGCGTCGGTGCCGCCGCCCTGGGCGAGGTCGTCCTTGCCGCCGCCGCCGCCGCCGAGGATGCCGGCGACCTGCTTCGCCAGGACTCCCGCACGCTGCCCGGCCTCCCGGGCCGCGGGGTTGGTGGCCACGATGACGACGGGCTTGTCGGCGACCACGGCCGCGAGGGCCACGACCGCCGGGGTGCTGCCGAGCTGCGTGCGGGTGGCCGTGACCAGCATCCGCAGGTCGTCAGCGGAGCCCAGCGTGCCGACCTGCTCGGCCACGACAGTGACGGAACCGACCAGCTTTGCCGAGGCGACGAGGGCAGGCACCCTGTCGGAGAGGGCCCGCGCCTCGAACGCGGCGATCTTCTTCTCGGCGGCCTTGAGGCTCTGCACGAGCTCGTTGATGCGCTCTGGCAACTGCTCCCGCGGCGTCTTCAGGTGTGAGGTCAGCTGGGAGACAAGGGCGCGCTCGGCGGCCAGGTCGCGGAAGGCCTCGAGGCCGACCAACGACTCCACCCGGCGGTTCGTGGAACCGACAGAACCCTCGCTGACCAGGTTGATCATGCCGATCTCGGCGCTGGAGGCTACGTGGGTTCCCGCGCAGAGTTCGCGAGACCAGGGGCCGCCGATATCGACGACGCGGACTCGATCGCCGTACTTCTCGCTGAACAGGGCCATCGCTCCGAGAGCCTTCGCCTCGGCCAGGGGCAGCTCCCGGGTGAGCACGGGCAGGTTGTCCCGGATGGCGTTGTTGGAGATCTCTTCGATCTCGCTTCGGGTTGCCGGGGAAAGTGCCTGGTTCCAGGAGAAGTCGAGGCGGAAGAAACCGGCCTTGTTGTACGAGCCGGACTGGTGGGCGTTCGGGCCGAGCACCTGGCGGAGGGCGGCATGCAGCACGTGCGTGCCGGAGTGCGCCTGCCGGGCACCGCGGCGCCAGTCGGGGTCGACGACGCTGGTGGCGGAGTCCCCGACGCCGACCTCGCCGGACCGCACCTGCACCTTGTGGCTGATCAGGCCCTTGACGGGCTTCTGCACGTCGAGCACCTCGAGCTCGTAGCCGGTGCCCACGATCAAACCGGCATCGGCCTCTTGCCCGCCGGACTCCGCGTACAGGGCCGTCTCGGCGAGGATCACCTCGGCGATGTCACCGGAGACGGCGCGGTCGACGGAGAGACCGTTGACGATGATCCCGAGCACGCTGGATTCGGTCTGCAGGGCGTCGTAGCCCGTGAAGACGGTCTCCCCCGCCGCGCGGAATGCGCTGTAGACCGACAGGTCGGCGAGGTGCGTCTTCTTGGCCTTGGCGTCGGCCTTGGCCATCGCGCGCTGCTTGGCCATCAGTGTGTCGAAGGCCTCGCGGTTGACGCTGAGCCCGGCCTCCTCGGCCATCTCGAGGGTGATCTCGATCGGGAAGCCGTAGGTGTCATGCAGGAGGAACGCGGTGTCGCCCGGCAGAACGACCTGGTCCGCTTTTTTGGTCTTCGCGACGGCGAGGTCGAGCACGGCGCTGCCACTGGCGAGGGTGCGCAGGAAGGTCTCCTCTTCGGCATAAGCGGCCTGGCTGATGCGGGCGTAGTCGGCCTTGACCTCGGGGTACGCGCCGGCCATGGCGTCGCGCGAGGCCGGAAACAATTCGGGAAAGGTCGCGGCGTCGACGCCGAGGAGGCGCATGGCACGCACGCTGCGGCGCATCAGGCGGCGCAGGATGTACCCGCGGCCCTCGTTGGACGGCATCACTCCGTCGCTCATCAGCATCAGGGACGACCGCACATGGTCAGCGACGATGCGCATCCGCACGTCGTCGTCGTGACCGGCCCCGTAGCGGCGACCGGACAGTTCCGCGGCCCGGTCGAGGACCGGGCGCACCTGGTCGATCTCGTACATGTTCTGAACGCCCTGTTTGAGGAAGGCGACACGTTCGAGCCCCATGCCGGTGTCGATGTTCTTCTTCGGCAGGTCGCCGAGGATGACAAAGTCGTTCTTGCTGGTGCCCTCGCCGCGGAGGTACTGCATGAAGACGAGGTTCCAGATTTCGACGTACCGGTCGTCGTCGGTGGCCGGGCCGCCGTCGATGCCGTAGGCCGGGCCGCGGTCGAAGAAGATCTCGGAGCAGGGCCCGGCAGGCCCGGGCTGACCGGTCGACCAGTAGTTTGTGTCCATGCCGAGACGCTGGATGCGGTGCTCGGGCAGGCCGAGGGCGCGCCAGTACCGGAAGGCCTCGTCGTCGTCCTCGTAGACGGTGACCCAGAGGTCCTTCTCGGCGAAGCCGTAGCCGCCATCGGCATCCGAGCTGGTGAGCAGTTCCCAGGCGTAACCGATCGCCTGTTCCTTGAAGTAGTCGCCGAACGAGAAGTTACCGTTCATCTGGAAGAAGGTGCCGTGACGCGGGGTCTTGCCGACCTCTTCGATGTCGTTGGTGCGGATGCATTTCTGAACACTCGTCGCTCGCGGGTAGGGGGGCGGCACGAGACCGGTCAAATACGGTACGAACGGGACCATCCCGGCCACCGTGAACAGGAGTGTGGGGTCGTCGCTGACAAGCGAAGCGGAGGGGACGACGGTGTGACCGCGATCGGCAAAGAAGTCGAGCCAGCGCCCGCGAATTTCAGCAGTCTGCATTAGTTCCGTAGTTCGTTGTAGTGAAAAAGATATGGATGATTCCTACCTGGCGAGCACGTACTGGCCGAGTACTTACTGGGCGAGTTTTTCGATCGTGACTTCGGTCTCCGACGCGATGTCGCCGATGGCGTCCCGCAGCTCGGCCTCACGCTTGCGGTAGCCGTCCGAGATGGCCTCACCGAATTCGCGCGCCTTGGTGTCCAGATCGGCGAAGAATTGCTTCCCCTGACGCGTCTTGCCGGCTTCGCGGGCGATGAGCAGCCCGGTGGTGACGCCGACGACAAACCAGATGAAATTCTTCATAGCAATGCTCCCTGAATATGTGTGCAGACCCTGAAAAGTGGTGAAAAGGTCGGTTCACGGCGGTTGAACGTCTGGAACGACCGTCTGACCGGCGAATCCCAGACGGGCCGGCTCCGTTCCAGAGTACCCGACTACCTGTGGCGGCGGCGGCGGGTGCCGCCCGGGCGGGCAGCCCCGAGAGCCGCGCGAACCCCCGCGGAGAAGCCGGCCAGTTTGACCAGCGGGCCGCCGACGGTCGCCGAGACGAGGGCGACCAGAGCGGAGACGTTGCCCGTGACATCCGCCACGTTCGAGGTGATGGTGTCCACCCGGGCCAACTGCGCGTTGGTCTCCTGAATCGTCTTGGTGGATTCCTCGAGCAGTGGGGTGACGGTGTGGGTCAGGTCGCGGATGGCCGCGGTCGTCTCGTCGAAGACGCGACCGAGCTTGACCAGGGGCAGGGCCAGGAACCCGACCAGCATCACGAAGGCAGCGGCGAATACGAGCCCGACAATATCTCCACCAGACATTGACCAACCATCCATTCCAGATTCGACATTCACGAGCCAGGTGCGCGTACGCAAAGAGCGGACCACCCCAGGGTGATCCGCTCTCCAGCGTAGTTCAGTTGCAGCGCCTGACGGCGGTGCGGGTGAAAAGGAGCCTAGCGGGCCGCGTAGTACTCGACGACGAGCTGGACTTCGCAGGTCACGGGGATTTCGATGCGCTTCGGGCGGCGCACGAGGCGGGCCTGCAGCTTGTCGATCTCGACCTCAAGGTAGGCGGGGAGCTTGGGCAGGACGTCGACGTGACCGCCGGCGGCTGCGACCTGGAACGGCTCCATGGCCTCGCTCTTGGGCTTGACGTGGATGAGCTGTCCCGGCTTCACGCGGAAGGACGGACGGTCGACCAGCTGGCCGTCGATCAGGATGTGACGGTGCACGATCATCTGACGGGCCTGGGCGGTGGTGCGGGCGATCGCGGAGCGAACGAGAAGAGCGTCGAGACGGGTCTCGAGGATCTCGACGAGGTTCTCACCGGTCAGTCCCTGGGCGCGGCGAGCTTCCTCGAACGCGATCTTGAGCTGGGCTTCGCGGATGCCGTACTGGGCACGTAAGCGCTGCTTTTCGCGGAGGCGAACGGCGTAGTCGGAGTCGGTCTTGCGCTTGGTGCGACCGTGCTCGCCCGGTGCGTACGGACGCTTCTCCAGGTAGCGAGCGGCCTTCGGGGTCAGGGCGATGCCCAGGGCCCGCGAGAGGCGGGTCTTACTGCGGGTACGTGACTTGGTAGACACGGTGTCCTTTCGATGGAACTGCAAACAAGGGGAAACCAGGGCGGGGGCCGCGCAGTCAGACAGCACAGCCTCAACGTCATGGGAGTTCAGAGGGGTGGTGCCATGGCACGCCCGGCTACAGGGCGAAACCATCCAATCCGGAATCGGACGCAGCCGCATGCCGATTCCATTTGTAGGCAGCGTTCAGGTTAGCACATCGGGTCCTTCGGCCGTTCCGTTCAGCGGGCACGGATGATCTTGCGCAACTTGGCGAGGCGGGCCGAGATCTCGCGCTCATGGCCGTGCTCGGTGGGCTCGTAATAGCGCACCTCGGCGAGCTCGTCCGGCGGGTACTGCTGGGCCAGCACGCCGAGGGCGACGTCGTGGGGATACTTGTAGCCCTTGCCGTGGCCGAGGCGTTTGGCGCCTGGGTAGTGCGCATCCCGCAACGGTTTGGGCACCCGGCCGGTCTTGCCGTTCCGCACGTCGGCGATCGCCGCATCCAGGGCCATGTAGGCCGCGTTGGACTTGGGTGCGGTGGCCAGGTGCACGACGGCCTGGGCGAGCGGGATGCGGCCCTCGGGCATGCCGATGTATTGCACGGCGTCGGCGGCGGCGATGGCGATCACCAGCGCCTGAGGGTCGGCCATGCCGATGTCTTCGGAGGCCAGCACGATGATGCGGCGGCAGATGAACCGGGGATCTTCGCCGGCCTCGATCATGCGCGCGAGATAGTGGAGGGACGCGTCGACATCCGAGCCGCGCACCGATTTGATGAAGGCGCTGATGACGTCGTAGTGCTCATCGCCGTTGCGGTCGTAGCGCAGAAGCGCACGGTCGACAGCGAGGGCGACGACCTCGGTGGTGATGACCGGCTTCGCGTCGGACTCGGCGTCGACGGAGGACGCCGCCGCCACCGAACCGGCCTCCAGGGCGGTCAGCGCCCGTCGGGCGTCACCCGACGCGAGCCGGATGATCGCGGCCCTGGCTTCGGGGTCGAGCACGAACCGGTCGGCCAGGCCGCGCGGGTCGACCACGGCCCGGTCGACAACGACACCGAGATCGTCGTCGCTGAGCGTTTCGAGGGTGAGCAGCAGGGAGCGGGACAGCAGCGGCGAGATCACGGAGAAGGACGGGTTCTCGGTGGTCGCGGCCACGAGGATGATGACACCGTTCTCCACCCCGGGCAGGAGAGCGTCCTGCTGCGCCTTGCTGAACCGGTGGATCTCGTCCAGGAAGAGCACGGTAGAGAGTCCGTAGAGGTCCCGGCTGGTGCGCGCCTCGTCCATTACCTGGCGCACGTCCCGCACTCCGGCCGACACCGCGGACAGCTCGACGAACCGACGGCCCGAGCTGCGCGCGATGGCCTGGGCCAGGGTGGTCTTGCCGGTGCCGGGCGGGCCCCACAGGATGACGGAGACCGCGCCCTGCTCCCCGGTCTTGTCACTGGCCAGGCTGACCAGCGGGGAGCCCGGTGTGAGCAGATGCTTCTGACCGGCGACCTCCTCGAGGCTCGTCGGGCGCATCCGTACGGCGAGGGGTGTGGCCCCGCTGCGCAGTCCCGGTTGTGAATCCACCATGGGTCCAGCGTAGTTTGTGCCGGTGACCGGGCCGATCCTGAACCGGTGCTGCCCGGAGCGGATGTTTGTCTGCCCTCTCCGGGTTGCGTAGAGTTCAACATGGTTCGGGCGCCAGACGCTGGAGCCGTCCCCGTTCGATCGGGCCTTCCGATGGAGGCCGCCTGGAGGCTACGACGTGGTAACGAACAAGAAGCAGGACCGTGAAGCCCGCGAGGCGCGCGTGCGAGTGCGCGCCTTTCAGGCTCGGCGTTCGGTGAATGCGCACCAGGTGAAGCGGCGTCGGCGGGACAACCGCATCGCCGGTGTCAGCGTGGCCGTGGTCGTGGCGCTGGCCGTCGGCGCGCAGGTCCTGTTCGTCACCGGAGGCTCCGGCAGCCCGGCACCCTCCGCCGCCGACACCGCTTCCCCCTCCGCGTCGGCCGCACCGTCCGACAGCGCGAACAGCGGCGAGGTGCCGCCCAGCACCCTGGCGGAAGACCGCACCTGGACCGGCACGCTGGCCCTCAACGGCATTCCGCTTGAGATCGAGCTCGACGGAGCCCTCGCCCCTCAGGCGGTGTCCTCGACCATCAACCTGATCACCACCGGCTTCTACCAGGACGTGACCTGCCACCGGCTCACCGACGGCGGTTTCTTCGTGCTGCAGTGCGGGGACCCGACCGGAACGGGATCGGGTGGCCCCGGCTACAGCTATGGACCGATTGAAAACGCCCCGGCCGACGATGTGTACCCAGCCGGCACACTGGCCATGGCCCGCCAGGGCGGCAACGCCTACAGTATGGGCAGCCAGTTCTTCATCGTCTACGACGACACGACCATCCCCGCCGACGCGGTCGGCGGCTACACGGTGCTCGGCCGGGTGACCGATGGACTGGACGAAATCAAAGCGCAGATCACGGCTGCCGGCGTCGCCGACGGCTCTTCGGACGGCACCCCTCAGGTGCCGACCAGCATCACTCAGGTATCAGTTCAGTAGAACAGACGAACAGCGCGCGGGCTTGCAATAGGCTTGACCGGGTATTGGCTCACTTGTGAGCACACAACGACATCAATAAGGTGAGGCTCTTGACTGCGACAGATCAGCAACCATGGGGTCGCGTAGACGATACCGGCACGGTTTACGTGCGCGAAGCGACAGGCGAGCGCGCCGTGGGACAGTATCCCGACGCGACGCCGGAAGAGGCGCTTGCCTACTTCGAACGGAAATACGTTGAGCTCAACGGCCAGGTCACGCTTCTCGAACAGCGCGCCAAGGGTGGGGCACCTGCCGCAGATATCGCGAAGTCCGTCAAACATCTGACGGAGGCCGTGGCGAACGCCAACGCGGTCGGCAACCTGGCAGCCTTGGCCACCCGCCTGGGTGCCCTCGGCGGCGCGGTGACCGAGCTCACCGAGCAGCAGGGCGCCGAGGCGAAGGCCGCAGCGACCGCCGCCGTCGCCGAGCGTGCCGCGATCGTCGCCGAGGCCGAGGCTCTCGCCGCCGAAGACCCGGCCAAGACACAGTGGAAGCAGACCAGCGCTGCCCTGGAGGTCCTGTTCGCGAAGTGGCAGGCCCACCAGCACGATGCTCCGCGCATTCCCAAGGGCGAGGCCAATGACCTGTGGAAGCGGTTCCGCGCGGCCCGCACCACGATCGAGCAGAACCGTAAGGCGTTCTTCGCCGAGCTGGACAGCGCCCACAAGGACGTTCGCAACCGCAAGCAGCACCTGATCGAGCAGGCCGAGGCCCTCGCCCTCAAGGGCGCCGATGGCATCCCGGGGTACCGCACTCTGCTCGACGAGTGGAAGCTCGCGGGTCGCAGCGGCAAGAAGCAGGACGACGCCATGTGGGCCAAGTTCAAGGCAGCCGGCGACGTGCTCTACTCGGTCAAGTCCGAAATCGACGCGCACGATGACGAGGAGTTCGCGGGCAACCTGACTCTCAAGGTCGAGTTGCTCACCGAAGCCGAACTTCTGCTGGCCGAGACGGACCGCGCCAAGGCGCGCAGCGCGCTGAGCTCCATCCAGCGCCGGTGGGACGCCATCGGCAAGGTTCCGCGCGACTCGGTCAAGTCCATCGAGGACCGCATGCGCAAGGTCGAGGCGGCCGTGCGCAAGCTCGACGACGACCACTGGAAGCGCAACAACCCGGAGACCAAGGCTCGCGCCGAGGGTCTGGCCGGCCAGCTGCACGATGCCATCGTCAAGCTCGAGGCCGAACTGGCCGCGGCGCAGGCCGGCGGGGATGCCGCGGCGATCACGGAAGCCACCGAGGCTCTCGAGGCCCGCAAGGCGTGGCTGAAGGCCATCAGCCAGTAGCCCGGCCGTCCACAGCACGACGAGCGGGGATCTGTCCACAGATCCCCGCTTTTCGTGGGCGGGAGAACGCACCCGGCCGCACGCTGAGTCGATGAACCCACAGTCGATGAACTCACGCCTTCCCGTGGTGCTCTCCGCCCACGACCTGCCGCTCGCGGAGCTGTGCGGCGCCCGTCTCGACGGGGAACTCTTCACCCTGGGCGACTTCTGGTGCCCGGTCGACGAGGTCGATGACCGGGTGCGACGCGCCCGGGCCGTCGGGTTGCTGCTTGCGTCCCCACGGGCCATCGCCGAGCGGATGACCGCGGCCTGGATCTACGGTCTGGCGCCGGAACCTCGCCGCCACCACTTCTGCGTGCAGAGTTCCGCCCGAATGAAACTGGTCCCATCGCCCCGAATGCAGATCCGCGAGGTCAACTGCCCGTCCGACCAGCTTCAGGCGATCTCCGGCCTCCGGGTTACGCTGCCCCTGCGCACCGCCGTCGACCTCGTCCGCTGGCACGACGCGCCCACCGACGGTGACCGCGTCGCCCTGATCGCCGCCCTGCTGCGCCTGGCCGGCTGCACCAGCACCGACCCGGCCAGCCGCCTATGCGCGGCACCCAACCTGCCGTTCAAGGCTCCTGCCCGGACCCGACTGCGGGAGGTGCAACGGTACCTCGACGAGCATCCGCGCCCCACCTGATGTCTCTACCGGGAGGCCAATGCGAGCTGAATGGCCGCTCAGCCCTCGTTGACGCGGTAGACGTCATAAACGGCGTCGATACGGCGCACCGCATTGAGCACGCGATCGAGGTGAGTGGTGTCGCCCATCTCGAAGACGAACCGGCTGATCGCGAGTCGGTCGGAGGAGGTGTGCACCGTCGCCGACAGGATGTTGACGTGATGCTCCGACAGCACTCGGGTGACGTCGGAGAGCAACCCGGAGCGGTCGAGAGCCTCGATCTGGATCTGCACCAGGAACAGGCTCTTGGAAGTGGGCGCCCAATCGACGTCGATCATGCGCTCGGGTTCCTTGAGGAGGGACTGCACGTTGCGACAGGATGCCTGGTGCACCGATACCCCGGCGCCGCGCGTGATATACCCCACGACCCTGTCACCCGGCACGGGAGTGCAGCAGCGGGCAAGCTTCACCAGGATGTCGGGGGCGCCGCGCACGAGGATGCCCGAGTCGCTGTTGCGGAGCGTCTGGGTGCGGCCGTGGAGCGCGAACGGCAGGTCCGTGGCATCGCTCTCCTCGACGCTCTGCAGGGTGGCGACC
The DNA here is from genome assembly GCF_004402645.1 of Cryobacterium sp. TMT2-42-4. Classification (NCBI taxonomy): domain Bacteria; kingdom Bacillati; phylum Actinomycetota; class Actinomycetes; order Micrococcales; family Microbacteriaceae; genus Cryobacterium; species Cryobacterium sp. TMT2-42-4. Next base: position 95,144 of record NZ_SOFT01000007.1, read on the forward strand.
ACCTTCTCCAGCACCGACTGCGTCGACACATGCCCCTCGCCGACGGCGGCGTACAGCGCAGAGACGTCTTCATACTTCATCACCGCGGCAACTTCGGCGAAGGAGTCCTGGTTCATCAGTTTCTGCAGCGGCAGGTTCTGCTTGCGCATAGCGCGCGCGATGGCGTCGCGGCCCTGCTCGATCGCCTCGTCGCGGCGCTCCTTGGTGAACCACTGGCGGATCTTGTTGCGGGCCCGGGGGCTCTTGACGAAGTTCAGCCAGTCCTTGCTCGGGCCGGAGTCGGGATTCTTCGACGTGAACACCTCGACGACGTCACCGGTGACGAGAGGGCTCTCCAGCGGGACGAGGCGCCCGTTGACCTTGGCGCCCATGGTGCGATGGCCGACCTCGGTGTGCACGGCGTAGGCGAAGTCGACCGGGGTGGCGTCGGCCGGCAGACCGATCACCCGGCCCTTGGGGGTGAAGACGTAGACCTCTTTGGCACCGATCTCGTAGCGCAGCGAGTCGAGGAACTCCCCCGGGTCGGCCGTTTCGGCTTGCCAGTCGGAGATGTGGGCGAGCCAAGCCATGTCGGTGTCGCTCTGCGGGCCCGGACCGGAACTCTTTCCTGTGGTCTGCTCCTTATACTTCCAGTGCGAGGCCACGCCGAATTCGGCGCGCTGGTGCATTTCCTGGGTGCGGATCTGGATTTCCACGGCGCGCCCGCTCGGGCCGAGAACCGTGGTGTGCAGCGACTGGTACAGGTTGAATTTGGGGGTGGCGATGTAGTCCTTGAACCGGCCGGGAAGCGGCGTCCACCGGGCGTGGATTGCACCGAGAACCGCGTAGCAGTCCCGCACCGAGTTGACGAGCACTCGAATGCCGACCAGATCGTAGATGTCGTCGAACTCGCGCCCGCGCACGACCATCTTCTGGTAGATCGAGTAGTACTGCTTGGGCCGGCCGGCGACCTTGCCCCGAATGCGGGCGGCCTTCAGGTCGTCGACGATCGAGTCGATGACGTGCTGCACGAACTCTTCTCGCTGCGGAGTGCGCTGCTTGACAAGACTGTCGATCTCGGCGTAGAGCTTGGGGTACAGCACCGCGAACGAGAGGTCTTCAAGCTCCCACTTGATGGCCTGGATCCCCAGACGGTGCGCGAGCGGCGCGTAAATCTCCAGCGTCTCGGTCGCCTTCCGAACCGCGGACTCGGCAGGCACGAATCCCCAGGTGCGCGCGTTGTGCAGTCGGTCGGCGAGCTTGATGATCAGCACACGGATGTCCTTGGACATCGCCACGATCATCTTGCGCACGGTCTCGGCCTGGGTGCTGTCGCCGTACTTGACCTTGTCCAGCTTGGTGACGCCGTCGACCAGCATGGTGATCTCGTCGCCGAAATCGTGCCTCAGCTGGTCGAGGGTGTACTCGGTGTCCTCCACGGTGTCGTGCAGCAGTGCCGCCGAGACGGTCTTGGGACCGATGCCCAGATCCGCCAGGATCTGCGCGACCGCGACCGGATGGGTGATGTACGGTTCTCCGCTGCGGCGAAACTGGCCCTCATGCGCCTGCTCCGCGGTGACGTAGGCCCGCTCGATGATCGAGAGGTCCACCTTGGGATGGTGCATCCGCACGGTTTTCAGCAGCGTGTCGACCGCGCCGACCGGCTGGGCCCGGGAAAAGATCCGAGGCACGAGGCGCCGCAAGGATGCCGGCGGGAGCGGTGCCGGGGAGGCAGGAGGAGTCGTCAGTTCGGTCATCTGGCCACCTCCATCCGCTTGATCAATTATTACTGCTCCCGAACCGGATCGGGTACCACTTCCGGCTCGGGTGCGGGCCTCCTCCGGCGGTGATCAGGGCCGACTATTAGGCGCTGACTTCGGCGGCCACCTTCAGCGCGGGGCCGGCCTTCGCCCGCTGGGCGAGAACCTTCTGGTCGGCCCGGCGCACGGCCGGCTCCGCGGAGCGGATTTGAGCGTACAGCGGCGACGCGATGAAGATCGTCGAGTAGGCGCCGGCGATGATGCCGATCAGGAGTGCCAGCGAGATGTCCCGAAGGGTTCCTGCCCCGAGCACGAGCGTTCCGATGAACAGGATCGAGGCGACCGGCAGCACCGCGACGACGGAGGTGTTGATCGAGCGCACCAGGGTCTGGTTGACGGCTAGGTTTACGGATTCTGCGAACGTGCGCGTATCGGCGCCCGCCTCCGAGGTGTTCTCGCGGATCTTGTCGAAGACCACGACCGTGTCGTAGAGCGAGTAGCCGAGGATCGTGAGAAATCCGATCACGGCGGCCGGGGTGATCTCGAAACCGGTGATTCCGTAGATCCCGGCCGTGATGACGAGGTCGTGCATCAGCGCGGTCATGGCCGCGAGCGACATCTTCCAGGTGCGGAAGTACAGTGCCATGCCGATGGCGGCGAGAACGAGGAAGATGAGGAGTCCGCGCACGGCCTGGCCGGTAATGTCCTGGCCCCAGACCGGACCGATGAAGGACGCGGTGACCTGCTCGATCGGCACGGCGTACGCATCCGCCAGCGCGGCGCGAATCTCCCGGGTCTCGTCGCTGGTGAGCTGGTCGGTCTGCACGCGGATGCCGGTGCTGCTGACGCTCGACACCCTGGGCGTCGCCAACGGGACGACCTCGGTCACGGCGTCGGCGGCAGCTCCCTGGTCCTGGTCGGCGACCTGGGAGATCTTGAACTCGGAGCCTCCCGTGAACTCGATGCCGAAGACGAAGCCGCCACGCAGCTGGGGAACGACGATGGCCACGAAGAGTGCCACGACCGCGACCAGGTACCAGGTCTTGCGCCGCCCGACGATGTCGAACGAGCGCTTGCCCGTGTGCAGGTCGTTGCCGAACTGGGAAAAGCTGGCCATTAGGAATCCTTCCCGTCGGTCGTTCGATCCGCACTGGAACCGACGAGTTCTGACGCCTTGCGCTCGGCGATGGTCTGGCGCTTTGCTGCCTCACGGCTGGCCGAGGACAGTTTGGCGGAAGGGAGATCGCTTGAAGGACGGAATTTCGCCCGCCCGCGGTAGGTCGCGCCCAGGGCCCGCGGGTCGAGGCCGCTGAACTTGTGTCCGTCGCTGAAGAACTTCGTGCGCGCCAGCAGCTGGAGCATCGGGTGGGTGAAGAGCATGACCACGAGCACGTCGACGAGTGTGGTCAGCCCCAGGGTGAGGGCGAAGCCCTTGACGTTGCCGACGGCGACGATGAACAGGACGCCGGCGGCCAAGATGTTGACCGCGTCGGAGGCGAGAATGGTGCGCAGGGCGCGCTTCCAGCCGGCCTCGACGGAGGATTCGAGCCCTCGTCCGTCCCGGAGCTCATCACGCACCCGCTCGAAGTAGACGATGAAGGAGTCGGCGGTGATGCCGATCGCGACGATCAGACCCGCGACGCCGGCCAAAGACAGCCGGTAGCCTTCGCGCCAGGAGAGGATCGTGATCAGCAGGTAGGTGATGATCGCCGCGACCGTAAGCGACGCCACGGTGACGAGGCCGAGCAGGCGGTACTGGATCAGCGAGTAGAGCACGACCAGCACTAGTCCGATCAGGCCTGCGATCAGGCCGCCGGTGAGCTGGCTGGAGCCCAGGGTCGCCGAGATGGTGTCCTGGCTCTGCACGGTGAAGCTGATCGGCAAGGCGCCGAACTTGAGCTGGTCAGCCAGGGCCTTTGACGAGTCCTGGTCGAAGTCACCGCTGATCTGCGCGTTGCCGTCGGTGATGGCCGCCAGGGTGCGCGGGGCCGAGATGACGTTGCCGTCGAGCACGATCGCGAACTGGTTCTGCGCTCCGGTGAGCGCGTTCAGCCGGGTGCTGACGTCGGCGAAGGCCTTGGTTCCGGTTCCGTCGAAGGTGATGTTGACGACCCATTCACCGGTCGTGGCGCCGCTCTGCGTGGTCTGCTGGCCGTTGGTCGCGTCGGAGACGTTCTCGCCGCTGACTTCAACCGGGCCGAGGATGTACTTGATGGAGCCGTCGGCCTCACAGGTGACAAGCGGCTCCGCCGCCGGTGCCACATTGGTGGTGTCGATCTTGCTGCAATCGAAGGCCTCGTACTGGGCCTGGAGCGCGGGGGTGACCCAGTTCAGGTCGCTCCCGTCGGTGGGCACCGCGGTCGGGGTGCTTTCCAGGCTCGGGTCGACCGTGGGGGTCGGTACCGGGGTCGCGACCCCGTCCTCTCCGACAACGTCCTCACCGACGCTGGCCGCGGACGGGGCACCGGCCACGAGCACCGGTCGGAACTCGAGCTTGGCGGAGGACTCGATTCGGTTGATCGTCGCGTCGTCCGGCACACCGGGGATGGACACGACGATGTTCTGGCCACCCTGGGTGTTGATCTCCGCCTCGGAGACGCCTGCAGAGTCGATGCGCTGCCGAATGATCTTCACGGCCTCGTTGAGCTGCTCCGAGGAGACGGACTGCCCGGACTCGAGCTTCGGCGCGAGGATGATCTGCGTGCCGCCCTCAAGGTCCAGGGCCAGCTTGGGCGTCCAGGATCCGCCGCCGGTGAGCACGCCGGCCGTGTTGAGCGCAATCAGGCCGACGATGATCACACCCAGCCACGTGAGGGAACGCCAGGCCTTCTTGGCCGGAGACGACTTTGCCACCAGAGAACTCAGCTTTCTATGCTCATGCTCATGCCCGCGCCGAGGCGCGGGCATGGAGAGGGATTGGTTAGGCGTCGCCCTTTTTGGGCTCTTCGTCGGTGTCGGCAACGCGCTGACCGAAGTCGGGTTCGCCCATGACGGTGGCGCTGCCCTGGTTCAGCTCGGCGACGCCCTCATCTTCGGGCTCGGCCACGATCGGCTCCACCACGCGGGCGATGGTCTGACGGTGCAACTGCACGACGGTTCCCGGGGCGATCTCTAGGGCCACCTTGTTCGCCTCCTCGTCAATCGCGAGGATGGTTCCGTACATGCCGAAGTTGGTCATGACCTCGGCGCCGACGACCATCTGGGCCTGCAGGGCAGCGAGGTCCTTCTGGCGTTTGCGGCTGTTGCGGAACATGAAGAACACGAGCGCCGCGAGAACGGCGAGCATGACGAGAGTCAACGGATCCATAAAACTGTGGGACCTTCCGGTTGCGGCGCGAGGGCCGAAGTCTGTGCGTCTGGCTCGGAGAACCAGCACGAGTGGTTCGAGGCGAACCAACTCGAATTATAGGTCATCCAGCATAAGAGGGATTGGCGGCCCACCCACCAGAGGGGCCGTCAGGCCGAAATGCCGCCACGCTTCCGCGGTCGCCACCCGGCCGCGCGGGGTGCGCATCAGGAAGCCGATCCGCACCAGGAACGGCTCCACGACGGCCTCGATGGTCTCGGACTCCTCCCCCACGGACACCGCGAGCGTGTTTAGACCCACCGGCCCTCCCCCAAAACGAGTCAGGATGATGCGCATCACCTCCCGGTCGAGCCGGTCGAGCCCGATGGCGTCGACGTCGTAGAGTTCGAGAGCCGCGTGCACCGCGGCCACATCGGCGTCTCCACCGTGCACCAGCGCGTAGTCTCGCACCCGCCGGAGCAGGCGGTTGGCGATTCTGGGCGTGCCGCGGCACCGACCGGCGATCTCAGCGATGGCGGCCGTGTCGATCGCCAGGTCGAGCAGTTTGGCTGCCCGGCCGAGCACCTGCTCGAGCTCGTGGTCGGCGTAGAACTCGAGGTGGGCGGTGAAGCCGAACCGGTCGCGCAGTGGGTTGGGCAGCAGTCCGGACCGGGTCGTGGCGCCGACCAGGGTGAACGGTGCCAGGTCGAGGGGAACCGAGGTGGCGCCGGCGCCCTTGCCGACCATGATGTCGATGCGGAAGTCCTCCATCGCCAGATAGAGCATCTCCTCGGCGGAGCGGGCCATGCGGTGGATCTCGTCGATGAACAGCACCTCGCCGGGCACCAGCGAGGAGAGTACCGCCGCCAGGTCACCGGCGTGCTGGATGGCCGGGCCGCTGGACATCCGCAGCGGGCGGTTGCCCTCGTAGGCGATGATCATGGCCAAAGTGGTCTTGCCGAGTCCGGGCGGGCCGGCCAGCAGGATGTGGTCGGGGGTACGGCTCTGCATGGTGGCTGCGGTCAGGAGCAGCTGCAGCTGCCCGCGAACCTTCTGCTGGCCGACGAACTCGCCGAGGCTGCGCGGACGGAGGGCACCCTCGAAGGCCAGTTCGGCGTCGCCCTCGAGTTCCGGCCTGGTGAGCTCCACGCCGGGGTCTCCGGCCAGACCCTGTGCGCCGGTCACGGGCGACGCTCCGATGCCTGCTGGGCCGGGCCGAGCCTGACGAGTACGAGGCGGAGGAGCGCTGCGACGCCGACCTGCCCGGGTTCGACGGTCTCCGCGAGGGTCTCGTCGACGGCCTCGGCCGCCACCTTCTCCGACCAGCCGAGCCCGATCAGGGCGGCCTGCACGTTCGCCGACGCGCTGGTGGGCTCCGGGCGGGCGGATGCCGCGGCCGTGACGGTCACGAACACCTTGCCGGCCAGGGAGAGCACGATCAGTTTGGCCGTTTTCGGACCAATGCCGCTGACCTTGCGGAAAGCGCCGTCGTCTTCCGCCGAGACGGCCTGAGCGATCTGGACGGGGCTGAGCACCGCGAGTACGCCAAGGGCCGATTTCGGGCCGACCCCGGTGACGCCGACCAAAAGCTCGAAGACCTCGAGTTCGTCGGCGGACGGGAATCCGAAGAGGGTGAGCGAGTCCTCGCGCACGATAAGGGTGGTCGCAAGCCGGGCCTCCGTGCCGACGCGCAGGGAAAGCGCAGTGGCCGGGGTGACCTGTACGGCCAGACCGACTCCCCCGACCTCGATCACGGCCGTGGAACCCACGGCAGACAGGACAAGGCCACGAACGGAAGCAATCACCGCTTCAGACTACGGGGCACCGGCGACACTGCGCTGCGCTCGGCGGCGCGCCACGCCTTCTGGGCCGGGGTCAGGGTGCCGGGGACCACGTCGGCGCTCGTGGGCAGGGTGCCGCCGGCCGCCCCGGTGCGCCAGGCATGGCAGATCGCGATGGCCAGCGCGTCCGCGGCATCCGCGGGCTTGGGCACCTCGGCCAGGCCCAGCACCCGTGCGACCATGGCGCCGACCTGGGCTTTGTCGGCGGACCCGTAGCCGGTGATGGCTGCCTTGACCTCGCTCGGGGTGTGCAGGGTGACCGTCAGCCCACGCTGAGCCGCCAGGAGCAGCGCGACGCCGCTCATCTGAGCGGTGCCCATCACGGTGCTGACATTGTCCTGAGCGAACACCCTCTCGATGGCGACGACCACCGGCTTGTGCCGGTCGAGCAAATCTTCCAGGCCCCGGCTGATCAACAGGAGCCTCTGCTCGAGCGGCAAGTCCGGCGAGCTGCGCAGCACGGTCACGTCAACCAGGGACGCGGATCGGTTGGCGGCGACGTCTACGATTCCGACGCCGCAGCGGGTCAGCCCGGGATCGATGCCCAGAACCCGGACCGACACAGCGCGCTACTCGGCTTCGGCCTGAAGCTCCGCGATGACCTCAGGCGACACGTCGTAGTTACTGTAGATGTTCTGCACGTCGTCGAGTTCTTCAAGGGCGTCGATCAGCCGGAACACCTTGCGGGCGGTCTCGGCGTCGACCTCGACCTTGAGCTGGGGCACGAACGCGATGTCGGCGGAGTCGTAGTCGATCCCGGCTGTCTGCAGGGCGGTCCGGGTCGCGACGAGATCGTGCGCTTCGCTAAAAACCTCGAACTTCTCACCGTCGTCGACGACCTCTTCGGCGCCCGCGTCGAGCACGGCGAGGAGCACGTCATCTTCGCTGAGGCCGTTGCTCTTCGGCACGACGACGATGCCCTTGCGGTGGAAGTTGTACGCGACGCTGCCGGGGTCGGCCATGTTGCCGCCGTTTCTGGACATGGTGGTGCGCACCTCGGCGGCCGCGCGGTTCTTGTTGTCGGTCAAACACTCGATCATGACGGCGACGCCGTGCGCGGCGTAGCCCTCATACATGATGGTGGTGTAGTCGACTACTTCGCCGGACAGGCCGGCGCCGCGCTTGACGGCACGGTCAATGTTGTCGTTGGGAACAGAGGTCTTCTTGGCCTTCTGGATCGCGTCGACCAAGGTCGGATTGCCCGACAGGTCGGCGCCACCCATGCGGGCCGCGACTTCGATGTTCTTGATCAACTTGGCGAAGGCCTTGGCCCGACGCGAGTCGGTGACCGCCTTCTGGTGCTTTGTTGTCGCCCACTTGGAATGTCCGGACATGAGTCTCCCGTTGTCTTTGGCTGTCGTGACGTGCCTGTCGATTGGCGCGGGGGTGCCGCCGCCGTGCTGGTCGCTGCACTACTTGTGCCATTGGTCGCTGCACCGTGGGGTGCGCCTCATTCTAACCCGCGATGCCTGATGGGCCGGGCTTCACGCGCCCGGGGCCGCGGCGATCAGTTTGTTCAGGGTGCGGAGGTTGCGGGTGGTCGTGGTCGACCGGTACCGGGCCTTGCCGCTCAGCTTGCTGAACGGGCTGTTGATGCCGATGCTTCGGCGCACCTGCCAGTAGAGCACGCCGGTTCCGGTCCGAACCTGCTCCGTTTCCGGGTCCGGTTCCGCGGCCGCCTCGAGTAGTTCGTCGAGCGCGGTCTGCGCCGATCCGAACACGACATACGGATGCCAACCGTCCCGCTCCGCATCGAATGGGAACGCCCGCGCCACCCTGTCGAGGGTGTCAACGCCAAGCAGGACGATCCACGCCTGATAACCGAAGTTGTCGGAGAGAGCGCGTTCGATTGTGGCCTTGAGGGCCGCGGCATCCGGCTCGCTCGCCGTGAAGAGCACGTTGCCGCTGGCCAGGACCGTGCGGACATCCGTGTAACCGAGCCCGCGGAACACGGACCGCAGGTCCGTCATCGTGATCGTGATCCCATTGACGTTGATTCCGCGCAGGAGCGCCACCCAGCCGGCCATGACCGGAGCCTAGTAGCGGAAGTCGGCGGCGGCCACCTTCTGCAGGAAATAGTCGTGGAACCGGTGCTCCCCGGTGATCTCGGGGTGGAATGACGTTCCGAGCAGGTTGTCCTGCTCGACCGCGACGCAGCGCCCGTCCGAGAGCGTGGCTATCGCGCGGGCCCGGGTCCCGACGGACTCCACCACGGGGGCACGGATGAAAATGGCATGCACCGGCGGCTCACCGAGCACCGGCACGTCGAGGTCGGTCTCGAAGGAGAGCGTCTGCGAACCGAAGGCGTTGCGACGCACGGCGATGTCGAAGCCGCCGATGCTCTGCTGCCCTTCGATCCCGTCGATGACGGTGTCGGCGAGCATGATCAGGCCCGCGCAGGTGCCGTAGACGGGCAGGCCGGCCCGCACGGCCTCGGCCAGAGGTTCCGCCACGCCGAACGCGCGGGCCAGTTTGTCCATGACGCTGGATTCGCCGCCGGGGATCACGAGCCCGCTGATGCGGGCCAGTTCCTCCGGACGGCGGATGAGTTCGACGTCGGCGCCGAGGGACCGCAGTACCTCGGCATGCTCACGAAAGTCACCCTGCAGGGCGAGAACTCCAACGCTCACGAAGGGGTGGTTACCAGCCGCGCTCGGAGAGGCGGTGCGGCGCAGCCAGATCGGACACGTTGATGCCGACCATGGCCTCGCCGAGTCCGCGCGAGACGGATGCGATGACGCTGGGGTCGTCGTAGAAGGTGACGGCCTTGACGATGGCGTTGGCGCGGGCCTGCGGGTTGCCCGACTTGAAGATGCCGGAGCCGACGAATACACCGTCCGCACCCATCTGCATCATCAGGGCCGCGTCGGCGGGGGTGGCCACGCCACCCGCGACGAAGAGCACCACGGGGAGCTTGCCGGTGGCGGCGATCTCGGCGACGAGTTCGTACGGCGCCTGAAGTTCCTTCGCGGCGACGTACAGTTCGTCCTTGCTCAGAGCCGACAGGCGGGCGACCTCACCCTTGATGGTGCGGATGTGCTTCATGGCCTCCGAGACGTCGCCGGTGCCGGCTTCGCCCTTGGACCTGATCATGGCCGCGCCCTCGTTGATGCGGCGGAGCGCCTCACCCAGGTTGGTCGCGCCACAGACGAACGGGACCGTGAAGTTCCACTTGTCGATGTGGTTGACGTAGTCGGCCGGGCTCAGCACCTCGGACTCGTCGATGTAATCGACGTTCAGGGCCTGAAGGATTTGAGCCTCGACGAAGTGGCCGATGCGCGCCTTGGCCATCACCGGGATGGATACCTCGGCGATGATGCTGTCGATCAGGTCGGGGTCACTCATGCGGGCGACGCCACCCTGGGAACGGATGTCGGCGGGAACCCGCTCCAGGGCCATGACGGCGACAGCACCGGCGTCCTCGGCGATGCGAGCCTGCTCGGCGTTGACGACGTCCATGATGACGCCGCCCTTCATCATGTCGGCGAGACCACGCTTGACGCGGCTCGAACCAAAGGCGGAAGTGGTTTCAGTCATAGCTTTGATTCTATTCCTTGGGTGGTGTTGATTCCGCCCGGCGGGTGCCGGTGGAGGGTATATGCGGCTAGTTGCCATCCTGGGGCCAGCCCTCGGCGACTTCGCGCCGCACATCGCCCAGGAGGCGGGGAATCGCCTTCGTTCCGGCGATGATCGGGAAGAAGTTCGAGTCGAGCGCCCAGCGGGGAACGATGTGCTGGTGTAGGTGCTCGGCAATGCCCGCGCCGGCAATACGGCCTTGGTTCATGCCGATGTTGAAGCCGTCGCAGTGCGACACCGCCTTGAGCACACGCATGGCCACCTGGGTGAGACTGCCGATCTCGGCGACCTCCTCCGGACTGGCCTCGTCGTAAGTCGCGACGTGCCGGTAGGGACAGACCAGCAGATGTCCGCTGTTATACGGGAACAGGTTCAGTAACACGTAGGCGTGCGTGCCGCGGGCCACAATCAGAGCCTTCTCGTCGGTCATGCTCGGGGCCAGGCAGAAGGGGCAGTCATCCGGGTGCGGTTGCTGGCCGTCCTGGATGTAGACCAGGCGGTGCGGGGTCCATAGCCGTTGGAAGGCATCCGGAACCGCGGCGAACTCCGACGACTGCTCGAGCCCCTCGAACTCGTCGCTGTGCGTGTCCATCTCAGACCTGGCCCTGGGTCGTGACCTGCGCGCGCGTATGGATCGCGGCGATGATGCGACGGATGGCCTCGTCGGCCGGTACGCCGTTCTCCTGGGTGCCGTCGCGGAACCGGAAGCTCACCGAGCGATTGGAGCGGTCATCCTCGCCGACGATCAGCTGGAAGGGTACCTTCGCCTTGGTGTGGTTGCGGATCTTCTTCTGCATGCGGTCGTCGGAGTGGTCGACCTGGGCGCGCACGCCTGCCGTCTCGAGCCGGCCGATGATTTCGTCGAGGTAGGGACCGTACTGTTCGGACACGGGGATGCCGACGACCTGCACCGGGGACAGCCACACCGGGAACGCCCCGGCGTAGTGCTCGGTGAGCACGGCGAAGAAGCGCTCGATCGAACCGAACAGGGCCCGGTGGATCATCACCGGGCGCTGGCGGGAGCCGTCGGGGGCGGTGTACTCGAGGTCGAACCGTTCCGGCAGGTTGAAGTCCAGCTGGATGGTGGACATCTGCCAGGTGCGGCCGATCGCGTCGCGGGCCTGCACGGAGATCTTCGGGCCGTAGAAGGCGGCGCCGCCCGGGTCGGCCACGAGTTCGAGGCCGGATGCTTCGGCGACTTCACGCAGGGTGTCGGTCGCTTCCGCCCAGGCCTCGTCGCTGCCGACGAATTTCTTCGGGTCCTTCGTGGAGAGTTCGAGGTAGTAGTCCTCGAGGCCGTAGTCGGCGAGCAGCTTGAGCACGAAGTTGAGGGTGCTGGTGAGCTCCTCCTTCATTCCTTCGCGGGTCGTGTAGATGTGCGCGTCGTCCTGGGTCATGCCGCGCACGCGGGTGAGGCCGTGCACGACGCCGGACTTCTCGTAGCGGTAGACCGATCCGAATTCGAACAGGCGCATGGGCAGGTCGCGGTAACTGCGGCCGCTGGAGCGGAAGATCAGGTTGTGGAACGGGCAGTTCATCGGCTTGAGGTAGTAGTCGACGCCCTGACGGGTCATGTGGCCGTCGGCGTCGTACTCCGCGTCGAGTTTCATCGGCGGGAACATGCCATCGGCGTACCAGTCGAGGTGACCGGACGTCTCGAAGAGGTTCGACTTGGTGATGTGCGGTGTGTAGACGAAATCGTAGCCGGCCTCGGTGTGGCGCTTGCGGGAGTAGTTCTCCATCTCCTGGCGGATGATGCCGCCCCTCGGGTGGAAGACGGGCAGGCCGGAGCCGATCTCCTCGGGGAAGCTGAAGAGGTCGAGTTCGGCGCCGAGCTTGCGATGGTCGCGTTTGGCGGCCTCCTCCTGGCGGGCTTGGTAGGCGCGCAGTTCGTCCTTGGTGGGCCAGGCGGTGCCGTAGATGCGCTGCAGCTGCGGGTTCTTCTCGGACCCGCGCCAGTAGGCGGCGGCCAGACGGGTCAGGGAATAGCCGTTGCCGATCATGCGCGTGTTCGGCAGGTGGGGACCGCGGCAGAGGTCTTTCCAGAGCGTCTCCCCCGTCTTCGGGTCCACGTTGTCGTAAATGGTGAGTTCGGCGCCGCCGACCTCGACGGACTCGTTGTCGACAGTCTCGGCGGCCCCGCCCTTGAGCCCGATTAGTTCGAGCTTGTACGGCTCGGCGGCGAGTTCGTCTCTGGCCTGGTCGTCGGTGACCACGCGGCGCACGAACCGCTGGCCCTGGCGGATGATGCGGTCCATGGCCTTCTCGAGCGACTTGATGTCCTCGGGGGTGAATGCCTCTTCAACGTCGAAGTCGTAGTAGAAACCGTCGGTGACGGGCGGGCCGATGCCCAGGCGCGCCGCCGGGTTCACGGTCTGCACGGCCTGTGCGAGCACGTGAGCGGCCGAGTGGCGCAGGATGCTGAGGCCGTCCGGCGAGCCGATGGTCACCGGTTCGACGACATCCGTCGGAATCACCGTCGTGGCGAGATCCTTGAGCTCGCCGTTGACGCGCATTGCGACAACGGACCGGTCGGTGAATAGCTCAAAGCCGTCAGCCACGTGTATTACTCCTCAGTATTGTTCGAACCCCAATAACTTTAGCGGCGCGCCTCGACCGCGACGGGCACGGCCATTTTGGGCAAAGAAAAACCCCCGAACTACCGGGGGTTTGCCTGTGGGCGATACTGGGATCGAACCAGTGACCTCTTCCGTGTCAGGGAAGCGCGCTACCGCTGCGCCAATCGCCCATTCTCTGAAAAGACTTTCCAGGAGTGGAGGTGGATACGGGATTCGAACCCGTGTAGACGGCTTTGCAGGCCGCTGCCTCGCCTCTCGGCCAACCCACCACATGGGATTCGTACCAAAAAGAACCGACCTTGCGGCCGATTCCATTCGAGCGGATGACGAGATTCGAACTCGCGACCCTCACCTTGGCAAGGTGATGCGCTACCACTGCGCCACATCCGCACTAGTCAACGTTTCCGCTGACTTGAAAGACTCTAGCCGATTCCGGCCGAACCCGCCGCACCCTCCCCGGCGATTCATCGCGGCGAGCCCGAGGAAGGCCCGATTCCACCTGGATTTCCGGCGCCGTGCGGGCAAAAAAAACCCCCGCTTTACCGGGGGGTTTATCTGTTTCCCAACTCTGTGGGCGATACTGGGATCGAACCAGTGACCTCTTCCGTGTCAGGGAAGCGCGCTACCGCTGCGCCAATCGCCCATTTCCTGAAAATCATTCCTGCATTGCGACTTCCGGGATTGGAGGTGGATACGGGATTCGAACCCGTGTACACGGCTTTGCAGGCCGTTGCCTCGCCTCTCGGCCAACCCACCACTTGGGATTCCTACCGAAAAAAACCGGCCTCGCGGCCGATTCCATTCGAGCGGATGACGAGATTCGAACTCGCGACCCTCACCTTGGCAAGGTGATGCGCTACCACTGCGCCACATCCGCAACTGCCCGCATTTCTGCGCGCTTGGAAGACTCTAGCCGATAGTCCCGTTCATATTCAAACCGAGTCGTTCCGGCGTGTTGAGGCCCCCACGATGTGCGCCTTCCACCCGGTCTGGGTTAGTATCGAAACTCGTGGTTACAGTACGAGGCCACAGGGGCGATTGGCGCAGTTGGTAGCGCGCTTCCTTCACACGGAAGAGGTCATCGGTTCGAGTCCGGTATCGCCCACACCAGAAAACCCCGGTCAAACGGGGTTTTTCTTTGCCCAAATGCGATTCGACCGACGAACAAAGCGCGAGAAAAAAGCGCAACTTATCCTCACGGAGCGATAAGCAGGCTGATTTTTCGGCCAAATAGAGCGCCCGAAAAGCACAAGAAAGCGCACGAATAGGCACTCCATTGAACAGTCGCTTCCGCGCGCACCACGTGTGGTGCGCTTGAGCGCCAATGCGCGGTGGCGCGATTGTTGTGGCTGAGCACCACGGTCGGCGTGGTCGAGCACCACCTCGATCGGCTATCACCACTAATCGGCGGCCACACAGTCTGGATTGCTTCAGCTTTGACGCAGTCTCGCAATCAGCTCGGTGTCGGTGGAACTCCTAAAGTTTCTGCGCGCATTCTGCTGGAAGAACTCCCACGACTCCGACGAGTGCAGGGCACGCTCCATCGCCTCGCTCGCACGGCCAGACAGCCCAGCGAGCCATCCAAGGATCGTGCGCGCCGGGGCGAATTGACCGACTCCTGCGGTGGTGCCGAAGAGGACTGTTGCGACACGCTCGGCCGACTCGAACTGGTTCGCGTCGACCAGGGCACGGAGTACCCGCACACACCAGGAGAGAAACGAATCCATCTCGTTGTAGCTCATTCTGGGCACTTCCTCCAGGAGATCCGATACCGCATCGCTCATGCCACCGCTATCGGCTGCGGCCCATGCATTCACGTTGGACTGCGAAACCTTCGGGAGAGCACGGATCACGCGCACGTTTTCCTCCGGCTGCCCGAGAATTTAAGCGCTCGCCTCGGCCCAATCTCCTTGCTGCGTCAACGTCAGAAACGCCCCCACGTACGGTCGGGTCGCCGCGATGAAGGCCTTCACAAAATCGTCGAGGTTCGCAAACCGATCCTGTCCGAGTGGCCTCGTCGCCCTGAGGTAATAGCGCCAAGAAGAGCATCAGGAGGCATCACCACATGTCCGTACGATGGCTGCTGCCCGGTCAGCAGCCATGTGACTGTTAGCGCTTCGTGGCGGCGCTCTTTGATCGCTATTTGGCGCTATCGACGGTCAGGCGCTTCTTAATCCGGTATGAGACCCAGGGCGCGCGCCCGGCGAGGACCACCCATCTAGCCTGGCAAGGTGATGATGCTAACGCCCGCAGCTGCCCGAGTATTCTGGCTTGCGCTCCTAGAGAATGCAGCGCGGCTCACCGTCGACGCGGACGCACTCTTTCCGTCACCGCGCGCCCAAGCATTGGTTGTTCTTGCCCAGGAAGAAGTGGGTAAAGCGGTCTGGGTCTATAAGGCGTTCTGGGACGCGTGGAACGACAGCGAAGAGACGCAACACGAGGTGCACGAGCTACGCAAGCTGGGGTTAGATCACGTCGCGAAGCATGTACAGGCGAATGACTTCTTGACCGCGATGGTCGACGTCCCCGGCTTCTCGGATTCCGTGGACATCGAAATCGCGAGGGAACATGCCCCCGATGCGCTGCGTGCCTATCTTGCGTCTCTCGCTCAGGAGGACAACGACGCTAAGAAGAAGGCCTTTTACGTCGATATGAAACCAGACGGTTCGTTCACCGTCCCTCACGAGATCGACCGGCCTTTCCTAAGATTCGACATATACCGGGTTGCTGACATGATCCATTGGTTTTGCGCCGAGGACCAGCTTCGAGCCAGCGTCAGCAGCACGCCGCGATCCCCGACCCAACACATCGAGGTCATGTTAGAGCCGGTCTTGGCTAAGGGCTCGGACGGCTGAATCCGAATACGAAGGTAAGTTATCTCTCCCTCACGAGTGCAACTCGACTTGTTCCGGCCCTCGCGAATACCGACGCAGTCGGGCGTTCTTGCCGGTGTCTCATAACCCAGTTGTCGCGTAACCCATGGGATACGCGAGTCATAGCTGTCGCACAGCGGCAGGCCGCTGATGTGCTCGCAAACGATCGTTTGTGGGCGCGGCGAGGGTTGCGTCATGGAGCGATCACACGATGCCGCCATTTAGCGGAAACGGTGTGTGTCATTTTTCGTACTCGACTGCACGGATCTTTACGCTCGTCTGCACGGCACCAGCTGATGGCGCACTGTGCGGACTATGCAAGCCTCTAGATCGATTTCACCGTCTTGTATTCCATGGGACATGAGGCGCTTTTGAAGTATCAGGTTGGGCCGTCATCGTCGCCATGACCTGGTGAACTGCCCGGCACTACAGGGTGGCAGCTCGGCGCATCATGTAACGTTCGTGATACACGGCGACACAGATCAGGAACGAGCGCGGCCAGCACGTTTGTTCCTCGAGCATTTCTCCGGAGCCCGATCACGGCACGCTCCACTCATCGAACAATGCCTCTCAGACCGCGGCAGTTTCACTGTCGTTTGGTCAGTGCGCGCCATCGTGGTTGCTCGGTGACGACGACGACGAGACAGAGCGCGGTGACGAAGACAGCGATCCACGACGGCCAGAGCACCCATGACGCCCAGCTCGCCGCGACCAGCTGAGCGACCAGCAGCAGGATGGTCACGATGCCAGGTGCCGCTACGGGTCCGCCGCCGCCGGGACGGTCGCCGGGCGTGCTGAACACGGCCGGGAGTCCGATGAGCAAAACCACGACACCGATCGCCAGCAGGATCGAGTGCGGCCACAACGCCCACGGGGTCGCGACCCAGGCGACGAGCTCGGTCAAAAAGCGGAGGCCGCCGCGGACCGGATCGTGACCGGGACCGGGACCGGGACCGGGCGGGTGCGGGTGCGGGGTGCGCGAGGACGAGCGTTCGCGCTCAGCCACGGGATGAACCCGTCACTGGTCGGGCCGCGTCCCGATCACCCTTTCCCGTATCGGAAGACTCGCCGCCGACACGCAGGCCTTGGTCGATGAAGGTGATCATCCAAGCGAAGCTGTCGCCAACAACGGTGTCCATCTGGAAGCCATCGGACATCTCCAGGGACGCGAAACCGTGCAAGCTGCTGCGGAGCATCCGAAGCGCGTGGATCTCTTCCGTCGGATCGAGTCGGTAGCCGCGTAGGACTGCCGAGAAGGAATCGAGACTCCGACTCAGCGCCGCGTGCAACGGATCATCGGGGCCGCCCGGCCGGGCACCGAGGGTCGCGGCATACCGGCCGGGATGTCCCTCGACGAAGGACCGGAGGGCGTGGGCTGCGGCGGCAAGTGCGTCGCCGCCGGCTCGGCCCTGCGTAGCGTCTCGAATGGCATCGCCGAGCTCCGTGGTAGCAAGGATCGCGATGCGGTGGATGAGCGAGGACAGGCTGTCGACGTGTTTGTAGAGCGAGGGTGCTTTCACGCCGAGGCGTTTAGCAATGACGTTCATGCTCAGGTTCGCCAAACCGATCTCGTCGGCCAAGGCGGCGCCGGCCCGGGTCACGACGTCGGCATCGAGGCCGGCCCTAGGCACGGTGTGCCGGGGGGGTGGCCGGGAGAGTTTTGGATAGGAACGGAAGAAGCAAACCGAGAAGCTTCTCGGGCGTCTCGGCATGCAGGTAGTGGCCTGCGCCGTCGATGACGGCAAGCTCCCCAAGACCGGCCGGGAGGTCTGCGATGATGCGTTCGCCCTCAGCCCGGGGGTTGGCCCAGTCCGGGTCCGCGCCGCCTTCGACGATGAGGACCGGGCAGCGAACGTTGGCCAGCTGGGCGCCGGCGTCAGCCGGGCTCGTCTTGGTCATGGCCTTCAGGACTCCCATGCGATCCGGGTCGCTCAGCATTGTCTCGATGCGGGCGCGTTCAGTACTCCAGTCCGCGGGCTTCGTGGGGATCGCGAGGTTCAGGTAGTTCATCCAACCCTTGAGGCTGCCGCCCAGCATGACTTTCGCCAGCTGGACCGTTCCGCGCCGGTGGTTCTTGACGCGGAGCAACCCGCCGAGATCAGCCGACTGCTTACGGGTGAAAGGCGCCAACTCGACGACACCGGAGATCAGATCGGGTGCCGTGGCAGCAGCGATGGTCGCCGCCCCGCCGCTGATCGACTGGCCCACGATGACGGCGGGCCCGCCAAGATGACGCGCGAGGGCCACGAGGTCGCCCGCGATGTCGGTGCGCTCGTACTGCGACCATCCGGTGCTCGATTCGCCGCTACCGCGAATATCCGCGTTAGCGACCCGGTAGCCGGCCGCTACGAGAGCGGGGACGATGAACCGGTATGAGTGTCGGCTGTCACCCATCCCGTGGGCCAACACGACAAGCGGGCCTTCGCCCTGCAAGTCGTATGCGATGGTTCCTTCATCGATGTTCAGTGTCTCCGTCATAATGCCCTCCAGTGGCTAAGTGCGGTAGCGCAAAGCTAGCATGCATAGCCTGAGGTGTCTACTTCTTCGTCGATCGAACGTCTGCGGCCGTCGTTTCGAACGAGACAACGGCTGGCAGAAATATTGAATGGGCGCTCCGACGGACTCCTACCACCCCGTGGTCACCCGGCCCGCTCAGCGGCAGCCCCTTCGTGCGAGCCGCTCAAGGCCCGCCCGAAAGCCAATCCTTGGGTTCTCGCGGTGGTCGCAACGCTTACTGAATGGAGAGTGTTGTGGCGGGCTTGGCGTTGAGGTTCCGGCTGGATCTGGTCCAGCTGGCATGGGAGTGCTTTCAGGCGGGGCAGTTCGCGAGTGAGGCGGGCGAGCGGATCGGGGTGGATCGCACGACCGCGAAGAGGATGCTCCTGGCGGCCGGCGGGGTCAGGCCGCGCCGGGGCCGGGACCTTTAGTGCCGGTATCTGTCGTTCGTGGAGCGCGAGGAGATCGCGCTCGGGATCGCCGCCGGCCAGTCGATCTGTGCCGTCACGAGACGTATTGGTAGGGCGCCTTCGACGGTCTCGCGGGAACTCGCCCGGAACAGCATCAAGGGCGGCTATCGGGCCTCGAGCGCTCAGGTGGCGGCGCACCATCGCGCCTCACGCCCGAAGTCGGCGAAGCTGAGGGTGAATGAACGTCTGCGTGCGAGGGTGGAAGCGGACCTGGCCAAGCGGCGATCGCCGGAGCAGATCGCCGGTCGGCTACGTCGAGAGTTCCCCGACGATCCGGAGATGCAGGTGCAGATCAGCGACGACCTCGCGGTCGTGTTCGCCGGCCAGGCCGAGCTGCAGGTTTCGCACGAGTCGATCTATCAAAGCCTCTACGTTCAGAGCCGCGGTTGCGCCGGAGTGCGCCTGCACCGTCACCTTCGACGGGGCCGATCCGCCCGGAAACCACGGGGCACACAGCTGAACGCGCCGGGCAAGATCCGCGACAAGGTGATGCTGAGCGAACGGCCCAAAGAGGCCAACGACCGGAAGGTCGCCGGTCACTGGGAGGGCGACCTGATCGTCGGATCCGCGTCGGGATCGGCAATCGCGACTCTCGTTGAACGCACGAGCCGGTTCGTCGTCTTGGTGCATCTGCCCAATGGCCACAGCTCCGGCGCACTCCACGATGGACTCATCAGTGCATTGGACGGTCTGCCGGTACTGCTGAGGCGCTCTTTGACGTGGGATCAGGGAACCGAGCTGGCCCGGCACGTTGACATCACCAAAGCCACCGGCGTTCCGATTTTCTTCTGTGATCCGGGCTCACCGCGGCAGCGCGGCTCGAACGAGAACACCAACGGCCTGCTGCGCCAGTACTTCCCGAAAGGCACCGATCTGAACGCCCACAGCGCTCAACGCCTCCTCGAAGTCGCCACTGAACTCAACGAGCGACCCCGCAAAACCCTCAAACGAAGCACCCCAGCCGACCTGCTCAGCGAGCTAACCTCGAGGAAGGAATTAGCCCCTGTTGCTTCCACCGCTTGAAACCGCCCATGAGATACGAGACGCTGACTCCCCACCGGCAACCAGGTCGATGCGCCAAATAGCGATCACAGAACGCCGCCACATAGCGCCGAAAGTCACACAGCAGCCAGGATGCGATTGCCCCGAGGCTGTACACGTCAGCAGCCGAGGCGTCCATCAGGGTGCACCCCAGTGAGCGGGTCTAGATCGCTCGAAAGTCGCGTCAATCATAGTGGGTGTCCGATACTATTGGACAGAAGCGACGGAGGATCCTAGAGATGATTGGACACAAAGGGCAGGTGGTTGGCTATGTGCGCGTTAGCGCCACCGACCAGAACGAAGCTCGGCAGTTTGAAGCGCTCGGCACGGTGGACAAGATGTTCTTCGAGAAGGTGTCGGGCAAGAATACCGAAGACCGAGCACAGCTCCAGGAGATGCTCACCTACGTGCACGAGGGGGACAAGGTTCGGGTGAAGTCATCAGATCGGCTTGCACGTTCGACGACGGACCTTCTGGCGCTTGTCGAACAGCTCAAGGCGAAGGGCGTCGCGCTGGAATTCGTCGACAACCCGGCCCTGAACACGGATACCCCCCAAGGTGAGTTCATGCTCACGGTTCTCGCCGCTATCGCACAGCTGGAGCGCAAATCCATCCGTGAACGGCAGGCAGAGGGCATCGCCATCGCGAAGAGGAACGGGACGTACGAGAAGGCTACGAAGCTCGGACTGGAGCAGATCACTGAGGCCCGCGAGCGGGTCGAGGCTGGCGTGCCGAAAGCGTTGGTGGCCCGGGACCTCGGGGTGTCGCGGCAGACGCTCTACGCCGCGCTGAACAGCTCCGGTTTATACGCTACGTTGGTGGGCGTCTAGTACCGACATTGGTCGCCTCACTGGTCTGGATCTTCGTCAACTCGCAGACGCGAACCGACTTCCGACCGCCGCTCTAGCTCGCAGCCTGAGTGGTTCCCTGGCCACTCCGATGACAGCTACAAAGCGAGGGCACTAGTGAGGTTGACGAGCACATGGTGAGGGGCAACGGCCAGCACCACGTTTGCATGTTGGCCGAGTGTGGTTGCTCGCAATGGTCGATTGGTTCCTTGGGCTGCTAAGGCCCGCTCAGTGGGATGCGTGGCGCAGCTGGCTCGCGACCGATGGGGCTCACCGCGCTGCTCGTCGCGACTGGTGGCGCTCAGCGAACTTCCCCATTTCTGCTCATCGAAGCCCACCGGTCCAACGCCTGAGTGAGGTCGAGTCTATCCGATTCCGAGATCAGACGCTTATTGCGACCTTTCCACGGGCGTGCTCGTCGACGAAGTACCGCATGGCAGCGGGCACCTCGGCGAGCCGATAGATGCGATCGATTGCGGGGGTCACCCGCTCGGCCTCAATCAGGTCGCGTAGCTCGTTCAGCGTTTTCGTGCTGCCGTTCTGGGTGAATGGTTTGAGTTTCTGGCCAATGAGTGGCGATATGGCAACGGCTTTGAGGATGCGCCCCATAGGCCCGACCACGCGTCCGCCTGTGCCACTGGAGAGTACGAGGACTCCCTTGGAAGTGAGTGCGCTGCGCAATTCGGTCAGCGTGTGGTTCCCGATTAGATCGAAGATGACGTCGTGCCGAGCGGTTCCACGGGTGAAGTCGTCGCGGCCGTAATCGACGACGTGGTCGGCACCGAGTGATTGCACGAGCGCAGCGTTGGCGGCGCTGCTCACGGCGGTGACCTCGGCGCCGAGCGCTTTCGCGATCTGCACAGCGAAAGTCCCCACTCCCCCGGATGCCCCATTGACCAGCACTCGCTGACCGGGCGTCACCGAACCGGCATCGCGCAAGCCGACCAAAGCTGTCATCCCGGACAGAGGCACCGCGGCGGCTTGCTCGAAGGTCAAATTGACCGGCTTTCGCGCCAGAAGCGAGGCGGGTGCGGCGACGTACTCCGCAAAGGTTCCTGAACTGAGCTCTCCGTAGACTTCGTCGCCCTGGCGGAAAGCCGTGACATTGGTGCCGACCGACTCGACGACGCCCGCGACATCCTTGCCCCGCGTCATCGCTTTCGGTCTTCGAGTGCCGAAGGCCAATCGCGCGACAAGCGGTGTGCCCGACGTGTGAATCCAGTCGGCATGGTTGAGGCTCGCGGCTACCACGCGGACGAGAACGTCGTTTTGGCCAACGACCGGATGGTCGATGTCTTCCATTTTGAGCACTTCGACATCGCCGTACTCCCGCTGAACTATTGCCTTCAAGATGTGCCTCCTACTTCGGCTGCAGGCTACCGCATACCGGTAACGTCTTCCGGCGCTGCGCACAGCCGGGCGGCGGTGACGCGACCGGTGGCCGGGCCGGAGCGGCGCCCGAGCACGGCTGGTCTTTTGTGGGAGGGGGGACGGTCATGCCCGAGCCGTTACGGCTGCGGTCGTGCCAAAGCCCCGCACAATGAGCCAAATGGCGAAGAACAGCTCGAACAGGCCACCCGGAACGGTGGAAACGAGGCTGGCACCCACTACGCCGGCGAGTTCGAGAAAGCACCCGCCCGCGAATAACGCGTAGCCAATAAATCCCCACACGGCCAGGAACCGTGGCACGAGGCGTGAGCGGTAGAGCGCAATGCAGAACAGCAGGCTACCGACGCCAAGGCCCGCCATCGCAATGTTGTATGCAAGGAAGTTGGTGCCGCCCATGCCGGCGAGTAGCGCGACCGCGCCGACCGCCAAAATCCCACCCTCGAAGATCCGGGTGGCGAGGTAGCTGGCCGCGATTACTGGAGCGTGTGGCCGAAGGACAGGAAGCATGACAGCTCCGATCGTGATCACGGCCACCGAGTTCAACACCATCAGCACCACTCCTGCGGTGAGGAGGCCGCCGGGGGAAGCGGTCGTCGCGATAGAGCTTCCAATGAAGTAAAGGACAAAGGCGGCAAGCATCAGCGTGCCAACGGTGCGGGCAATTGTGCGTGTATTACTCATACGTTTCTCATCTCCAGTCGTCATACCATACGGTGTATGGTGAATAACGCGAAAGTACCATACGGCGTATGGTGGTGTCTATGGCGAAGCCTGAAGATAGAACACCGGTCACCCGTGAGCGAGCGATCAGGGTCGCCATGGCGCTTGCCGATGCCGACGGGATCGAGTCGCTCAGCATGCGCAAGCTGGCCGCCGCACTCGACATAACGGCCATGTCGCTGTACTACCATTTGAAGGACAAGGAAGATCTTCTCGACGGGATGCTCGACATCGTGCACTCCGAATTCGCGACGCCGAGTGCTGGGGACGAGTGGCGGGCGGCCATGCGGAAGCGGGCGGGGTCGACGCGCAGTGTCCTGGCACTGCATCCCTGGGCCATCAGCATGAAGGCCCGCACATCCCCTGGACCGGCGACCCTCGGTCACCTCGATTCGGTCATCGGCTGCTTAACGGCTGCGGGCTTCTCGATGGCCATGACGGGCCACGCCATGTCGATCCTGGACAGTTACGTGCTGGGCTTCGCCCAGCAGGAGGCCTCGCTGCCGCTCGACCCGTCCGGCGACATCGGCGACGCGACCGAAGCCATTATGGCGCAGCAGGAAGCCATGGCCGACTCCTTCAAGAACCTCGCCGCGATGGCAGTATCGCTGATCCTGCAGCCCGGATACGCCTTCGGCAACGAATTTGGCTTCGGTCTCGAACTGATTCTCGATGGCCTCGAAGTAGCCCTTCTGAGCGACTCCGTTCCTCCTAATCAGTAACGTTCGGCAGCGCTGCCAGGATCCGGTGCATCACCGCCCGCACCAACGTGCGGTTCTGAGATGGACGCGCAGGCCGCCGGCGTCAAAGCGTTCGAACGTCGTGCCTGACCTGTTCGCGAACGACTTGTTGCCCGTCAATATGATGAAATCATGTTCCTCTGCGAGCAGTACCCCGCAGTCGCGAATTTCTGGGCACCAGTGACACAACTCGTCCCTGTTTTCGGGCTCGCTCTGGTGCTTGGGGCGCGCCGACTCGTCGTGCCGCTCCCCGCTGGTCGCGCTTCGAGCTCGCCCGGTTGTGTAGGACGCTGAATCAGGGCTCAGGCCGGTATCCAACGTGGTGTTCTTCCACGACGCGCAGGCGGCGATCGGGGCGCCCGTGTTCCGCGCCCACTACGCGCTGATCCGCGGACGGACCCGGCGCACCGGCGCCCGCGGCGTGTCAGTGACCGGCGAGCAGCTGTGGGACCTGCTCGACGTGGCGGAGAAAGTCCGGGTGCGTCATGCCGCGGAGCGGGAACGGGAGCGGGTGGTGGTCGAGGCGGAGGCTGCGGACAACGTCATCCAGATGTGGCGGCGGCGGGCGTGAGGTTCCGGACGCTATTCACGGGATGGGCCGGCCTTTAGACGCGCCTGATCGGGTGCCGATAGACGTCAGCTGATCCCGAGTCGCTCGAAGACCAGCGTGGCCTGAATGCGGTCGCCGCCCCCGAGGCCCTTACTGCCTGAGGCTGACGTCGTGATGGTGTGCAGTCGATAGCCGAGGGCGGCTTGCGCGTTGATAGACCTTTCTAGCTCGGTGAGGTTGCCAGATCCGGTACCGAATAGCTTCTCCTTCAGCACCACCTGTAATACGACGTAGCTCTGCCCTTTTTGCGCCGGCCGTGGTCGACCTCCCGCGACGGACTCCGACTTGATGTGGTCGATCAGCGCGGCGGGACTGTTCACCGGCGCCTCCTCTTGCCACACATCCATCCACTGCTCGCCGTCCCACCGTCGCTGGCGACCCGAACCGTCGTCGTACCAACCTGCTGCTGCGTTCGCCACTGTTGCCTCGTTTCAGTCGGTCAGGTCGCGACGCGCCTGGACGTGCGCTAAAACGTATCAGCCGGTATCGCTGGCGGCACCGATTGCCTCAGGCGTCGAGACCTAACCCATCCGCACCGGCTGCTGCAGCACGGACTGTTCGGCCGTGTAGTTGAAAGTCTCGATCTTTTCGCCCGGCAGCGCGGAGTCGCAGCCGGAGCGGATGTCGCGGATCTCCTTGCCCTATGCGATTGTGCGGTCTAATGTGAGTGAGTGCTCACGTCATATATCGAAGCGGACACATCCGCGGCATCCATCACCACCGACGGCCTACTCCGCCAATTCGGCAGTCTCACGGCGCTTGACCGCGTTAGTGTGGCTCTTCCCCGGGGCGGCGTGGTTGGCCTCCTTGGCCCCAACGGGTCCGGCAAGTCGACTCTGATCCGCATCCTGCTCGGGCTCATTCCACCGACATCGGGCCGGGCCACCGTACTCGGCCACTCGACCACGAACCCCGCCCGCTACGCACACGACGTCGGAGCGCTCATCGAGGCACCGTCATTTGTTCCGGGGCTCTCGGCTCGAAAGAATCTCCTGTCGCTGGCTCGCCTGCGAGGATTGCCCTCGACCCGGGTCGCCGAGGTCATTCGCATCGTAGGTCTCGAGGGTCGGGAGAACGAATCCGTTCGCCGTTTCTCGCTCGGGATGAAGCAGCGGCTCGGCATCGCGGCGGCGCTGCTGCCTGACCCGGCACTTCTGATCCTCGACGAGCCGACCAACGGCCTTGACCCGGCCGGGATCGTGGAGATTCGGCAGCTGCTCAAAACCCTGGCCGCCGAGGGGCGCACCGTGGTTGTCTCATCGCACTTGCTCGCCGAGATCCAGGCGGCATGCGACTATCTCGTCATCATCCGTTTCGGGGAGCTGATGTTCTCGGGACCGATTGGCGAGTTGCTCGATAAGGCCGGCGCGCGCATCGAAGTCGCCCCGGAGAACCCCGCTGATGCCGACCGGCTGCGCACCGCTCTCGAGGCCGCTGGGTGGTCGCTTGAAGAGGACTCGCTAGTCGTACGCGGCCCCGCCACCGCCGCGGCAGCGCTCAATCGCGCTGCCCACGAGGCAGGCATCACGCTCAGCCGGCTGACCCCGATCGACGAATCCCTTGAGGACGTGTTCCTCGAGTTGACGGCGGCGCCGACCCCCAACTCAACGGCCGCTCCGCAGGGTGCCCGGAAGAAAGTTGCCACCGATGCGTGAATTGCGAAGCGAACTCACCCGCCTCAACCGGCGGGGAATCTGGCTGGGTTGGTTGGGCCTCATGGCAGTCTTCGCTGTCCTGATCAACACAGTGATTTACACGATCGCAGCGAACGGAACGGTTCCTCCTGGCGGAGGTCCGGGAGTCTCGTTCCCAAGCGTGGGAACTCTGGAAAGCTCATCGGGACTCGTCGCGGGAGTCTCCTCCGCGGCAAGCATGTTCGGAGTGATCACACTTTCGTTCTGGGCGATCGCAGCAGCCTCAGACTACAGCACGGGCCTTATTCGTCTGCTGGCCGCCGCCCAGCCACACCGCTGGAGGCTACTGCTCGGGAAAATAGGAGCACTGCTCATCTGGACGGCCCTGGCAACAACGCTGGCGGCCGCCGTCAACCTGGCGGCAGCGCTGCCCTCGGCGGACGCCGCGGGAATTTCTACCGAGCTCTGGATGGATGACGTTGTCGGCGACGTTGCGCGCGCCTGGATGAATTCATTCAGCGCCAGTGTGGTCTGGGGAGTCATCGGACTCGTGCTCGCCCTTCTGAGCCGGTCCTCGGCGATCGCCATCTCGGTGGGGGTCGGGTGGGTTCTCCTCATCGAGACGATCATCAAGACCGCGTCGAGCGACGCGGGCAAATGGCTGCCCGGAACGACTCTCACCGCGCTGGCTCAGGGTGGAACCGATGACCTGACTTTTGCGGGCGCCTTTCTGATCGGCTGCATCTACGCGGCGGTCGGCCTCACCATCGGGCTAGTGATCTTCATTCGCAGACCGATAACCGAATAGTCCGATTGGATAGACCTATGAACGCCCGCGGAGACATCACCCGAAAACGCCTTATCGACGCGACCACGGCTCTGGTTCGCGAGGTCGGCTACGCCAACGTCCGGACTCGCTCGATAGCGGTTGCGGCGGGTGTCGCCGAGGGCACCCTCTATCGGCACTTCGCCGACAAACGGTCGCTCTTCTACGCCGCGGTGCTGGATCGAAACGCACCCATCGTCGCCGCAACGGCGACCCTGCCTTCCCTGGCCGGACAGGGCACAGTGCTCGGCAACCTACTTGACACCATCCGACAACTAGCCCTGCTTCAGCAGGACCTGTTGCCGCTGGAGCAGGCGATGATCGCCGACCAGACCCTCGCCCCGCCCCTCGGAGAAGGGCCACAGATGCCACTGGAGGGCCCGCCACACGATATCACCCAGTATCTCGCCGAGGAGCAGACCCTGGGCCGGGTTCGCGCCGATTGTGACCCAACACTCGCCGCGGTCACGCTGCTGGCGATGTTGTTCGGGCTGGCCGTTCATCCAGTGTTGGGCAAGGATCTCGCGGAATCGGAGCTCCTGAGCGCTTCCGTTAGTTACTTCGTAGACGGAGTCGGCGCCTCGGCCACATAACCCAAACTCACCGGGTTGGCGTCGACATGTACTGAACTCTGCAACTTCCAGCTTGGGGCCTGCAACAGCCGTGGACCCTGTTCAACATTGCCTTTACCGTTCGCGGCCAACGTTCGGCTTGCGAGACAGGGCCGGGAGCCCCAGGAGCTTCGCCTCCCGCGGTCGAATCCGCGTCCGTTCACCATCCCCCGTGGGGTTCAGACCAAAACTCTCAAATTCTACTCATCAGTCCGACCGGTCGGTCGGTTTCCGTGCTATCGTCACCTCATGAGCAACAGGGAACACATTCTGCAGACCGCTCGACGATTCGCGATCGAGACCGGGTCGGTGCCGTCGATGGATGCCATCGCTCATCAGGCAGGGGTGTCGAAGGGGGGACTGATGCACCACTTCAAGTCACGCGCTGCCCTGGTGGAGGGTATTGCGGTGCAGGCAATTCAGGATATGGATCAGGAACTGACCGCGGCCGCCGGGCGTGGCAACGTGATCGAGACCTGGTTGCGGCTCTCATCATCCCGTGAAGAGGCCGCTCTCTATCGGGCGATGTTGATCCTGCTCACTGATCGCCCTTCGATGACCGACACGCTTATGCAGCAGGCCGCGGCGGCAACCGAACGGTGGGAACAACTCTTCGCCATTGAAACAGGGGACCCGACCGCAGCCTCGGTCATCCGTCTCCTGGGTGATGGAATGCTGCTCAACAGCATCACGGACGACTACTCTGCACCCGGCGTTGATGCGATCTTGCAGTGGCTGGATCACAGGTCCACCAGGTGATTAATGGTGGCCTCCTCGTCGGCATCGCCGGCCTCGCCCTAGCTGATTCGCTCAACCCAGCGACTATCGCCGTCATCACCCTGATCCTGCTGACCGTCAGCCACAGGCCTGTCGGTTCAGCAATAACGTTCGTCCTAGGCGCGATGAGCACGGTCTTCACCCTCGGCATGGTCATCTTCCTCGGCGCCAATGCCGCCGCCGACGCCGTAGGCGAAGGGCTCATCTGGCTTCGCCGCGGAGTGTTCCTCATCGCAGCCATCGCTCTCGCCGTCGCCGGGCTCCGCCGCTTCAAGGACCGGGAAAGGAAAGGCATCGACCTGCCGTCCTGGTTCGGGGTGTGGACAGCATTCCCGCTCGGCATCCTCGTTACTGGAGCTGACCTGCCGAACGCGTTCCCCTACTTCATCGCCATCGAACGGATGGTCGCCGCGGACATCGACATTCCCGTGGGCCTGTTCGTACTCGCCGGCTACGCCCTCGTGTACTGCATCCCATGCCTTATTCTGCTCGCCCTCGGCTTGGCACACGGCGACAAAGTTAGGTCACGCCTACGAAAAGTGCTAGATCGGTTCTCGACGGGAACCATCAAACGCTCTATCCCAGCAGCGATCGCCCTGTTCGTCCTCGCCACCGCAGTCATCACTATCGTTCTCTGGCCCTGAGCACCCTGCGCGAGACGAGAACGGTGTGGATCCCCCACCGCGCATCACTGAGCGAAGTTGAGCAGCTTGGACGGGGTGCAGTTTAAACCGGATTGTGGTGGTGAATTCGCCGAGCACTGTTTCACCGCTGTAGTTGTACAAATTTTCACCTCACCTAACCTCATTCTTCCCGACATTGTCTTGATTGCCCGGTCAGGGTTCCCGAAGGGCACTACCCCGAAACTTCGGGACCTCGGCGAATTGGCGCTGAATCTGCGTCTGTGGACGTCCGCCTTACGCGCGACCGGCGCCCCCTGAAGAATCGTCCCCGCGATCTTTGAAGCCTTCGGGGAGTTCTGCCGGGCTGAGAGTAAGAGTGCCCGTGCTGTCGGGCCCAGGTTCAGCAAAACTTGAACAGCCGGTCAAGAGCAACAGTGACGCGGCCACCGCGAAAAGGAACCGATTAATCTGGTTGCCCCAGGTCGATTGGTGTCGACACTACTAGCGCCTCACACCGGCCCGCATCCCCAGGATCACGACTTGGTGACGAGGGGCTCGACAGTACAGACCACGTGGGAGGCTCTGCGTACGAGACGTCGAATCCCAGTAGTCATGAGGGGGATGTCGGCGGTTTCGCTCTTCCCGACGCATCCGCAGTTCCCGGACGACTCGTTCACGCAGGGTCGCCGTTCGGATGAAAACGCTAGAAAGCTTCTGTCCAATAACATTCAACGAAGAGGATGAAATGGCTGCCGCAACGTCGACACGAAAACGGGTGACGGGTCTCGGCGCTGCGTTTCTTTTGACACTGGCGTTGCCCGGCTGCTCGGTTTTCTATGCGTGCCCGGCAATCGCGTGGAACAACACCGTAGAGGTCAAGCTCGAAGGCCAAAGACAAGACGTCAGCGTCGTGGAGTTGTGTGCAGACGGCGTGTGTTCGGTACCCGCACCGGTCCTGCAGCAGTCAGACGACCCCGTCCGCCTTGAAACCCTCGATCCCCAGCAACTCGAGACTTTTACGCCAGAGCCTTCAGTGACTCGAATCCCCTATTTCGCTACCAAGATCGATGACAGCACCTGGAATATCTCGATAGAAATGGCGGCTCCGGACAAAGCGTCCCTGCGTGCCCTCTCGGAAAGCGGAGAGGTCCTCGCTGAGCGGGACGTTTCACTCAATTGGGTTCGCGTGGGCGGTACGCAACGATGCGGCGGACCTGCCGAGGCCGGCCCAATTAGCCTCACCATTCCATCCTGAAGGCGCTAACGTCACCCAAGTCATGAGCGCGCCCGCACAGGGTTCCTCAATGGCATCCCGGGTGAGGCGCCGAGCCTATGCGACCACGGTCAAGGGGCCCTCATCAGGGGTGGGAACCTCAAAGTGATCGAAGTAAGCGGCCGCCAGCTCATCGGGTAGCTAAACGTCATTCGGCTCCTGGCCCGCCCGCGCGCGGACACGAGCCAAGGCCACCTTCCGCGGAGTCGCCAGATAGATCGTCTCCGGCTCGACTCCCAGCGGCCGGAGGATGGCGCGGTAGTCCTCGCGCATGCGTCGGGACCAGAAGGAGTAGTCCAGCACCACATCGGTCTGTTTCATCACAAGGTCGAGAAGTCTCTGCCGCAGGTGGCTTTCGATCTCGAGCCGGACTTCCTCGGCCAAGGGTTGGGATTGAATACCCCGCAGCCAGGCTTCCTCGTCGAAGGACAGCCGCGCCATGCCGCCAGACTCAAGCTCGTGTGCAACCGTGGACTTGCCTGAACCGGCTGGGCCACACATGAAGACGACACGGGTCATGCCGACGATCGCATTCCGCCCAACCCATCAGAATTTCCTCCCTGAGCCTGGATTTGTGACGAGGTATCAAACAGTGCTGACATCACCCAACGCGGCTTCGAGATTCCGGTCGACTCCGTGGGCGAGCATCCGCTGGTAGGTCACATCGCCATCAGCCGCCACTGAGCGGATGATGTCGAGTTGCCTCTGTACTCGTTGACGGATGAGTTCCAGAACAGCGTTGGCAGAACCATCCCACTCATAGGCCCGAAGGAAGGACTCGAGGCGTGCCCGCCGCTCGCCGAAGGCAGTGAATCCTTCCTCCAGCACGAGCTGTCGAGCGTGGAGCGGCACCCAGGAGAATGCGACCCAGGCAAGGTCCCCGGCGTACGTGGTCGGGCCGGCCATGTCCCAGTCCACGAAACCCACCAGTCCGTCTTCATTCCAGACTGAGTTGTAGGGCGCCGCGTCGTTGTGACCGATGATCAGGCCAGGCTCCCATACTTGGCCTTCGCGCCAGGTCGAGCCTGCGGGCGGGACAAAGTCGGCGACTGCTGAGTGGTAGCGCCTGAGCCAGTCGCCGACGTCCAGGAGCGCCTCTTCGCTGTGCGTCCAACGCGGCCACGGGCGGACGTTACCGACGGTCGCACCCTCGAGAAAGCTAACGACAGTCCGACCCTGTGCGTCGGTCCCAAGCGGGCGCGGTGCCCCGATAAACCCTTTGTCGGCCAGATGTTGCAAGAGGGCATTCACGGCCGGGGTCCACGTGCCAGGAACGCGGCGCACGGTTCCATCGATGAGAAGCGCGCCGCCATCGAATCCGCCATCCAGCTTCTCACTCACGTCGCCAAGCTTCGCATGACACTGCAGGCTTCCCAATCCCGCAGAGGGTTCGACGAAAAGGCCTACGAGCTGCACCAGCACCGCACCGAAGTCGCCACCCTCCGGGACAAGGTGGAGTCCCTCAGCCCCGAGGTTGAGTGAGGCCAGGCCGGTTCGGACTCACTTCCAGTGACACTTGCTGGGGCTCCTGCGGACGGTCGCTCACCCAGACCTGGTAGTGGTACTCACCGCGAACACCGTACAAGGTGCATACCCCCGTTTCGGAGACCGCGGTCGGCGGCCGCTGGCAGGTGCCCTCCACCGAGAATCTGAGGCCCGCGCCCGTCGCCATGCGCTCCAAGTCGTGGACGCTAACTGGGGTGTCCGTCACCCACCGCCGGGAGATGCTCGGGCACGGGTTCGTGCTCATACACAGAAACTGTTCGCGGCGAACCATGTCGTTCACCTGCTCCCAGTCGGCGGGGACAGCCAGCTGCGCGGCCTGCTCCACGAGGACTTCGGTGACCCGGTTTTCCAGGGCGAACACGACGAGAAGCGCGGCGACACCCAAGGCCATCAGCCCGGCCGCGACGGCACCCAGAACCTTCACACCATCCCCCAATGAACTCGGCCCCGCCGTGACTGCAGCGTAGCGCGCAGGATACGCCGTTGGCACTACTTCGCGGGCCCACGCTGCCGGGCGGGAGGCGCAGCCGACGCGGCCGTGCACGGCTCACCCCGCAGGTAGGGGCAGGGCAGCACCGCCCGCTAACCCTCCCCCTTGCGGGCGGGGAGCCGCGGTACCATCGATGACATGATTACCACCGCTTGACTTCGCCTTCGGCGTTGACGCCGTGCTGATGTGGGCCATCCCCCACGCAACAACATCCGGCCGACTTGTGGTTTGATCAACAACGTGCGCCATTCCGTTTCGAACCGACACCGTCCGAGCCCCGTCGCATGGTTGTCCTTCGCGGTGTGCGGCACGCTCACTGGTTGCGCGGGAGCAGTCCCGGCGTCGGACGCGGTGTCACAAGTGTCGGCGCGCAAGGCAGTCGCTGACGTCTCTCGGGGTCTCTACCGTGGGGCGACGGACGTGATCGATGACTATGCCCGCTGGGCTGACACCGACACCGAGAAATCGACCGTAGTCGAGTTGATCGGCTACGAACCATATCCCGGCGCGATCCACGGCGAACCAGTTGGAGCGCTGCAGTTTCGTGCGACGATACAGCCCTACCCGAACGAAGGGCCGCACGTCGCTTGCTTTGAGTCGCAGTTCGATTTCTGGGGCGTCGCGACCGAGGAGCCCGGCGAATGGAGCGACGACACAGCGGTCGCCCACGACATCGCTTGCCCGCCGGACGCAAAGCGCATCCCCCCTCCGGTCGACACCCGCTTGGTTAACGTTGTTCCCGACGGAGCGGAGGCTCTCGTCGTCGAGGTGCTGACAAACGCGCCGTCCGCGGCATCCGCTGACGACATAGTCGCCGAGATCGTCAAGCGGATGCCGCAGCCGACCGGTGAGCGTGAGGTCGCGTTCGATCCCGAGGCGACGGTAGTCGACGGCGACATCGGCTTCGCGATGGGCGATGGGGACGACTGCCTGCTCGTGAAACGAGACGTCGACGGCGTGCAGGTGTTGCAGGTGCCCAAGATTCTGCTTCAGCCCGGAGAGCTCGGGTGCGCAGCCGGCACGGCGCTCCAGCCGGGCGACCAGCTACGGTCCCCCCACTGACCCAGAATCTGGGCGCTCGGCAATCGGCCCGATTGGCCGCGGATCCGTCCCGCAGGGGTTCCCCATAGGGGGCGACAGCGGCCATTCATTTCCTGGAGCGGCGTTCAGCCCGAGGGCGGCGGGACCGAGGCGCCGCCGCGCAGCGCCACCCGGAGGTTCAGCTCGTCGCCGGCCTGGAGCTGGCGGCTGGTGAGCGGGTTGAGGAAGCCTAGGTGGTCGTCCGTGATGCCGAAGCGGTCGGCGATGTCGTTGAGCGTGTCGCCGGTGACCACACGGTAGGAGAGCGGGGCACCATCGGCTGAAGCGGTGGAACCGCCGGCGCCGAACCGGGCGCCGGTATCGACGGCGAGCAGCCCGGGGCGGGTGTCCGGCGCGTCCCAGGTGATCGTGCCGACCGCCCGGGGTGTGAGCACGCAGCCGTCAGGATCGGTCGTGGTCGGGTCGGTCTCCGTGATGACGGCGGTCAGGTAGTAGCTGGGGTCGCCCCGGGACAAGTCCCTGGGGCCCATGCTCAGCCCAGGCTGATCGGCGTCCGTGGAGAGGTTGCCGAACGAGAAGCTGTGCATGTCGGCCAGGCAGATCGTGGTCTCCGACCAGGGGCTGAAGGATAGTTGCAAGCCTCCGGGGACGTCCGAGTGGAAGTCCTTCAGTGCGACGTCGAATCCGCCCCCACCCGCCGTGACGACGACGGTTCCGGAGATGGTGTTGTCTCCCGAGGCCGACGTGAGCTCGGCCGTGCCGATGACACCGTCGGGGATGACAACGTCGGCCGCACGGTCGGGCGGGGCCGGCGCATCCGTGTGGGCGGCCGTGTCGACCGCTGGAGTCTCAGTTGGCGAGCAAGCCACCAGTCCGAGCACCAGAGCGATGCTCCCCAGAACGGATGTCGCCAGTCGTGGCATCAGGTCCCCTCCCCGCCGAGCCCAGCATGGCAGTCGGCCGCATCGCCGGTCCAGCCCCGGGACCGACTGACGAGGTGGCTCGACCGACGTCGCTACCGGACGCACCGAACCTGCCCGTCGGCGGTTCCCATGCCGGACCCCGGGCGCGAGCCTGAGCCACTCCCTTATCTCGCTCCTGGTGAGGCTGATGACCGGCAAACGACCTGTCTTGCCGATGAAGCATTCACGACTCTCAAGCCGGCCACCTCGCCTCAGCGCTCGTCGCTGCCGAGGTCAATGCGTTTCGCGATATCCGAAACGTCGTCAAGGCGCCCGGAAGCAACGTCCATGATGAATTCGTAGGCCTCATCATTGGACCAGGTCAAGCGTCTTCCGTTCATACCAAGGAAGGTGATCAGCGCAGCGAGACTCAGCCTCTTATTGCCGTCAATCAAGCCGTGGTTGCGGGCCACGGAGTGCGTCAGCGCCGCGGCCTTCTCGTTGAGACTGCCGTAGGCATCCGTTTCGAACGCGCTCGCGCGCGGACGGGCCAGCGCCGACTCGAGCAGCCCCTGGTCACGGACCGGCATGTCTCCCCCGAGGGCCCGCTGCCCGACGTAGAGGAGGTCCGCGTAGGTGAGATAGATCACTTTCCGAGGCGTTCAAGCGCTTCGGCGTAGCGCGGAAGCTCCTCGTCTAGGACACTGCTCAGCAGATCCTGGCGACTGTGGTTCTCGACGTATTCACGCACCGCCTGCCTGGCGACCTCCTGCATGGACCGTCTCTCGTATTCGGCACGGCGACGCAGGGCTTCTGCCTCCGCATCAGTCAAGCGAAGGGTCATAGGCATGGACACATGGTATCACCGGTGACACCTTTGCCGAAAGTGTTCCGATAAGGGTTCCCTGTCGAAAACTGCCCACAGGCTCCAAGTGCTCGTCATTCGTTGTGCTTTACTCCTGACATGGCAGCACGGTTGTTGTTAGTGGTCGGCATTGCGGCATCCGTCGTTGGACTGTTTGGGACTGTGCTTTATTTCTTCCAGCCCTGGCGCACATGCCCTTACGACGATTCGCCGGCAGCGTGCGCCATGCTCCCCGGCGATGCGGCGGTGATGGCGGCAGCATTCGCTCTCCTGTGTGTCGGCGTCGTGACCGTAGTCATCGCGCTCATCGTTCGAACCCAGACCCAGAGCCGAAGCTCGCTCTGACCTGGGCCCGTGTGATTGTGATTGCGCTCGTGAGCGTCGCCCGATAGACCTTCCCAAATGGCACCCCGTCGTTCAACGTCGACTCGAAGCCTTGGCGGCGAATTCCGTGCCAATGAAGCGTTCGTCTTACGAGCTGCTCCGGAGGTTCCCTCCTGGCCAAGCAATCGACGGCGTAATTCCCCGAACGATCTCGCGGTCGTAGGCTCGCGCTAAGTAGAGCACTCAGGTGTCCGCGAATCGAGGGGTGGTCGAAATGGAATTCAGTGCTCTTTTTTGGTGGAACTTCTGGGTGGTAGTCCAGGTTCGCGTTGTGGTTGGGGTCGTCGTGGCTCTGGGGCTTTTCATCCGCTGGGGGCGGCGCAAGAGCGCCATTCTTGAGGCGAGCCAACCAACGGAAGGTCACGGGCCCGCTGCCGGTAAGTAGCGGGTGCAAGTCCTCCGCAGGAGGTTCCTTTCTGACAGTGACCAGGTGGGGCCACAACTTCTTCGATAGGAGCTTCGCACCGTCCGACCGCAGCTCCCCCGCAGGTGAGACATGGCGGTACAAGGTCTGCCGGGTGATCCCGAGGTCCTTCCTCCGCGTACTCAACCTGGGCGGCGGCGACGTCGATACAGCGACACCGATGGGGTCCATGCTGTTCACGATCATGGCTGCACTCGGACAGATGGAACACGAAATCAAACGAGAACGTGTGATCGACTCCATCACGAAGCGCCGCACTGCCGGCAAGGATCTCGGTGGGAGGCTGCGGCTCATCACCGACAGCCAAATCCGCAATGCGCGTCGACTCATCGACGGTGGAGAGCCAGTGACAACGGTTGCCCGCGATCTTGGAATGTCTCGAGCAACGTTCTATCGCCGAACTCGGGCATTGGACCTCACCGCCGAGTCATCTGAGGCGTCCGAACGTGCCCCATATAGCCTCCCTTCATCGGGCATTTTCTCGGGACGGGCTTACGGGACGATCGCCCTCTCAGCACCGCAGGGAACCGAGTAGACGACCATGATTCGAAGGTGTCCCGAACACCGTCCCCTCATGAGTTCACAACTAACCGGAACCGTCGCCATTGTCACCGGCGCGAGTAATGGTATCGGTGAGGCCACCGCGATCCGTCTGGCCGAGCACGGCGCCAACGTCGCGGTCGTCACGCGCCGCAAGGACCGCCTTGACGCCGTCGTCGCCAAGATTGAGGCCGCCGGTGGAACTGCCCTCGCTGTTGAAGTCGATATCACCGACCGCGGCCCGGCCGATCAGGCCGTCGCCGCCGTCATCGAACGATTTGGACGCCCCGACATCCTGATCAACAACGCCGGCCTCATGCTGCTCGGCCCGATCGTCGGCGCGGACGTCGACGAATGGGAACGAATGATTTCCGTCAACCCAAAAGGCCTGCTCTACCTGATCAACGCCGCCCTCCCGCACCTGCTCGCTGCGGCCGAGGACACGCTGCGGGAAGTAGCCGACATCGTCAACATCTCCTCCATCGCCGGGCGGCAGGCCTGGGC
The DNA here is from genome assembly GCF_004402645.1 of Cryobacterium sp. TMT2-42-4. Classification (NCBI taxonomy): domain Bacteria; kingdom Bacillati; phylum Actinomycetota; class Actinomycetes; order Micrococcales; family Microbacteriaceae; genus Cryobacterium; species Cryobacterium sp. TMT2-42-4. The sequence continues at coordinate 131,752 of NZ_SOFT01000007.1, forward strand.
GAAACTACAGCGCCTACAGCATGACCAAGTTCTGTGTGAACGCTTTCACCGAAGCACTCCGCCAGGAGGTCACCCAGAAGCACGTCCGCGTCGGTGTCCTCGAGCCCGGCGCGGTGAACACGGAACTCGTCTCCCACAACAACGACACCATCAAGGACGACCTGGCCGCCTCCGACGCCATTCCGGAGCCTTTGGAGCCGGGCGACATCGCCGACAACATCGCCTTCATGGTGACCCGCCCGCGCCGCTCCTCCATCGCCGAGCTGTGGGCCATGCCCACCTCCCAGGCTTAACACCCGACGAAAGGAACACCACAATGAAGTACCGCACCCTTCCAGGTACCGGCATCGGCGTATCGAACCTCGCCCTCGGCACCATGGGTTTCGGCACCGAAACCGACGAGCACAAAGCATTCACGATCCCCTATCGGGCAAGCATCAGGGCCGCACGCAACGCAGTGTCGCGTCACCGTGATGTTCGACAGGGCTCTGTCTCTTCTCGGTACGCTCAACCCATGTCACCGAGTCATCCCCCAGGCGGCCCCAGGAAGGTCCGCATACAAGATGTGAAACCGTATGTCGTGCCCCTGAGACTGGACGACCTACACGGGCCAAGGAATGGGAGCGTGCAGCCGCCCCCTAGGGTGTACTGGGGGCCGAAGTCGAGCTTCGATGTGGAGTCGGAGGGCGACCTTATTACCGCGTGTCAGGCGACCATCCAGGAGGGGCGCGTTGTGGACCAGGTTGAGATTCTCAACCAGGATTTGCTGATCATGATTTGGCCGACGCTGACGATGCCGCCTCGTGTGCGACAACTGTGGGAGGGGCGTTTCCCCGAGCTGACGGTGAAGCGTGACGACCTGCGCAACGGAATTCGAGGATCGGTAGACGACCCGACCGCCCGAAGGGCTGTTCCGTGTCGGGCGGGGTGGATGCCGTTGGCGATGATTTCGACCTCTGCCAGTTCGTGCACGAGAACAACGCCGGCCAAACCGAGCACACCCGCGAGGGGGACAAGACGATGATTAGCTGCGTCGGTCGCTGGTTCTGTTTTCGTGTTGCTCGTCGTTGTCGTCGTCATCCTCAACCATTTCGCTGAGAACTTCGAAGGGTGACTCGACGTCACCGCGCCACGCTTCGATGCCTTCTCGGATCGCGAGCACAGCGACGACGAGGGCCGCGACGGAATCGGCCCAGGCCCATCCGAACAGACTGTTGAGCAGCAGCCCGATCAGGACGGTGCCGGAGAGGTAGATGCAGAGCACGAGTTGCTTGGCATCGGCCATGACGCTTTTCGAGCCGAGTTCGCGGCCGGTTCGGAATTCGAACCAGGCCAGCAGGGGCATGACCAGCAGGCTGAGGGTCGCAATACCGATGCCGAGCGGGCTGTGATCTACGTCCTGGGCCCCGGTGAGCGAGAGCACGGAGTCGGTGATGACATACGCGGCTAAGGCGAAGAATGCTATCCCGATCGCGCGCACGGTCGCTTTTTCCCAGCGCTCCGGGTCCGTGCGGGTGAATTGCCACGCAACGGCTAAAGCGGAGAGTACTTCCACGATCGAATCGAGGCCAAATCCGATCAGAGCAGCGGAGGACGCTAGCGTGCCGGCCCAGATGGCTACCACGGCTTCGATCACGTTGTAGGTGATCGTGAACGCGACGATGAACCGTACTCGGCGGTGTAGGACTGCTCGGCGGGCGTCGGTCACTGTGACGGTCATCGGGTCGTCTCCACGCAGCATCCGGCGATCGAACAGGCCGCGTCGACGCAGGGTGCGCTTTCGTCAACGGCCAGCACCACGTCCACCAGTGCTGTCAGCGCCCGCCCCAGGTGAGGGTCTGCGATTTCGTAGCGAGTCTGTCGACCTTCAGGTTCCGCTACAACGATGCCGCAATCTCGCAGGCACGTGAGGTGGTTGGACACGTTTGAACGGCTAAGGCCGAGGTCGCGGGACAGCACGGCTGGGTAGCTCGGCCCGTCCAACAGGGTCATGAGAATGCGCGAGCGCGTCGGGTCGGCCATTGCGCGACCAAGCCGGTTCATCACATCGATACGAGTAGTAATAGTCAGCACGTGATGACTATACATCGCTTGCTGTATTGACCGGATCCCAGCGAAAACGCCAGAGGCGTGCGGTGCACCATGGGTTTCGGCACCGAAACCGACGAGCACAAAGCATTCACGATCCTCGACCGGTTTGTCGAAACCAACGACAACCTCGTCGACACCTCAAACGTCTACGGCGCCGGAGCATCCGAAAGCCTCCTCGGCCACCGACGACTGGCTGCCACGAATGCCCGACACCCTGGAAGAACTCGACGGTCTCCTCCTGACCGTGCCCAAACACCGCACGGTCCAGCGCGATGGCATCCACTTCCAAGGCCAGCACTATCTCGCACCCACAGTGGCCTCATTCGTCGGGCGCACCATCACGATCCGATACGACCCACGCGATCTCTCCGAGATCCGCGTCTTCGACCACGACACCTTCGTCTGCGTCGCCATGGACGAAGCGCACCCCAACCTTCGGCTGAGTCTCCGAGATATTGAAACCGCCCCCGTGCCCGACGGCGAGAGCTCCGCCGAGCCATCAACGACCGCATCCCCACCATCGCTGCACGTGAGACTCTGCGCGCCGCCCCGCCAGCGCCACGACGGAATAGGTTGCGCACCTACGAAGAGGACGAATGATGAACGCAGGTTTCATCGTCACGAAATGACACCGTAGTTTCACCGAGTTCGCCAATGCTGTGCGCAAGGAACGGACCATTGGGATCTGCCACGGCGATGCCGGTGTCGGCAAAACCGACTCCTCCCGTCGCTACGTGCACTGGGACGTTCTGGGGCCGTACATCGACGAGTGGGGGCCGCGCGGCGACCACGACGCCTAGCACTACGCCCTCGCAAACCGATCCCGCACCGTCCTCTACACACCCGAAGTCCTCTGCCGGCCCAAGACACTCATGAACGAAATCGACCACTGGCAAATCAAAGTCGTAATCTGCGCCGACAAACACCTCCGGTTGCTTCGTCCCGGGCCATCCACAAGGGGTGGAGTCACCCACCTGGTGGAGCTGCTCATCATCGATGAAGCCGAGCGTCTCACTCCCACCGCGCTCGAGATACTCCGCGACCGCCACGACCGCGAGCACCTCGCGATGATCCTCATCGGCATGCCCGGAATTGACCAACGCTTTCGTCATTACCCTCAGCTCTACAGCCTCGGCTTCTCCCACCGCTACCGCGCCCTCGGCCGCGACGAACTGCCCTTCGTCCTCGACCACCACTGGAAACGACACGGCAAAACACTTGACCCCGACGACTTCACCGACGCCCATGCCTTCGCCGCGAACGAACGCATCACCTGCGGCAACTTCCGACTCCTCGAACAACTCTTCCCGCAAATCAACCGCGTCCTGAAGATCAACCAACTCGAAGCCATCACCGACGACGTCATCTAAGCCGCCACCAGCATCCTCGTCATCGGAAACTAGCGCCACAAAGCGATCCCAAAACGCCGCCACAACGCGTTAACAGTCACACCTCCGTCGCGTATTTCCGGGTGAAGAAGGCTATGCCAGTTTGTGGGCTCCGCGGGCTGCACGTCGTAGTGGCCGTAGAAAGAGCACGGTTGGAAGTCCCGCGTCTACGATGCGCTCCCCATAGACAGCCGGTGGACCATGTCCGTCCAACAGCGGGTCGCCGACCACACCGAACACCGTCCGTTCATCACGCAGCCGAGTCCACGCCATCTCGATTCCCTAACCTCGGCACTGCTGCCCGCGCGCGCAGCCCGCCCCGAAAGGTACACCGTGCTCGAGAGTCTCGCCGCCGACCACACCCCATCCCGATCGACGAGCCGCGGCACGGTCCGCTGGCTCGCTCTAATCCTCAGCGCCGGGATGCTGCTGGGCGGCACGGTTGCGGTCACCGCCGATCCGAGATCGGCAGTCGCGGCCGAGAACACCGGCGGGCTCGGCCTCGGCGGCGAAAACTCGTCGCTCCTCAGCGCAGACACCACGGCCATCGCCCCCGGCCTCGACCTCACCTCGTTCCAGCGGTTGCAGCCGCAGGGCTGGGTCACCGGGCACATCCTGGTCGCCGACCTCGAAACCCCGACCCTCAGCATGGACGTGCTCGACCACGGTGCCGTCTCGGGAGGCGCGACCGTGAGCGACCAGGTCGGTGGCACCGGCGCGATCGCCGCCGTCAACGGCGACTACTTCGATATGAACGCGTCCGGGGCTCCGGTTAGCACGAACGTCTCATCGACGCGCGGTGTGCTCAACGCCACAAACTCGAACCGTCCGGCTTTCACCATGGCTGACGGCATCGCAGCGATCCAGCAGATCGCCTCGGCTGCCACCGTCACGATCAACGGCGACACCCTCGACGTCCCATCGGTGAACGCACCAACCGTACCGGCCGGCTCGCTCGGCTACTACACCCCGCTGTGGGGCAGCCACCCCTTGTCCCGGGTGCTCGGCGGCCCGGCGAACATGACGAAGACGTTCGCCGTCGCCACCCTCACCGACGGGGTGGTCACCTCCGTCACATCCGACCCAGCCGCGGTCAAGGCGGAGACGACCATCGCGTCGGGCTCGGCCGTGCTCGTCGGGCGGGAAGCATCCGCTGCTCGAATCGCCGCCCTCACCGTCGGTCAGACCGCCGACGTCACCGTGTCGACCAGCGCCGACGTCGACCTCGCCGTCAGCGGATCGCAGCGACTGCTCATCGATGGCGTGCAGACCGCCGAAGACCAGGTCGAGGCCGCCCGCACCGCCGTCGGCGTCAACCAGGACGGCACCATCGTCTACGTCGCGTCGATCGAAGGCCACGCCGCCGACGCCCGCGGCATGACCGTGCAGGAAGTCGGCCGCCTGATGCTCGACCTCGGCGCCTACAACGCCGTCAACCTTGACGGCGGCGGCTCCTCCACGCTCGTCGCCCGCCTGCCCGGCACCGACGCGTCGACCCTGGTGAACCGCCCCTCCGACGGCACCGAGCGCGTCGTCGCCAACAGCCTCGCGTTCTTCTCCTCGGCACCGACAATCCTCACGGTTGTCGCGATCTCGACCGCATCGCAGAGCGAGAATGCGGATGCCGTGTTCCCCGGCCTGTCACGAACCGTGACCGGAACCGGTTTGGACGCCAACTACACCGGCCTGGCCGTCGACGGAGAATTCAGGGCCGACAACGGAGGAGCCGTCGTCGAGCAGACCAACGGCTCCTCCGCGACCGTCACCGGCGTCGCCCCGGGCCGCACCGAAGTCTCATTCGCCGCGGACGGCAAATCCGCGTCCACCGAACTGCACGTGCTCGGCGAGCTCACGCGACTGGCGGCATCCAACTCGGTGATCTCGCTGGCCGAGCCAGGTACCAGCCGAACGGTTCGCATCGAAGGACTCGACGGTGACGGCTTCAGCGCACCGATCGAAACCGGCGACCTGACCGTCACCTCGGGCGCAGACGTCACCGTCGAACCGGCCGGCGTCGACAGCTTCGTCGTCACCCCGAACGTCGAGTCGGGTTCGGCAACGATCACCGTTGAAGCGCTCGGTAATTCCGTCGACATCGCGGTGACCATCGGCTACCGTCACGTTCCCGTCACCGACCTCAGCGACCTCGGGTCGTGGACCTCAGCGGTCGCTCGCGCGACCGGCACCATCACACCGTCGACCGGTCCGAACGGTGAAATCGCGATGACGCTCGGCTACAACTTCACCACCTCGACCGCCAGCCGCGGCTTCTACGCCGTGGCACCGGCCCCGATCGAACTCGCCGGTCAGCCGCAGGCGATCGCGATGTGGATCCACGGTGACGGCAGCGGCGCGTGGCCGCGGCTCCAGGTGAAGACCGGCAACGGGGTGACGACGAACCTCGACGGCGCGCTCGTCACCTGGACCGGCTGGAAGCAGGTGACGTTCACGGTTCCCGCCGGCACCGCGTACCCGCTCCGGTTCGAGCGGATCCGGATGATGGAGACCCGGTCGACCGCGTCGTACCACGGTGAGGTCTCGATCGCGGGAATCTCGTCGGTCGTGGCTCCGGATGTCGCCCAGCCCGCGGCATCCATCGTCTACGACGATGTCATCGTGACCGACGGCACCGTCGCAGGCCGGGCCCAGCGCATCGCCGTGATGAGCGACGCCCAGTTCGTCGCGCGCACCCCCGACGGGGCGATCGTCCAGGCCGCGCGCCGCACCCTGCAGGAGATCGTGGCCGAGAAGCCCGACCTGCTCGTGATCAACGGTGACCTGGTCGATGAGGCGTCCGTCGCGGACTTCGACCTCGCCCGCTCGGTCCTAGACGAGGAAGTGGGCGACGCGATCCCGTGGATCTACGTTCCAGGCAACCATGAGGTGATGGGTGGAGCCATTTCCAACTTCGAGGCGGAGTTCGGCGAGACCAGCCAGGTGAAGCAGCTGGGGGGAACGCTCGTCGTCACGCTCAACACGGCGAACGGTTCGCTCGCGAGGTCCGACAGCGCGCAACTGGGCCTGCTCGAAGACGCGCTCGCGACCGCAGCGGCAGACAGCGGCATCACGGGGGTCGTCGTGTTCGCGCACCACCCGACGAACGACCCGCTGCCGTCGAAGGCGAGCCAGCTCAGTGACCGTTTCGAAGCGGAAGCGCTGGAAGCCAGCCTCGCTGCGTTCCGCGCCGACTCTGGCAAGTCGATTGCAACGGTCAACGCGCACGTCGGAGTGTTCCACGCGACGAGCTTCGACGGGGTGTCGAGCATCATCAACGGAAATTCCGGCAAGGGCCCGTCGGGCACACCGGAGACCGGTGGCTTCACCGGCTGGACGATGCTCGGGCTCAACCCGGCCGCCGGGGTCGTCGGCAGCACTCCGACCACGGTCGCCGACCGGATCGCCTGGCTTCAGGCCGAGACGAAGCCGCGGGTGGACGAGATCCGGCTGGATGTTCCGACGACGATGATCGTGGGAGAGACGGCCACGATCGACGCGAGCATCGTGCAGGACGGCGACCGCGTCGTGCCCGTGCAGTGGCCGATGAGCGCCGGCTGGTCAGGGAAGAGAGTAGTGATCGACGCTGGAACGGTGAAGGAACATGCCGCATCAGCGCTGCGGTTCAACCCGACCACGAAGAAGCTGACCGCCGTCACCCCTGGTGATGCGACACTGCAGCTGACCGTGAACGGCAAGACGGTGTCGGTGACCGTGAAGGCCCTGCCCGTCCGCGGTGGGCCGGGTAGCAGCACACGCTGAGCAGCCTCGGTTGATCGGGCCCGGGACTGATCGCGTCACGCGATCGGTCCCGCAGGGTTCTGAACGCCGTCACACGCTCGGTTCGGGGGCAAGGGTGCGTCAGGAGTTAGGTCGAGCGGCGGCAGCAGGTTCGGGTCAGCGCCGCGCGCCGGATAGGCGAGGTCGCCTCGGTGATTGTGGTGGATGGCATCTCAAAGAGGTGTGTGGCGAGTTGGCAGAGGAGAATCCACACGGAAGAGGTCATCGGTTCGAGTCCGGTATCGCCCACAGCCAAGAAAAAGCCCCGAGAATTCGGGGCTTTTTCCTTGTCTCGGTACGGGTCGGAGACCACCTGCGCGGCCCGGTCAGGCCCGCTTCCCGGAGACCACCCGGGCAAGCCAGACGATCAGCGCGATCACGGCGAGCACGATGCCAACCCAGATGAGGAAGTTGAGCGACTCGACGAACCCTCCGGTGAACAGAAGCGCGATGGCGATGATGGCAACGATAACGAGGAGTACGTTCATCCTGCTCGCCGTCCTTTCTTTTGATTGACGTGCACTGATGGTGTGGAGATGCGGATTCGACTCAGTCCGTGACGGCGTCCTTGACGTTCTCTCCGGCCTGCTTGAGGTTTGCCTTGGCCTGTTCCGCCTTGCCCTCGGCTTCGAGCCGTTCGTTGTCGGTCAATTTGCCGGCGGCCTCCTTTGCCTTGCCCACGGCTTCCTCGGCCGAGTTCTTCATCTTGTCCGAGGCACTCATAGGGACCGTCCTTTCACTCGTATCCAGCTTTTGCGGTCAGTATAGAGCTCCCGCCCAAGGTAATCTAGGCTGAAATCCATGGACGGGCTTGTCGATCTCTGGGGGCAACTCTCCGCCCGAAATGAGCCTCTGCCCGCGGTCACGGCCTGGCTAACCATCGCGGCCGCTGCCGTGCTCGTGCTGGTGCCGGCCGCGTGGCGGGTCACCCGCCACGTCATCACGATCGCGCACGAGGGCGGTCATGCGGTGGTCGCGACGGTGAGCGGTCGCCGGCTCGGCGGTATCCGACTGCATTCCGACACCTCGGGGTTGACCGTCAGCCGCGGACGCCCGCGCGGACCCGGCATGGTGCTGACCCTGCTGGCCGGCTATACCGCCCCTGCCCTGCTGGGGCTCGGCGCCGCACGGATGCTCAGCCTCGGCTATGACATCGGCCTGTTGTGGCTGTTGCTGACGGCCCTGGCACTGCTGCTCGTGCAGATCCGCAACTGGTTCGGATTGTGGTCCGTCCTCGTTACCGCTGGCTTGGTCTTCGGCATCACCTGGTTCGGCACTCCCCCGGTGCAGAGCGTTTTCGCCCTGCTGATCACGGCGTTTCTGCTGCTCGGGGCTGTGCGCACCGTGATCGAGCTCCAGCGGTCCCGGTCGCGGAGCCTCGGTACCGCCTCCGACGCCGACCAGCTGGCCCGTCTGACCCACATCCCGGGCGTGGTCTGGGTGGCCGTGTTCTTTACCGCGACGATCGCCTGCGCGGGGTTCGCCGGACGGCTCCTCGGCCTGCTTGCCTGATCCTGCCCCGCGGGGGTGCTGCCGTCAGGAGACCGTCGGCACGGCGTGTTTAAAGCCCACGTGGGACGCGGTGAAGCCCAGCCGTTCATAGAACCGGTGCGCGTCGACGCGCGCTGCGTCCGACGTGAGCTGGACGAGTTGAGCCCCGAAGGCCGGGGCATTCTGCACGGCCCACCGAATCATGGCTCCGCCGAGCCCGCGGCTCCGCTGATCCGAACGAACCCGGACGGCCTCGATCTGCAACCGGGTGGACCCGACCCGGGCGAGCCCAGGGATGACGGTGAGCTGCATGGTGGCCAGCACCTCGCCCAGGAGCGACGTCGCGACCAGCAACTGCTGGGCCGGATCTGCGTCGATTGCGGCGAATGCCCGTTCATAGGCGACGCGATCTTCCGGCCGGTCGGCGTCGCCTCGGGAAGCGCTGATGGAGTCGTCGGCGAGAAGCCCCACGATTGCAGACAGATCCCGGGACAGGGCACGCCGAAGGAGCACAGAGCCGGCGGGAAGGGTGAGGGTGACATCGATCATCCTCCGAGTATCCCAAATGCCGCCTTCGCGTCTGTGCCCAGTTGGACTGGGCCCGGGTCTGGGCCCGAGCCCCAGCCCGAACCACAGCCCGAACCACAGCCCGAACCACAGCCCATGATTGTGCCACTGGGGTCTCGCTGGGTGCGCAGCCGGCACCAATTCGACGGAGATTCTCCTGAAAACGGGATTTGCACACGATTTAGGCCGATTTTGACAAAATGTCCGTCGAATTCGTTCGGGAAGGCCTGCCGCTCTCACGCGGCCGACGACAACGCTCATGAAGTCCGCGCTGTGTCAGACCGCATTGAGTCCGCGTATCGCGGCCCTCACCGCGCCGGCACCGACCACGTCTGGTCGATCACCACCCTCGCATGCTGATAACTGATCTCACCCGTCTCCAACGCGACGCGGGCCAGCCCGAAGCAACGCTCCGACTCGACCAGTTCCGCCCGCCGGGCGAACGCCCCGTCCTACCGTGCCTCGATAGCGTCGGCCCGCGACTCAACCGGCGGCGCCGAACCAGGTGGTGACCCCGGGCGAATACAGCACGGAATCCGGCTCGCGTCCGGCCAGCCCGGGGAACCCCGCCACGGCGAGCAGGGTGTCGTCAAGGCTCACCAGTTCGGCCTCGAAGAGCTCCCACGGCTCGTGGTGATTGCGCAGGTGCACCGTGCGGCCACGCGTACGGGTGAATAGACCCCAGCGGGCGGTCAGGAAATCGGCGAGCGGATCGCCGACGACCGGGCGGGCAGTCGGCCGAACCACGATCTCGGTGCGCGCCCCGGCGGCCAGATGGCGGCGCGCGGTGTAGCGGTACTCCCCCGCCCCAACCTCAAGCTTGGTGCGGGACCACATGTACGGGATCGAGAACAGTGCCCGGGCCGCCAGCACAGCCGCCAGCCGGGAGGCCTCCAGCGAAACGAAGACCACGCCGCGGTGCCCGTTCGCATCCACCGCGTACAGGCGCACGTTCACCTCAACGAAGGTGCCGAAGTAGGGAATGGGCGGACTGCCGAAGACGGTGGCCCGGTCCAGCACGAACGGGATCAGCCCAACCCAGCTGGCGCCGTCGAATTCGTCGGGCACGAGACCGTCCGGCAGCAGCGGAGCCACGAGAGCGGCGTCCACGCGCCAGTGCACGAACATCAGATTCGACCAGCGCTGGCTCGAGGACGCTCGCCCGGCCAGCAGGGGCGCAACGGCCGAGACCGGTTCCATCGCGGCATCCGTCATCTGGAAATCTCCCCTTGTTCCCCAGCCCATGCGGACCGGACTGCGGCATTCTGTGAACATCAACGCTACTCGCACCGGGACCAGGTCGACGCTTTCGAAATCCGAGCGATCCAGGCGCGAAAGGCCTGAATCAGCGCCCGACCTGACTGCGTCCTACGCCTCGACGGCCGGCGCAGCCAGGGCGCTGTCGACGTCGGCCTGCTGGGCGGTCGTGAGTGAGGCCTGTGGCTTGGCGGTCTTGGCCGCGGCCGCTCCGACAGCGGCCCCACCGACGAGGTTGCCGAGCAGTTCCCGGATGCCGATACCCATGGTCGACTTGAGCACGCCGTCGACCTCGGTGATACCGGAGGCGACATTCTTCGTCAGTTGGCTGGCGCCATCCGTGGAGATGACCGTCAGGTTGTCGATGTTCGCCATCGGAGCGGCCAGCTCGCGGGCGATCTCGGGCAGCATTTCCACCATGCGAAGCTGGATCAGCGCTTCACTCTGCTCGGCTACGGCCTCTGCGGACAGCCGGGTCGCGGTCGCCTCAGCGGTACCGCGGGCGAGGATGGCGTCAGCCTCGGCCTGCCCCTCCGCGCGGAGGGCCTCGGCGTTTGCGATGCGGCTGTCGCGGTCGGCGTTCGCGCCGGCCACTGCGGCCTCCGCCGCCGCGATGGCGGTCACCCGGATGCGGTACGCCTCGGCGTCGGCGATCGCGTTGACCTCGGATTCAAGCTCGGCCTTGCGGAGAGATGCGCGCCGCTGGGCGGTGAGCTCCTGCTCCTGCACGATGGCCTGCTGGGCCTTGGCCTCGGCCAGCGGTTTGGCCGCGGCGGCTTCGGCGGCGGCCTTGTCGGTGTCCAGCTGTAGCGCAGCTTTCCGAAGTGCCAGCGTGTTCTGGGCCTCGGCGATGGCCTGCTCGGCCAGAATGGCGGCCTCCTGGGCCTCCCGGTTGGCCGCGTGCTCGGCAACCTCGGCCTGGCGCCGCACCTTGGCCTGCTCGGCGCGTCCGAGGTCCCGGATGTAGTCGTTCTCGTCAGTGATGCCCTTGATCTCGAACGAGTCCACATCGACGCCCTGGTTGGCCAGGGACTCCCGGGCGGTCGCCAGCACCGAGGAGCCGAGCTCGTCGCGCTTCTGGATGATGGTCATCACGTTCGTGCCACCGATCGACGACCGCAGCGATCCCGACAGTACTTCCTGTGCGAAGCCGTCGATGTTCTTGTCCTGGCCGAGAAACCTCTGCGCGGCGGCACGAATGGCGGCCGGGTCGTCGCCGACCTTCACAATGGCGACTGCTTCCACGGTGAGGGTGACGCCGTTCTGGTCCTGGGCGACGGCCGTGATCTCGATCGCCCGGCTGCGCAGGCTGATCTTGAACGCCTTTTGGAAGAAGGGGGTGATGAACACACCCTGGCCGTGCACGACGCGTTGCCCGGATTCCTCTAGCGTGGCGCCGTCGACGATGGTCTTCTTCGATTTCTTGCCGGTGATGATCAGGGCTTCGTCCGGCCCGGCATTCTTGTAGACGCTCTTGGCATAGAACAGGCCGATCAGGAAGACGACGATACCCAGCATGATGAGACCGGGGATGGGGCTGAGCAGGAATTCAAACATGGGGTCCTTCCGTTCCGCCGGCACGAAGATCATGCACGTGGCCTGGCACTTCGCGCGGCGCGCGCGGGCACGAGACCCTCGAAGCCTAGTGGTCCGAGTCAGGCGGAACCATTCCCATTCGGGGGGTGCAGGTCAGAGCAGGCCGCGCTCCTGAGCGATGGTCACGGCCCGGGCGCGGTCGGTGGCCTCAAGCTTCTGATAGATGTTGCGCAGATGTGTTTTGACGGTGTTCGGGCTCACATTGTGCTTGCGGGCGATGTCCGCCACGGATTGATGGAAGGGCAGCTCGCGCAGCAGCACCCGCTCCCGCTCGGTGAGCGGTGCGACCAGGGCAGGGGTTGGCCCTGGGCCTGGGCGATTCTCCCCCGGCGCCTGAGCGGACCGAGTCAGAATCCGGCTTGCGAAACCGTCGAGGTCCCCCAACCGCCCGACTCTGGTGCCGAGAAGGGACACCCGAGCCCGCCCACGGCCAGAAAGGCTCTCTCGACCCGCAGCTGCTCAGCCAGGCGCAGCGCCCGAGCCAGACGGGCATCCGCTTCGGCGGATCGTTCACCCTCCTCGGCGATGCCGGCGAGCACGATCCAGGCGCTCACGAGCGTGGATCCGCGCCAACACCGGGCGGCCGGCGTCGCGGCGGCTTTCAGCCGTTCACCGGCGCCATGGCCGCCCGGGGCCGGCGGGTACGCGAGGGAGCGGAGCAGCACGGCCTCCAACGAGTCCGCACCCAGCACCTTTTCCACCAGGAGCGTGACACGTCGGGCTTCCGCCCGCCCGTCCAGCGCACCGGTCAGCTCGAACCAGGGAATGCAACACAGGCTCAGCACACGCGGGTGGGCATCCGCATTCTCCCGTATCAAGGCATTCAGACTCTCGAGCGCCGATCGCCGCCTCGGGTCCGCCGCCGATGCCGACAGGGACAGGAGGGTCTGGGCGGACACGATCAGTCCGGAATCGCACACCAGAGGGTCGGCCGTGACAAGCCGTTCCAGGATGCCCCGGCGCCCGTGGCCGGGCGCGCTGCGGCACCCGTCGCCCGAGCCAGTTGATCGTCGATGAGGCTGGCGCGGGCCCAGTCGCCCCGGCGCGAGGCCGCCACGGCGGCGAGGTCGCCGGCAAGCAGGAACAGCCATTGGTAACCGGCATTCCGCGCGGTCACGGCCACCATTCGCAGTCCCGCTTCGGCTCGCTCCGCCTCGCCCAGACCGGCGCGGCACCAGGCCTCCGCGGTGGCGGCCAGCAGGTCGACACCGAGGTTCTTCCGCCTCCCCGGTGCGGTGCGGACGGCGCCCAGCCTGGCCAGACGGTCCCGGATTTCATCAGGTGTGGCTGCGAAGAAGGCGGCAAGCGCGTCAATCACGACGGTCCAGACCTTCGCACTGCCGCCGGACGCGAGCCCCGCCGTCTCGAGCTCCGCCAACAGGTGGCCGGCCTGCCCCCGGTCGGGAAAGTACGGCGCGTCCAGGAGCAGCCTCAGGGACGCCGTCACGGATGCACCTGGGTCCCCGGCGCGCGTGGCGGGCTCTGCCAGGGCACGAAGGACGAGGTCTGGCGTTCCCCTGAGCACGAGATCGAGACCGAAAGCATCGAGCATCTCGGCGGTGAGGATGGGCAGCCCGGCAGCAAGCGCCTGCTCGAGAGCGTTTTGACCGTCGGCGCGGCGCGCGAACCACCGGGCCGCGGTCTCGTGAGCCGCCGCCGCCACGAAGTCACGTCGCCGCGCCTCGCTCTGCAGATAGGCCAGCAGGATCGGGTGGATGCGATACGCCCTGGTGTCGTCGCCGCTCTCCCTGGTGATGAGTGCGCTGGGCCAGGCCAGCCGGTCCAGCATCGCCCCGGCATCCGCTCGCTTCGTCACCTCGACGGCCAGGTCGACCGAGAGGACAGGCCTGACGGCGGCGCGCAGCATCGTGTTCTCATCACCGTCAGCCCAGCCGGCGATGATCTCCGACCGGAGGAAACCGGCCACCGCGGGATCGTCACCGTCAAAATTCGCCACCAACCGTGCGGAATCGTTCCTCCCGTGCAGGAACGGCACGATCAGCATCAGACCGGTCACCCATCCCGCAGTGCGCTGCAGCAGGATCGTCGTCTCCTCGTCCGTCAAAAGGAGACGATGCGCGGCGGCGAGCGCCAGCAGCTCGCTCCGATCGAACGCCAGGTCCGCAGGCGCCACGTCGACCATGGAGCCGTCGCCGCGCAGTCGCGTCGGCCCTGCGCCCGGCCGGGTGCGCCCGGCGACCACGAGACGGATGCCCTCGGGCGCCGACGCGACCAGCTCGCCCACCAGCCCCGGCCGATCCCCTTCGACACGGTCCAACCCATCGATGAACACGTACCGGGTGTCCCCGTCGCCTGACACCCCCGAGCGCCGCCCGACCTGCCGCCAGACATCAGCGGGATGCAACCGGCCCGGCTCCGGCGCGCGTACCCAGGTGATCGACTCCCCCTTCCGGTGAAGGCGGCCTGCCCAGGCGGCCAGCAGGGTCGTCTTCCCGGAGCCTGCCACAGCCCACACGCAGACGCAGCGGACTTCGCCGGCGATGAGCCGATGAAATGCGCCGTCAAGCCGCGGCCGCTCCACCTCAGCGGTCGACCGAGCCGGGACCAGCGCGCCGACCCCCGGTGACGGGGCAGCCGGTGACGGGGCAGCCGGTGACGGGGCTCCCGGTGTCAGGGCTCCCGGTGTCAGGGCTGCGCCCGGAACCGCCATCTGAGCCGGTATCCGATGCGAGGTCATTGAGACACGTCCTCCATTCGCGGCCCCGAGTGGTCGTTCAGCCTCGTCACCCTAGCTCTCGGCCTGCCCCACGGCTAGGGTGCCCGGTGCAAGCAGCACCGACGGCAGCGGGTTCGAGCGTTCGGAATTCACCCGTTCCGGGTGAAGGTGGTCCGGCCGCCTGGACGTACAACAGTGGCACCCGTCACATTGTGTCGTGGTCGACGCTCGACGCTCAACGCTCGAAGACGGCAGTGCCCGAAGATGAGGAGAACGTGCCATGGACTTCTGGGAAAACCTGTGGGGGACGATCTGGTTCTTCTTCTAGACCTTCGCGATAGTTTCGTATTTCTTTGCTCTCTTCGGCGTCATCGTCGACCTGTTTCGGGACCGGCAGCTCGGCGGCTGGGCGAAGGCGGCGTGGTTACTCGCCCTGTTCTTCGTTCCCTTCCTCACGGTGCTGATCTACGTGATCGCCCGCGGCGAGGGCATGGCGGAACGCAGTTCCAAGGAGTCGAAGGAGTACCGGGCGCAGACCGATCAGTACATCCGTAGTGTCGCCGGAACCAGTGCCGGGCCCGCGAAAGAGATCAGCCGGGCGAAGGCCCTGCTCGATGCGGGCACAATCACCCCGGCCGAGTTCGACGCCCTGAAGTCCCAGGCGCTGTCGAGGTCTTCCTACACCCAATAGGACAGCCACCGAATAGGACAGCACCTGATCGAGCCGGGCGCTGCTTCATGCCTAGACGGCGTCGAGCGCGTAGCCCTCTTCACCGTGCACGATGGTGTCCACTCCGGCCACCTCGTCTTCGTTGTTGATTCGGAAGCCGATCGTCTTCTGAATGATCACCCCGATGCCGTAGGCCATCACGAAGGAGAAGATCGCGATGCCGAAGGCTGCGACGAACTGCACCCAGAGCTGGTTGAGGCTGCCGGTGTCGAGCAGGCCGATGCCCGACCCGAAGACACCGATGTAAAGCGTTCCGATCATGCCACCGATGAGGTGGATGCCCACCACGTCGAGCGAGTCGTCGAAGCCCCACTTGAACTTCAGGTCGATGGCAACCGCGCACACCGCTCCGACGAGGACACCGAGGACGATCGCCCAGAACGGGGTGAGGATGTTACAGGCTGGGGTGACGGCGACGAGCCCGGCGACGGCACCCGAGGCGGCACCGATCGAGGTGGGCTTGCCGTCCTTGATCTTCTCGACGATCAGCCAGCCGAGAATACCGGCGGCGGGAGCGACAAGCGTGTTGATCCAGGCGAGGGCGGCGACGCCGTCGACGGCGGCTTCGGAGCCGGCATTGAAACCGAACCAGCCGAACCAGAGGAGCGAGGCGCCGAGGAGGGTGAGTGGAACGTTGTGGGGCTTGGAGATGCCCTTCTTGAAGCCAACCCGCTTGCCGAGCACCAGGGCGAGAGCCAGACCGGCTGCACCGGCGTTGATGTGCACGGCGGTGCCACCGGCAAAGTCGTTGACCCCGAGAGCGGCGGGAGCCCAGCCGTCGGCGAGGTTGAAGACCCAGTAGGCGACTGGGAAATACACCAGGGTCGACCACACGGCGGCGAAGATCAACCAGGCGCCGAACTTGGCACGGTCGGCGATCGCACCAGAGATCAGTGCGACGGTGATGATGGCGAAGGTGGCCTGGAAGCCGGCGAACGCCAGCCCGTTCAGGTCGGGAGTGAGGGATCCGTCTTCACCGGCGCCGAGCAGCCCACTCAGGCCGAGCAGCCCGGACGGGTTGCCGAGGAAACCGGGGATCAGCGGCGGGCCGAAGACAAGCCCGTAGCCGTAGAGCACCCACAGCACACCGACGACGCCCATCGCGCCGAAGCTCATCATCATCATGCTGATGACGCTCTTTGCCTTCACCATGCCGCCGTAGAAGAAGGCAACACCGGGAGTCATCAGAAGCACGAGGGCGGCCGCGACGAGGAGCCACAGGGAATTGAGATTCAGGGCTATTTCATCAGGTGTGGCGTCCAACAGGACTGACAGTTCAACCATGGATATGGTTACCTCTCGCTAACTAACAGTGATTGCCGTCGACGTGCACAGGGTGAGCGGTTGATCGTGTCTCGGCGGGTACAGAGTCAGTTTGGAGTTGGCAGGTTTCGGTGAGTGCGCGCGGATGTTTCGCCCGCGTTACGCGCCGTGCGACGGTGTTAACATCGCGTTTCGGCAAGCAGAGCGGTGGTCAGGCCCCGATCAGTCGTGGATCAGTCGTGCGGTGGAAGCTCACCTGTGGTCAGCGCCACGAGACGGGACTGGGACCGCTGGTACTTCT
Organism: Cryobacterium sp. TMT2-42-4; assembly: GCF_004402645.1. Taxonomy (NCBI): domain Bacteria; kingdom Bacillati; phylum Actinomycetota; class Actinomycetes; order Micrococcales; family Microbacteriaceae; genus Cryobacterium; species Cryobacterium sp. TMT2-42-4. Next base: position 148,887 of record NZ_SOFT01000007.1, read on the forward strand.
TGCGGTAACCGCCGGAGAGCATCTCCTCGTCGAAGACCTCGTTCAGTGGCTGGCCGTTGGCGATGATCGGAATCTCCGCGTCGTAGACCCGGTCGATGAAGGCGACCAGCCTGAGGGCATCCGTCTGGTCGGTCAGCAGGTACACATCGGTCAGGGCGATGACGTCGATGCCGTGGATCAATTTGATGTACTTCGACGGATGCACCGTGCTGAGATGTCGGATCAGGTCGCCGAAGTCGTCCCGGGTCACCGTGGAGCCGCGTTCGACCAGGGCGGGCACCAGCTGGTCCAATTCGTCCCGGGGCACGGCGATGGCGTGGCCCTCGATGTCACGCCTGCGGTAGTCGAGGCCGTCGATGCGCACGATCTCGAAGTTCGCGGACATCGCCTGGATCTCGCGGAGGAAGTCGATCGCGGCGAAACGCCCCTCGCCGAGCGAATTCGGCGGAGTGTTCGATGTGGCGGCGACGCGGGTACCCGAGGCCACGAGCTCGCCCAGAAGCCGGGTCATCAGCATGGTGTCGCCCGGATCGTCGAGTTCGAACTCGTCGATGCAGATCAGACGGGCGCCGGAGAGCTGCTTGACGGTGGCTGCATAGCCGAGTGCTCCCACCAGTGCGGTGTACTCGATGAAGGTGCCGAAATATTTCGGTCCCGGGGCGGCATGCCAGAGCGCGGCCAGCAGGTGGGTCTTGCCGACGCCGAAACCACCGTCCAGGTAGATGCCCGGCAGCTCCGGCTTGGGCTTGCGGGTGCGGGAGAAGAAGCCGCTGGGCCGTTGGGCCAGCCAGGCTCCGGCAAAGGCGCCCAGCCGTTCCACGGCCTCGAGCTGCGAGGGGAAGTTCAGGTCAGGTCGGTACGACGCGAAGGAGGCGTGCTCGAACTGGGGCGGCGGAACCAACTCGGCCACGATCTCCGGCCCGGTGATGCTCGGAGAGCGATCGGCCAAACGTTGCACCTGGCTGAGAGCTTGTGGAGCCATGCTGTAGTACCCGGTTTCTGTGTCGGACTGATAGTCCCGGTCGGAGCATCATCGTTGAAGAACGACCGCGGATGCGATCAGGAGCCATACCGCGTAGATTCGAAAACGCGGACCGGTAACCAGCCTAAACCGCGCCCATTTGATTCCGGTGTCCATCGGACGCCACCAGGAGGTTCCCCCCCATGTCTGTTGATCTCGATCCGGCACCGAAGTTCATGGCCTACGCCCACCCCGAACGTCTGGTCAGCACCGAGTGGCTGCAGGCGCATCTCGCAACCCCCGGTCTTGTTGTCGTCGAATCGGACGAAGACGTTCTGCTCTACGAAACCGGCCACATTCCGGGAGCCGTGAAAATCGACTGGCACACAGACCTCAATGATCCGGTCGAGCGCGACTTCGTCGACGGTGCCGCCTTCGCCGCAATGCTCGGTGCCAAGGGCATCTCCCGCGACACCACAGTGGTCATCTACGGCGACAAGAACAACTGGTGGGCGGCCTACGCCCTGTGGGTGTTCACCCTGTTCGGCCACGAAGACGTACGCCTGCTCGACGGTGGCCGTGACAAGTGGGCGGCCGAGGAACGAGGCCTCACCCGAGACAGGCCCGTTATCACCCCGACCGTGTACCCGGTCACCCCGCGCAACGATTCCGCCATCCGCGCATTCCGCGAGGATGTCTTCGCACACTTCGGGAACCCGCTGATCGACGTGCGCTCCCCCGAGGAGTACACCGGCGAACGCACCCACATGCCGGCCTATCCGGAGGAGGGTGCCCTGCGCGGCGGCCACATCCCGTCGGCGGCGTCGGTGCCGTGGGCGCGCGCCGCTGCCCCGGACGCCACCTTCCGCACCCGCACCGAGCTGGACGCCATCTACCGTGACGAGGCCGGCCTCTCCGACGGCGACAACGTCATCGCCTACTGCCGGATCGGCGAGCGGTCAAGCCACACCTGGTTCGTTCTGACCCACCTGCTCGGCTTCGAAGGCGTGCGCAACTACGACGGGTCCTGGACCGAATGGGGTAACGCCGTACACGTGCCGATCGTGATGGGCACGGAGCCGGGCGACGCACCTCAGCCCCGCTGAGCCGGTCGGCCCACTCGGATTCCGGGGCCTCACGGCCCGAGCATGGCAGAATGAGTGTCGATGACCGCCACCGAACTTCCCGCCAAACTGGCCGAGATCCGCGCCGACTTCCTCGAACTCGAGGAGTCCGACCGGCTGCTGCTGCTGCTTGAGTTCGCCGACGAGCTACCGGCGCTCCCGCCGCGCTACGCGGAGCACCCGGACCTGCTCGAGCGGGTCGTTGAATGCCAGTCCCCCGTCTTCATGTTCGTTGAGGTGGACCACGAGGCTGCGGTGCACCTCTACGCGACCGCTCCCCGGGAGTCGCCGACGACCCGGGGCTTTGCCTCGATCCTGGCCCAGGGTCTGGATGGCCTCAGCGCCCAGGAGGTGCTCGATGTGCCGGATGACTATCCGAACACGATCGGATTGACGACAGCGGTGTCTCCCCTGCGCATCCGCGGCATGACAGCCATGCTCGCCCGCACCAAGCGCCGCCTGCGCGAGGGCGCTGCGTGACCCTGACCCGGGTGTTTCCGGAACCGGACGCGGGCGGCGACACGGTCGACCTGCCGCGAAGCGTCGACGGGCTCGACCCGGTCAGCCGGGACTGGCTGTTACGGCGCTACGCCCCGGCGCCGGGCGCGTACCTGCGGGTCAATATGATCGCCAGCCTGAACGGCGGCGTGGCCGGGACCGATGGCACCTCGGATTCCCTCTCGAGCCGCCTCGACCGCCGGATCCTGGGTGTGATCAGGGAACTCGCCGACGTCGTCCTGGTCGGCGCCGGCAGTGTCCGTGCGGAGGGGTATATCGTGCCGGCCCGAGCGGCCCTCGCTGTCGTCACCAGCAGCGGAAACCTGGCCGGTCATCGGCTCGAGCACGTTATGCACCGGGACTCCGCACACCCGGACTCCGCACATCGGCAGCCGGTGTTCATCCTCTGTCCGCGCTTCGCAGTCAGCCGGGTGGAGGCCGCCACGGTCGGGGCCCAAGCGACCGTCGTGCCGCTCGACGATGAGAACGGTGTCCTCACTCCGGCCACGATTCTCGCGGCTCTCTGCGCCCTCGGCCTCCCGCGCATCGTCTGCGAGGGAGGACCGGTGCTGGCCGGGCGATTCTTCGCGGCCGACCTGGTCGACGAATTCTGCCTGTCCACGAGCCCCCAGGTGGTGCTCGGCGGCCGGGGTTTACTCGAATCGGCCACGGCCGGATCCACCGGATTCAGGATGCGGCAACTTCTTCTGGACGACCAGGGAGCGACATACGCTCGGTGGGAGCGATCTCGACCAACCAGTTCGTGATGGCCTGATTCCAACCCTCGCGGTCGTAGTTCCACAGCTTCGTGTGCCGCGCTACCGCGAACGGCAGAAAGGTCACGATGTCGGGTCGGCGCCCGGCCAGGGCGCGGGAGCCGGTCGCGGGCACGAATCCGTCGTCGTCGCTGTGCATCAGGAGCACCGGAAAATCGAGCTCGGCGGCGCGCGTGACGAAATCGAGGCGTCCGAAGTCGATCGGTTGGGTCTGACCGGTGACGATCTTGCCCCAACGCCGTCCCAGGACCTCCAGAGCACCGCTGGCGATGACCGCGGGCAGGCCGAGCAGGCCGCCGTGGAAGCGCGCGACATCCGCCCAGTCGATCACGGGCGAGTCGAGCACGATGCCGACGATCCGGTCGCGCAGCGTTGATCGCGTCGCGCTCTGCAGCACGATCGCGCCGCCCATGGACCACCCCATCAACACGATCTCGGTCGCACCGCGGTGCACCGCGAACGCGATCGCCGCATCGACATCCTGCCATTCCGCGTCTCCAAGGGAATACCGGCCGTCGCCGCTGCGCGGTGCCTCCCCGTCGTTGCGGTACGACACGAGCAGGGACGTGAAGCCCGCATCCCGGAAGACCGGCGCCGCTCGCAGCGTCTCATGCCGCTGCACCCCGCGCCCGTGCACCTGGATCACCCAGCGGCCGTCCGGCTCCTCGGCCGGGATCAGCCAGGCCGGGGCGTCACCGACATCGGTAGGAACGAGCACGTCCTCGAAGGCGAAGCCGAGGTCCCAGGGCCCGAGGTACGAGTAGCCGCCGAGTCGGCCGCGCTCGGCCCGGGCCAGATCCCCGTGATCGACGCGCAGGATGCGCCGCGTCACCTTCGTGGGCGTGAGACGGAGGATCTCGCCCAGGTGGGCGTGTCCTGTATCGCCCGAGAACCAGAAACTGTAATCGCCCTGCAGTACGGAATCCGCCGTGGACTGCAGCGTGATCGTGCCCGCCACGAGGTCGACGGAGTGGATCCGCACGTCGTCGGAGCGCGTGGACAAGGGCGTCACAATCCGACGCGCCATCACGGCCGCCAAAACACCGCCCGCGACCCCCAGCAACACTGTTGCCCCGGCGACTGCGATCCCGGTCACCGCCAGAAAACGCCTCGGGTACCGCCCTGATCCCGCCCTGTCACGCATGACTACCTCCCCTGTCCGGCGTGCCTGACCGACTCCGCTCGAAAAAAACTCTAGTCTGCACACGTGCCCGAAACACAAGAAACGCTCCCGCCGGAGTTCGCCGCCGCCCGCGCATCCTTCGCACGTGCCCGCATCCGTACGGAGCTTGTGGTCAATGAGATTTCCGCACCCGGAAACCTCGCTCCGCACTCCATCGCCTTCTCGGCCGACGTGACCCCGGTGCGTCACGGGAGCGACTCCGATCTCGGGACCGGACGCTTCATCCTGCTGTACGACCCGACCGAGCCCGAGGAATGGGGCGGCGCCTTCCGCGTCGTCTGCTTCGTCCAGGCTCCCCTGGAAACCGACATCGGCCTCGACCCGTTCGTCGCGGGGGTCACCTGGTCGTGGCTGGTCGATGCTCTCGACGCCCACGGGGCACGGTATACGGCGGCCTCGGGGACCGCGACTAAGATTATCTCGTCCGGCTTTGGCGAACTTGCCAGGCAGGGCGATGGCGCGCAGATCGAACTGCGGGCCTCGTGGACGCCGCTGGACCATAATCTCGCCGCCCACGTCGAAGGATGGGGCGAGCTGCTCTGCATGCTCGCAGGTCTTCCACCCACTGGCGAAGGAGTCAGCATGTTGTCCACACGCCGAACCGGTCGTGCTTGATCACCAGGTGATCGATACGCGGGACGCTTACCTCGCGGCGACCGCAGCCCTTAGCGCGGGCACGGGCCCGATCGGCATCGACGCTGAACGAGCCTCCGGCTTCACCTACTCCCAGCGCGCCTACCTGATCCAGATCTATCGGCGCGACGCTGGCACATTTCTGTTCGACCCGCCCGCGATCGGCGACTTCTACGAGCTCAACCAGGCTCTGCGCGATGACGAGTGGATTTTTCACGCCGCGAGCCAGGACCTGGCCTGCCTGCGCGAGGTCGGACTTGACCCCCGGCACATCTTCGACACTGAACTGGCCGCTCGCCTGCTTGGAATCCCCCGGGTCGGCCTCGGCACGGTGGTGGAAGAGCTGCTCGGCATCCATCTTGCCAAGGAACACTCCGCTGCCAACTGGTCGACCCGCCCGCTGCCGGAGGCCTGGCTGGTCTACGGCGCGCTCGACGTGGAACTGCTTCCCGACCTGCGTGACCGTATGGTCGACATGCTCGCCACCGATTCCAAGACCGACATCGCCGCGCAGGAATTCGCCGCCGTGCTGGCGCGTGAGGCCAAGCCCGTCGGCCCCGAACCGTGGCGCCGCCTTTCCGGCGTGCACTCCATCCGGGGACAGCGTGGCCTGGCCGTGGCCCGGGAGTTGTGGCTGGCTCGCGACGCTCTGGCGCAGGAGCTGGATGTGTCCCCAGGAAGGCTCGTGCCCGACGCGTCGCTGACGGCGGCAGCACGGGCCATGCCGGCGAACCGGCAGGCCCTGGCTGATCTGAGGGAGTTCAGCGGCCGTGCGAGCCGCAGCGAACTCGACCGCTGGTGGGGTGCCATCCAGAAAGGCTTGGCGTCAACCGACCTGCCGTCGCTTCGGGGGAACGGCGACCTGCTCCCGCCCCCGCGCGCCTGGTCCGACCGCAATCCCGAGGCTGACCTGCGCTACAAGGCCGCTCGCGCAGCCCTGACCGTGGTCTCCGAGGAGCTCGCCATCCCGCTGGAGAACCTCGTCACCCCGGACTATGTCCGCCGAGTGGCGTGGACACCGCCCGAGAACGTCGACCCCGCATCCGTCGGGGAGGCGCTCGCGCACCTGGGTGCGCGCACCTGGCAAATTGAAGTGACCGCACAACGGATCGCCGATGCCTTTGTGGATGTCCACCAATCGATCGAGCTCTCTTCGGAAGCGGATTCGTAGGATCCGTCCAAGGATTCGACCCTCCACGGGAGCCCCTTTAGGATCGACCGACACCTGATCGATGATGGAGGCAAAGTGGCCGATAGAACAGAAGTCGTGTTTGTGGACGGGGTTCGTACCCCGTTCGGACGCGCCGGTGAAAAGGGCATGTACTGGAACACCCGGGCGGACGATCTCGTGGTCAAGGCCATGATCGGACTGCTGGAACGCAACCCGACGGTCCCTGGGGAACGCATCGACGAGGTGGCGATTGCCGCCACCACCCAGACCGGCGATCAGGGCCTCACGCTCGGTCGCACGGCGGCACTGCTTTCCGGGTTGCCGAAGTCGGTACCCGGATTCGCCATTGACCGGATGTGCGCCGGTGCCATGACCGCCGTGACCACTCTCGGAGCCGGGATCGGATTTGGCGCCTACGACTTGGCCATCGCCGGCGGCGTCGAGCACATGGGACGCCACCCGATGGGTTCGGGCGTCGACCCGAATCCGCGTTTCCTGTCCGAGCGCCTGGTCAGCGAGGACGCTCTCAATATGGGCGCCACGGCCGAGCGCATCCACGACCGGTTCCCGGCCTACACCAAGGAGCGGTCCGACCGGTTCGCCCTGCGGAGCCAACAGAAGGTCGCCGCGGCCTATGCCGCCGAGAAGATACAGCCCGACCTGGTGTCGGTTGCGATCCGCAGCGATTCCGGTTGGGGGCTGGCGACCCGCGACGAGGCTCCCCGCCCCGAAACCACGATGGAGGGCCTCGCGACTCTCAAGACTCCCTTCCGTCCCCACGGACGGGTCACTGCCGGCAACGCGTCCGGGCTCAACGACGGTGCCAGCGCCTGCCTCCTCGCCAGCGGCAAGGCCGCCAAGGACCTCGGTCTCACCGTCAAAATGAAGATGGTCAGCTTCGCCTTCGCCGGCGTTGAGCCGGAGGTCATGGGCCTCGGCCCGGTCCCCTCCACCGAGAAGGCCCTACGCAAGGCCGGCCTCAACATCACGGACATCGGCCTGTTCGAACTCAATGAGGCTTTCGCCGTGCAGGTCATCTCGTTCCTCGACCACTTCGGCATCGACGACGAGGACCCGCGGGTGAACGAGTACGGCGGCGCGATCGCCATCGGACATCCGCTCGCTTCCTCCGGCGTGCGCCTGATGAACCAGCTCGCCCGTCAGTTCAGCGAGCACCCGGAGGTGCGCTACGGCCTCACCGCCATGTGCATCGGCCTCGGCCAGGGCGGCACCGTGATTTGGGAGAACCCGAACTTCAACCGGAAAGCAAGCAAGCGATGAGCAACTACTCCGAACTCGATTTCACCCCGCTGGTCGAGCTGTCTGCCGACGAGGTCGTCACCCACTGCTACGTACACGATGTGCCTCTGTCCGGTGGAAAGATCCTGGCGTTGGTCACGCTCGACAACGGCCGGGACCACACCCGCCCGAACACGCTCGGCCCGATCACCCTGCTCGAGTTCGCCATGACGATGGACCTTCTCCGGGAACGCGCCGCCCTCGGCGCCATCCACGGAGTCGCCGTCACCGGCAAACCGTTCATCCTCGCCGCGGGCGCCGACCTGAGCAAGGTCAGCGAGATCCCGTCGCTCGCGACGGGCAAACTACTGGCCCAGTTGGGCCACTATGCGCTGGGCAAGCAGGCCGAACTGGGTGTGCCCTCCTTCGTGTTCATCAACGGGCTCGCACTGGGGGGCGGGCTGGAGATCGCCCTCAACGCCGACTACCGAACCGTCGACGCGACCGTGCCCGCGATCGCGTTGCCCGAGGTGTCCCTTGGGCTGATCCCGGGCTGGGGCGGCTCCTACCTGCTGCCCAACCTGATCGGCATCGAGAACGCGCTCAAGGTGATCATCGAGAATCCGCTCAAGCACCGCACGCTCAAAGCGGCGGATGCTCTCGAGCTGGGCATCGCCGACGTGCAGTTCGCCTCGGCCAGGTTCCTCGAACAGTCCATCGAGTGGGCCGATGGCGTGATCGCCGGAAAGACAAAGGTCGCCCGGCCCAATACGCCCGGCAAGGTCGAACGGCTCGTGAAATGGGATGTGGCCGTGGGAGTGGCCCGCAAGATGCTGGAAAACCGCATCGGAACCGTCGCCCGGTCGCCGTATATCGCCCTCGACCTGCTCAAAGCAGCCAAGAGCGGATCTCGCCAGGAAGGATTCGAGCGGGAAGACGACTCCTTGGCCGAACTCATCTCCGGAGACCAGCTGCAGGCCAGTATTTACGCGTTTAACCTGGTGCAGAAGCGAGCCAAGCGGCCGGCCGGTGCGCCGGACAAGGCCCTCGCTCGCCCGATCAAGAAGGTAGGCGTCATCGGCGCCGGCCTGATGGCCAGCCAGTTCGCCCTTCTCTTCGTGCGTCGCCTGCGCGTGCCCGTAGTCATCACTGACCTCGACCAGGCCCGCGTCGACAAGGGCGTCGCGTACATCCACGGCGAGATCCTCACCTTGGAGACCAAGAACCGTATCTCCCCCGACGAGGCCAACCGACTCCGCGCTCTGGTCTCGGGAACGACAGACAAGGCACAGTTCGCCGACGCCGACTGGGTGATCGAGGCGGTCTTCGAGGAACTCGGCGTGAAACAGGATGTCTTCGCCGAAATCGAGAAGCACATCTCTCCCGACGCCATCCTCGCCACCAACACCTCGTCCCTCTCGGTCGAGCAGATCGGTGCGAAGCTGGCCCACCCCGAGCGCCTGGTCGGTTTTCACTTTTTCAACCCAGTGGCGATCATGCCGCTGATCGAGGTCGTGAACACCCCGCGGACCAACGACGCCACTCTCTCCACGGCGATGGTCGTGGCAGCCAAACTGCGAAAGAACGCGGTCATCACCCGGGACACCCCCGGGTTCGTCGTGAACCGCCTCCTGGCGAAGCTCCTGGGTGAGGCCATGCATGCCGTCGACACCGGCACCCCATTCGAGGTCGTCGATGGGTCACTGGCTCCGTTCGGGATGCCGATGACCCCGTTCGAGCTGCTCGAGCTGGTCGGCCTCAAGGTCGGCGCACACGTTCTGGACACCCACCATGCCGCATTCCCGGACCGGTTCTTCGAGAGCGCGAACCTGCATAAGCTGGCCGAGCACGGAACCATTCTGGAGCGCGACGCCAAGGGCAGGATCAAGGGCTTCGACAAGGGCGCCGTCAAGATCGTCGCGGGCGGGCAGACCCCGATGACAGCCGAGCAGATCCTGCGCCGGATCGAGGACGGCCTCGCCGATGAAATCAAGCGGATGCTGGACGACGGCGTCGTGCACGCCGCGGAGGACATCGACCTGTGCATGATTCTCGGGGCCAACTGGCCGTTCCAGATGGGCGGGATCACTCCCTACCTCGACCGTGTCGGCGCGAGCGAACGGGTCTTCCAGGGCACGTTCCACACCCCACCGATCCGCGGCGTCGCTGCCGCGGGCCTGCCTGCCACCCGCACGACCGTAGGCGACTGACCGTAGGCGACTCACCGTAGGCACCTCACCGTAGGCGACTAACGGCGATATTATTGTGCGGCCGGCGGGCCGGAAGGGTGAGGCCCGCCACGTGGAGACGTTGGGGTTCGCCCGGGTCGGGGTTTTTCGAACCGGGCGTTCCCCTTGCCGACGTAGGCGCTCAGGGGACCTCGATGCACGGAACCGCGCCTGTGATGAACAGCGACCACGGGGTGATCTCAGCCCCAGCCTTCCAGAAACGACCCGACCATTCGATGGGGAATCACCTAGTCGTGCTGACGGTTTGCCGGGATGCTCGCGGTGTCGGCGCGGTCCGCCGGCAGGGGCCGCGCATGCGGGATCTTGCTGCCGAGCACCATTGCGACGACATCGCGGGCGATGCGCTGGGGGGTGAGCCCAACACGGTCGAGGATCTCGGCACGGGTGCCGTGGTCGAGGAATTCGTCGGGCAGCCCCAGTTCGGTGACCGCCGTGTCCACGCCGGCTTCACGCAGATCCTGACGGACACGGGTGCCGACGCCGCCGACCCGGATGCCGTCCTCGATGGTCACGACGATGCGGTACTCCGCGGCCAGGGCCACGATGCTCCGCGGTACCGGGACGACCCAGCGCGGGTCGACGACGGTGGCTCCGATGCCCTGGGCTGCGAGCCGGTCCGCCACATCGAGACCCATCGCGGCCATCGGCCCGACGGTGACGATCAGCACGTCTTTCTGGGCTGATTCCAGGAGCACGTCTACGCCGTCGTCCAAGCGGCGCACGGCGTCGATTGGGACGCTCACGCTGCCCTTGGGGAAACGCAGCACAGTGGGCGCGTCGTCGACGGCCACGGCCTCTTCGAGCTCCTCTGCCAGGCGCACCGAGTCCCGAGGTGCCGCTAGGCGGATCCCGGGGACGACCTGAAGGATCGCCAGGTCCCAGATGCCGTGATGGCTGGGACCGTCGGGCCCGGTCACCCCGGCCCGGTCGAGCACGAATGTGACGCCGGCCTTGTGCAGGGCGACATCCATCAGGACCTGGTCAAACGCCCGGTTGATGAAGGTGGCGTAGAGCGCGACGACCGGGTGCAGGCCGCCGAAGGCGAGGCCAGCGGCACTGGTGACGGCGTGCTGCTCGGCGATGCCCACGTCGTGTACCCGGGCAGGGAATCGCTCGGCCATCTTGTGCAGGCCGGTGGGACGGAGCATGGCCGCGGTGATGCCCACGATCTTCGGATCGAGTGTGGCGAGGCGCAGCAGCTCGTCGGCGAACACCGACGTCCAGGAGGGTGCGCCGGCTGATTCGATGGACTCCCCTGTTTCCGGGTCGATCTGGCCGACCGCATGGAACTGGTCGGCGGTGTCCTGAACGGCCGGGTCGTATCCCTTACCCTTCTGGGTGATCGCGTGCACGATCACCGGCGCGCCGTAGCCCTTGGCCTGATGGAGCGCCTCGACCATCGCCGCCATGTCGTGGCCGTCGATCGGGCCGATGTACTTGATGTCGAGGTTGGAGTAGAGCGCCTCATTGTTGGAGAACCGGGCGAGGAACCCGTGCATGCCGCCGCGCACACCGCGGAAGAACGCCCGGGCGGGCGCGCCCATCCGTTCGAAGGCCTGACGGCTGGTCAGATAGGCACTGTGGTACGCCTGTCGGGTGCGCACGGTGTTCAGGAAGCGGGCCATGCCGCCGATAGTGGGCGCGTAGGAGCGGCCGTTGTCATTCACGATGATGATCAGGCGACGGGTGTTGTCGTCGCTGATGTTGTTGAGGGCTTCCCAGGTCATGCCGCCGGTCAGGGAGCCGTCGCCGACGACCGCGATCACATGGCGGTCGCTCTGCCCGGTCATCTCGAAGGCTCGGGAAATGCCGTCAGCCCAGGACAATGAGCTGGAGGCGTGGGAACTCTCCACGATGTCGTGCTCGGACTCGCGCCGCTGCGGGTAGCCGGCCAGGCCGCCGGCCTGGCGGAGGAGGCTGAAGTCCTGACGCCCGGTGAGCAGCTTATGCACGTAGGCCTGGTGTCCGGTGTCGAAAACAATGGCGTCACGCGGGGATTCGAAGACCCGGTGCATCGCGATGGTCAGCTCGACCACGCCGAGGTTGGGACCAAGGTGCCCGCCGGTCTTGGAGACTTCCCGAACGAGGAACGCCCGCACCTCGGCCGCGAGCTGGACGAGCTGGTCCATCGAGAGGCGATCCAGATCTCTCGGCCCGAAGATCGTGTCCAGTAGCGCCATCGATAACACCTTTCACGTTGCGCTATCCGCCACCAGAAAACCGGCGCATAGATTCGGTCAAGCCGAGTCTACGCGCCGGTTTCGGTAGCGAGCCGAAAGGCTCCTGGGTGCTAGGCGACCAGCGAACGCAGGACGTACTGCAGGATGCCGCCGTTGCGGTAGTAATCGGCCTCACCCGGAGTGTCGATGCGGACGACCGCGTCGAACTCGACCGTGGCCTTGCCGGGGGCAGACTGCGCACTCGGCGCCGCCGTGACGCGCACCGTCTTCGGGGTGACCCCGCTGTTCAGCTCGACGAGACCCTCGATCGTGACGACCTCCGTGCCGTCCAGTCCCAGTGATGCCCAGCTCTGGCCGGCCGGGAACTGCAGCGGCACGACGCCCATCCCGATCAGGTTCGAACGGTGGATGCGTTCGAAGCTCTCCGTGATGACGGCCTTCACCCCGAGGAGGCTGGTGCCCTTCGCGGCCCAGTCGCGGGACGAACCCGAACCGTATTCCTTGCCACCGAAGATGACCAGCGGCGTGCCGGCGGCCTGGTAGTTCTGCGAAGCGTCATAGATGAACGCCTGCGGCGCCCCGTCAACGGTGAAGTCGCGGGTGTAGCCACCCTCGACTCCGTCCAGCAGCTGGTTGCGGAGACGGATGTTCGCGAACGTGCCGCGGATCATGATCTCGTGGTTGCCGCGGCGCGAGCCGTAGGAGTTGAAGTCGCCCCGTTCGACTCCGTGCTCCAGCAGGTAGGCACCGGCCGGGCTGTCGGCCTTGATCGATCCAGCAGGGCTGATGTGGTCGGTCGTGACCGAGTCGCCCAGTTTGGCCAGCACACGGGCACCGACAATGTCGACCACCGGGGTGGTCTCCATGGTCATGCCGTCGAAGTATGGGGGCTTCCGCACATACGTGGACTCAAGGTCCCACTCGAAGACCTCGCTGTCCGGTGTCGGTAGGCCGCGCCAGCGCTCGTCGCCCTCGAAGACATGGCCGTACTGCTTCGTAAACATGCCGGTGTCGATCGAGCTGTCGATCGTGGACTGCACCTCGGCGGAGTCGGGCCAGATGTCCTTGAGGAACACCTCGTTGCCGTCGCTGCCGATGCCGAGCGCATCCGTCTCGAAGTCGAAGTTCATCGAGCCCGCGAGGGCGTAAGCGATGACCAGCGGCGGGCTGGCCAGGTAGTTCATCTTGACGTCGGGGCTGATCCGACCCTCGAAGTTGCGGTTGCCTGAGAGCACCGCGGTGACGGCCAGGTCGTTGTCGTTGATCGCGGTCGTGACCTCGTCGATGAGCGGGCCGGTGTTGCCGATGCAGACCGTGCAGCCGTAGCCGACTGTGTAGAAGCCGAGGGCCTCCAGGTCGCCGGTGAGGCCGGCCTTCTCGTAGTAGTCGGTGACGACCTTCGAGCCCGGAGCCAGAGTGGTCTTGACCCACGGCTTGCTCGTGAGGCCCTTCCTGACGGCGTTTCGGGCGAGCAGACCCGCGGCGAGCATGACACTCGGATTGGACGTGTTGGTGCACGAGGTGATGGCCGCGACAGCGACCGCTCCGTGGTCGAGCGTATAGTTCGCGCCGGCCTGCGTGGTGATCGCGACGGGCCTGGACACGCTGATCGGAGCGTGGCTCACGTGGTTGTGTGAGGCCTTGTGGTCCAGGTTCTCGTCCTCGGCGGTAAAGCCGATCGGGTCTGAAGCCGGGAAGGAGGCCTCGACGGCCGCGTCCACAACAGTCCAGTCCTGCGTCGCGTAGCTCTGCAGGTCAAGTTCGAACTGCGACTTCGCCTCGGTGAGGATGACGCGGTCTTGCGGGCGCTTCGGGCCCGCAATCGACGGCACGACGGTGCCCAGGTCGAGTTCGAGGTACTCGCTGAAGACGGGCTCCTTGTCGGCATCGTGCCACAGGCCCTGCAGCTTCGAGTAGGCCTCGACAAGTGCAACCTGCTCGTCGCTGCGACCGGTCAGGCGCAGGTAGTCGAGGGTGACGTCGTCGATCGGGAACATCGCGGCCGTGGATCCGAACTCCGGGCTCATGTTGCCGATCGTGGCCCGGTTGGCCAGCGGAACCTGCGAGACACCCGCGCCGTAGAACTCGACAAACTTACCGACCACGCCGTGCTTGCGCAGAATCTGGGTGATGGTGAGCACGACATCCGTCGCGGTGACGCCGGTCGGAATGGAGCCGTTGAGCTTGAAGCCGACCACCTTGGGAATGAGCATCGAGATGGACTGGCCGAGCATGGCTGCCTCAGCTTCGATGCCGCCCACACCCCAGGCGAGTACGCCGAGGCCGTTAACCATGGTCGTGTGCGAGTCGGTCCCCACGCAGGTGTCGGGGTAGGCCTGGAGCACGTCGTTGCCCTCGGCGTCCGGCACGGTGCGGGTCATCGTGACGCGGGCCAGATACTCCAGGTTGACCTGATGCACAATGCCGGTTCCGGGCGGCACGACCTTGAAGTCGTTGAACGCGGTCTGGCCCCAGCGCAGGAACTGGTACCGCTCACCGTTGCGCTCGTACTCGATCTCCACGTTGCGCTCGAGGGCCTCCGCGGTTCCGAACAGGTCGGCGATGACGGAGTGGTCGATGACCAGCTCGGCCGGAGCCAGCGGGTTGATCTTCTTCGGGTCGCCGCCGAGTTCGGCGACGGCCTCGCGCATGGTGGCGAGGTCGACGATGCACGGCACGCCCGTGAAGTCCTGCATGACCACGCGGCCAGGCGTGAACTGGATCTCGGTGTCGGGTTCCGCCGTTGGAACCCACTCGCCGAGGGCACGAATGTGGGCCTCGGTGATGTTGGCGCCGTCCTCGGTGCGAAGAAGGTTCTCCAGCAGCACTTTCAGGCTGAACGGGAGCTTCTCGTAGCCCGACACCGCGTCAAGACGAAAGACCTCGTAGTCCGTCGACCCGACCCGCAGGGTGTCCTTGGCTCCAAAACTGTTTACAACCGCATTATTAAGCGCCGACACGATGCCCTCTCCTTCGTGGAAACCGACGGCGAAACCGTCCGCAATCCTCAATCCTGACGACCGGACGCCTGCACCTGCCAGCAAGGGTAACCTAACCGGCGGATGCCACGTGCGGACGATGTCCAACGCCGAATTATCTTGACGTAGAGATAACTCTAGCGGTGCCACCGCGTTTCCCGCGCTTCTTTCCGGCGGGTTTCACGGAATCGTGGTGAATCTATTCGGGGCGGCGACCCGCTGCGTCGTCGGTCGCCCGGTCGTCGGCGCGGTAGACCGCCCGGACCACCAGCCACGAGATCACCAGGAGCGGCGCGTAGAGCGGAATCCCCATCAGGAGCTTGACGGCGCCGAGCCACTCCACGTTTCCGGAGTAGTAGAGGGGAAGCTGAACGGCCAGGCGCAGGGCGAACAAGCCAGCCCAGCAGAGCGTGAGAATGCTCAGCACCCGGCGCCTGGACCGGTTCGACCGCCAGGCGATCCCCTCGCCCATCAGGAATCCGACAGCCAGCCCGATCAGCGGCCAGCCGACGACCGCCGAGATGAAAAGTGCACCGCCGTAAAGTCCATTGGTCCAGAATCCGGGCAAAAAGAAGTCTTCGGCGCGGCCGGTGAACAAAGCGAGCACGGCGCTGACGATCAATGCCACCAGGCCGCCGACGGCCGGCGTCACCGTTTGGCGGCTAATCCGGCGTAGCACGATGAAAACGACGCCGATCAGCACCGGCACAACAAGGGACAGCACCAGTGACTGCTCGGGGAAAAGTTGCCGGGTAAAGGTGTAGGTGATCAGGAAGACGAGACCGGGCAGCACGGCCTCGACCAGTCCACGGATGCCGCCCATCGCGGCCAGCAGGGCGCGCCCGCTGATCGCGTCGCCCTCGGCCGCCGGCGTGAAGCCGGCCCGCCGGGCCGCCGCCGCCATGCCGTCGGCGAACGCGGCGGGCACGGGCGAGTCAGACGCGTTCTCTGATGCGTCGGGCTCGAGGGCCTCCTCGGGCAGGGGTGCGTCCGTCATCCCGGCGTTCTTCAGGACTGGCCCGGCTCGGCCGCAGAGGCGGGGGTGGCCGGCATCCGCAGCGGAATGAGGTCACGCGGCGGCATCGGAGCGGATCCGCGCACCACGACGATGCTGCGGAATAGGTCTTCGATCTCGGTCGCGGCGTCGGCGTTGATGGCACCCTCGCCGGCAATCACGCCGCGCAGGAACCAGCGCGGGCCGTCGACTCCGATGAAGCGGGCCAGCCTGCTCATTCCGTCGGATCCCTGACCCGCGGCCACGGGGATCTCTGCCACCAATTCCGGGCCGAACGGGCCTTCGCGCAGAGTCGTCGTTCCCCCCTGCTTGCCGATCTGATCGGCGATCTGGGCGCGAATTTCGTTCCACAGGCCACTTGAGCGGGGCGCGGCGAACGGCTGTACCTGGAGGGTGGAGCCGGCGTAATCGAGCCCGATCGCCACGACCCGCTTGCTGCCTTCTTCGATCTCCAACCGTAGGTGAAGCCCCTCACGCGGGAGGATCTTGACCCCGCCGAGGTCCACGTAGGGCCGCACCGGGTTGGCTTCGGCTTCGTCGAGGGGACCCTCGGTCGCACGATCTTCCGGCGCCGACTTGGCCGTCTCGTCCGGGTTCTCCTCCGGGTTCGCGGTGTCGCTCACTGGTTGTCTCCTGACGTTGAGGTGCCCGTGCTGATGTCCCGGCTCAGGCCGGTGGACCCGAACCCGCCAACTCCGCGTTGGCTGCCGGGCAGCCGATCCACGGGAATGAACGCAGCCCGGCTGACGGGCATGATGATGATCTGGGCGATGCGGTCGCCGATCGCGATCGCATGGGGCGTGGTCTGGTCGGTGTTGAGCAGCGTCACCTTGATCTCGCCGCGATACCCGGCGTCGACGGTGCCCGGCGCGTTCACGATCGTGATGCCGTGCTTTGACGCGAGACCGCTGCGGGGCACGACGAATGCCGCGAAACCGTCGGGCAGGGCGATCGACACGCCCGTGCCGACCAGTGCTCGTTCGCCGGGGGCCAGGACTAGAGCCTCGGAGGAATGAAGGTCCGCTCCCGCGTCACCCGGGTGCGCGTAGCTCGGGAGGATGGACGCGGTAATCAGGACTTCGACGCTTTCTGCCACGTGTCGAGGCTAGTGCAGAAGTCTGATCGAATAGACCCATGCCTGAATATCGCGAAAAACTCTGGGCCTCGCCCGCACCCTATGTGGCGACTGCGCTCATTATTCCTGCCAGCATCCTCGTGTTCGCACCGATTTCGATGCTGGCCGGGGTGCTGCTGGCCGCCGGTCTGTACGCCGCTTGCGTTCTGGCGCTGCTCTTGTCGGCACCGGTGGTGCAGGTGCGGGGCGGTGAGCTCACCGCCGGGCGCGCGACTATATCGATCGATCTGGTCGGCGAGGTTCAGCCCTTCGACGGAGCTGAGGCAGCCCTGGAACGTGGCCAACGGCTCGACGCCCGGGCCTGGCTGCTCATCCGCGGCTGGATTCGGCCCGTCGTGCGAATCCCGATCGTGGATGCGACGGATCCGGCGCCGTATTGGCTGGTGTCGACGCGGCGCCCACAGAAATTGGCCGCCGCGATCAATGGATCGCGACGGCCAGCATCACATGATTGAGCGCGTTTAGGAGTCGCACTCCTGGCATACCGGGCCGAGCTTGGTCTCGTGCGACATCTGCGAACGGTGCTTCACCAGGAAGCACTCCACGCAGGTGAACTCGTCCGCCTGCGGAGGCAGAACGACGACATCGAGGTCGAGGTCGGACAGATCGGCGCCGGGAAGGTCGAAACCACCGGGGTTGTCCGAGTCGTCGACATCTACGACACCGGACATCTTGTCGGGTACGCGCTCCTTGAGGGCCTCAATCGACTCTGAGTCGTCTTCGGTCTTCCGTGGTGCGTCGTAATCGGTTGCCATACCCATCCATTCAGTTACGCCGAGAAAGGATTTCGGCGGCCATAGTTTCCAACAATCCGGGCGGAATAGCAAACTACACGCCGCGCTATTTGCTCGGCACAGTGATCAACTTGCGGCACGCCCGGCGTATTCCCCGAAGATTCACTCTTTACATGGCAGTCTTGGTCGCACTAGTGATGGCGAAAGGGCTTTCAACATGCAGGAATTGAAAGTTATTGGAGTCGAGAGCGGTGCGCTGCTCGCAGCGTCTGAAGAGGGAGACCGATTCAGGATCCCCATCGACGAAGTTCTCCAGTCCCGGCTGCGCCAGGCCCAGGTGGAACCGGCGTCGGGGCCGAAGCTGAGCCCCCGGGAGGTTCAGGCGCACATCCGGGCCGGCATGTCCGCCGAGGACGTCGCCGCGGTCACGGGTGCGGCCATCGAGTTTGTGCGCCGCTTCGAGGGCCCGGTCGTCGCCGAACGCGACTACATGGTCTCTTGCGCGCTGAGCGTGCCGGTGCACACCGCCATCGATCTCGACCCGATCGAGGGCGGCGCCAACTTCGGCACCGTCATCCGTGAGCGTCTGGCCTCGCTCGGCGCTACGAACGAGCGCTGGGCCAGTTGGAAAGAACCCGGCGCCGGCTGGATCGTCAAATTGGCCTTCACTGCCGATGACATCGACCACGACGCTCGGTGGAGCTTCGAACCCAAGAAGAACTCTCTTTCTCCGGTCGGCAGTGAAGCCATCGCCCTGTCGCAACAGGGCGAACTGAAGGGTGCCCTGATCCCGCGGCTGCGGGCCGTCGGCGCCGAGACCAGCCTCGCCGATGTGTCCCGCTTCGACAGCGGCGCCTTCACATTCAAGGAATCACTGTCCGAGGAGACGTTGAACGATACTGCGCCGCTTCTGGACCCGGTGCCGTATTCCCGTTCGGCCGGTACGACGGATGCCGTGTCCCGTGCAGCCATCAAGCGCGCCGACGAACCGCCGCAGAGCCTGAGCGAGACGGCCGACCTGCTGGCGTCACTGCGCCGCCGCCGCGGGGAGCGCGAAGCCGCCGCTTTCGAAAGCAACCAGGTCGAGAGCCATTCCAGCCTCAGCAACCCCGCCAGCACCAGCCCGGCCCCGGGCATCCGTCTGGTGGACCAGCCGGCCGAGGCCGCCGCGGAACCCCACGCCGCTCCCTCGGCTCTCGCCGCTCCGCCGACCGAGGCCCCCCGCAACGCCTGGTCTGCCCAGGCCGCCGGGGGTCAGTCACCGGCCGCAACTCCGCGAGCGTCGGGTCATGGCAAGCGCGGGCGGGCCTCGATGCCCAGCTGGGACGAAATCGTGTTCGGTGCCCGCACCGACGACGACCTGCCCTAGCACCAGGGTTTAAGCGGCACCGGCACCGGTCCGACGTGCCGGTGCATGCGACCCGCCGACGCATTCGACTACCCTAGGCACGTGAGAATCAACACCCGGCTGCGATCCACAAGCCGGATTCCTCTGCTCCAGGCAGTGAAGACATCCGTGGCGGTCGCCCTCGGCTGGATCCTGTCGCAACTGCTACTGGACACGGAGCAGCTGCCGGTCTTCGCCGCGATCGCCGCCCTGCTGGTGGTGCAGCCGAACATCAACCAGACCCTCGGTCGCGCGGTCGAACGCAGTCTGGGTGTTATCGGCGGGGTCATCATCGCCTATGGCGTCGGTGTCGCATTCGGCCAGTCCAGCTGGGTCGTTCTCCTGGCCATCGTGTTCTGCATCATGCTGGCGTGGGCGCTTCGGCTGGCCCCCAGCTCGGCGAGCCAAATTCCAATCAGCGCCATGCTCTTACTCACAATCGGTACGGCTACGGCTGAATACGCGCGGGATCGCATCGTCGAAACCATCATCGGGGCGGCAGCCGCCCTCCTCGTCAACGCCCTGATCGTGCCACCAGTGCTTCTTCGTCCGGCCCACGCGGCTGTGATCCGACTTGCCTACGAGATCGCGGACACCCTCGACCGGATCGTCGACGCCCTGCGGTTTCCGCAGAAGGCCAGCCAGATCGAAGAGATGATGATCAAGGTGCGTCTGCTGCGCCCCATGCTCGCCAAGGCGGATCAGGCGCTCAAGCAGGCCGAGGAGAGCCTCACGCTCAACCCGCGGCATGCGGTGAACCGGCGTCTCCTCGACATCGACGAGGAGCTCTTCGCGCGGCTGACCTCGCTCGTGGCACGCGCGATCGGTATGACCCGGTCCCTGCGCGACCACTACGACCATTCCCTGCACCTCGAGCCCACGGTGCTCGCGATCACTGTCGAGCTGAGCCGTGCCGCCCATGACCTGAGGCTCCTCGCCGAACAGGTGGACCACCCCGGCGCCCAGCAGGTCAGCCTGTCACAGGAACCACCCACCCTGACCGCCCCTCTGATCATTGCGACGCCGCATCCGCAGCACTGGATCCTGATCGGATCGCTGATGGAGGACCTACGCCGGGTGCGCGAGGAGATCAAGGGCGAATAGCCGATGATTTCCGAGGTTCGGAATATGCCCGTCGGATCGAAAGTGAGCGCGCGAATTTCTGTCCCCGGACGCCTGCGCTCGGCCCGAGCAGCGTGGTCTCTCATTCACGAGCACTAACCCGGGGCGCAGAGGGTCGGAGCGACCGCGTCGGTACCCTGACCAAAGGTCAACACGAGAGGGACCCCACTCCCGTGGGGTCCCTCTCGTAATCGTGTCCACCCGGCGCAGACCTCTGCGCGGGAACGACTACGCCTGGTTGAGCGCGGCCTGAAGTTCGATGGTGATGGTGACCTTTTCGCCGAGCAGCATTCCGCCGGTCTCAAGGGCCGCGTTATAGGTGAGGCCGAAGTCGGCGCGGGTGACCTCGGTCTTCGCTGTGGCGCCGGCCTTGTAGTTGCCGTACGGGTCGGTGCCGAAGCCGCCGAACTCGAAGTCGAAGGTTACGGGCTTGGTGACGCCCTTGATGGTGAGGTTGCCGTCGACGAGGAAGTCCTCCTTGACCTGGCGCACGCCGGTAGAGACGAAGCTGATGGTCGGGTAGGTCTCGGCGTCGAAGAAATCGCCGGTGCGCAGGTGGCCGTCGCGGTCCGCCTGGTTGGTGTTGATCGACACGACCTGAGCCGTGGCCGTAACGGAGGAGTCGAGCGGGTTCTCGCCGGTGACGAAGGTCGCGTCGAACTTCTCGAACGTGCCCTTGACCTTGCTGATCATGAGGTGACGGATGCTGAATCCGACCTCACTGTGGGTCGGGTCGATGGTCCAGGTTCCGGCCTTGTAGCCGGGGATGCTCACTGCGGTGGTCTGAGTCATGGGTTCTCCTCAATTCGCGGAACGGTGGATTCTCGTCCTCACTTTCATGCAAGCGCATAGGAAAGTGAATTATTCCGAATCGGGGAGAGTTCTTTTCGACAGTGGTCCGGCCACTCCCGCCTGAATCCCTTGACTGCCTCCGGGGCCGAGGGTACCGTCAGTCGCTCAGGGGGCTGGTGCATGGGTGGAACGGAGGGCTGAAATGCGCTCACGGTTCTTGCTCCCCCTGGGTCTGCTGATCGCCTTGCTCGCCGGGTGCGCGTCCCCGGCCCCTTCGTCTCCCTCCTCTACTACGGCGCCGGGAACCGAGATCGTGGTAATGCGCCCGATCACCGAGGACGGTCTGCCTGCCGCGGGCTTCACCGTCACCGAGGTGACGACCGTCACGCTCGACTGTGGCAGCGCGTCGGTCGATATACGGCCGTCCGCGGTCGCCGTCGACGACAACATCCACGCCT
The DNA here is from genome assembly GCF_004402645.1 of Cryobacterium sp. TMT2-42-4. Classification (NCBI taxonomy): domain Bacteria; kingdom Bacillati; phylum Actinomycetota; class Actinomycetes; order Micrococcales; family Microbacteriaceae; genus Cryobacterium; species Cryobacterium sp. TMT2-42-4. The sequence goes on from NZ_SOFT01000007.1 coordinate 170,522, forward strand.
GCACACCGTCGAGCGCGTTCGCCGTAGCGTGCTGGCAGGATGCGGCGCCCGGTTTTGTGGTCTGCTACCGCGACCCGTGGACCACGGAGGTGGTGCGCCTGCCGAGCACCGGGAGCCGGCCGGCGGCCACCGCGCCCGAGCAGGCGCGACCGCTCGGGCTGTTGCTCAGCGACGGGGACCGCTGCCTGATTCGCAGCGGTGGCGTTTGGAACGACCTGACCGAGCACCCCGCCTGGTACGGCACCTACTCGTGCACGGACGATGGTGCGGTCTGGGCCGAGAGCGCAGACGGCATCGATCGGTCAGGTCCCCGGTGGACGGTGCGCGTCGCGCCCATTTCGGGGGAAGATCCGCTCACCACCCGCGAGGTTGTCACGGCGTACTTCGTCGGCACGGCAGAGGGCTAGCGGACTGAGCGCTGACCGGGCGTTCGGCGTACTGGGTCATGACCCTGGTGACACCCCACTGAGGGCGGCCCGGACGCGCAGCACCAGGAGCTTGTAGGCAGCATCATCGATCTGCTCCGACGTGAGCCGCCCGGTATCGACCGCTTCGACGAATCTGCCGATCAGTACGGTGACATCGGTGCCGTACCGTGCGGGATTCGCCGGGAGACCTCGCCGCCCCTCTGGTCGATGCCGATGAGTAGCGGGAGTTCCGGGTCGGGGCTGAGGGCATCCGTCATTGCCCGCATTTCTTCCAGGATGACAGCGGGGCGGCGGCGCTTTTCGCGTCCGTTCCGCGCGCCGCGGTGCAGCCGGAGAGGGTGAGGGCCAGCAGGGCCATGGCGGCGAGCGCCGCCAGGCGGCGGGCTGGGGCCGGGTGTCGTCGGCCGGAGATCATCGGTCCAGGCTGACCCGCCGGCAGCAGTCGTGGCGAAGCGCCCATCCGTTTCACCGCCGGCGCCGTTACAATCGGTCTTCGAGCGGGGAGGCGCGCATGCAGATGAGGGACATGGCCGGCGAGGCCGTGCTGATCGCCGCCGGCGGGCGGTCAATCCTCCTGCAGATCGCCGATCCGGCGATCGGCCACGGAATTGCGCACCACAGCGACTTCGCCTCCCGACCGCTCGATCGGCTGCGCGGCACCCTGACCTACGTGTACGCGGTCGTGTTCGGATCGCCGGAGGCGGCCGGCCGGGCACGGCGCCGGGTCGATCACGCCCACGCCCCGGTGTCGGGCTTGGCCACCGCGGATCGTCCGGCTTACAACGCCTTCACCCCGGAGCTGCAGCTCTGGGTGGCGGCGACCCTATATGACTCCGCCCTGACCATGCGGGAGCTGGTCTACGGCCCGCTTGACGGAGCCACGGCGGACGCGCTCTACCGGGAGTACGCCGTGCTAGGCACGGCGTTGCAGATGCCGGCGGAGCTGTGGCCGCCCAACCGGGCCGCCTTCGGCGCCTACTGGGACCGACGCATCGGCGAGTTGCAGACGGATGCCGCCACGCGCGCCGTGGCACGCCAGCTGCTGCATCCCCGCACCGGGCCGCTCTGGCTGCGGCTGATGATGCCACTGGGCCGGTTCGTGACCGTCGGGCTGCTCCCTGGCTCGGTGCGGGAACTGTTCGGCCTGCCCTGGACCGCGGGGGCGCAGCGCCGCTTCGACCGGCTGATCCGGCTGACCGCACGTGTCTATCCGCGGCTTCCGCGCCGGCTGCGCCACTGGCCCAAGAACCACTACCTGCGCGCGATGCGGTAGTCACCTGGGCTGGCGGTAGTCTGAGGGTTTCCCCAGCCTGAGGATTCCAATGACGCAGCACTCGGCCCCCGCCGCCCCCGGCACGCCCGACGGTCTCGACGCGATCGACCGGCAGATCGTGGCCGAACTCAGCCGCGACGGCCGCCTATCGATGCGCCAGCTGGCCGTGCTCGTGCACATTTCCCGCACCACCGCGCACAGCCGGATGCAGAATCTCGTGCGTCACGGTGTGGTCACCGGATTCGGAGCACAGATCGACCGGCGGGCGCTCGGGCTCAGGGTCTCCGCCCTCGTGATCGTCAAGATCGGCGATGTCTCCTGGGCCGAGATGGCCCGGCGCCTGAGTGAACTGCCCTTCGTCGAAAAAGCTCAGGCCGTGAGCGGCGACATCGACATCATCCTCACCGTCAGCGCTCCGGACCACGAGCAGCTGAGCCAAGCCATCCTGCGCGATATCCACAGCATGCCCGGCGTGATCTCCACCCGGTCCCACCTCATCCTCGAGGAAATCACCGGCCTGCCCCCGGCCCGCGCTGCGGACAGCTGGCGCTGAACGGTCGTTTTCCGCGGACGAATGGTCCGGCGCGACGCAGCTTCGGACCAATCGTTCGCATCCGTCACCCGGACATCGTCTAGGGCGCGGAGATGCCCCACCATTGCGACATGAGCCTCAATGTCGAGAGCCTGGTTGAGAGCCCCCTCGCCGCGCCGCGTCCCCTCCGCCTGATCGATGACACCGGCCGCGCCGCGCCGCTCGATGAGGCCGGCGGGTTTGTCCTGCCGGACCCGGCCACACTACTCAATCTCTACCGGCGCATGGTCGTCGCCCGCCGCTTCGACGTGCAGGTGACCGCGTTGACCCGGCAGGGACGCCTGGCGACGTACCCATCAGCTCTCGGCCAGGAGGCCTGCGAGATCGCCGCGGTCGCCGCCCTCGGCGCCGAGGACTGGCTCTTCCCCACCTACCGGGACAGCATCGCCCTACTGTCCCGCGGCGTACCGCCCGAGCACATCCTGGCCTCGTTCCGTGGGGACTGGCACAGCGGTTACGACCAGAACGCCCACCGGATCGCCCCGCAGTCCACCCCTCTGGCGACACAGGCACTGCACGCCGTGGGGCTCGCGACCGCGTCCAAGCTCAAACGGGAACGCACCGTCGCACTGACCCTGCTCGGCGACGGCGCCACCAGCGAGGGGGACGCCCACGAGGCGTTCAACTTCGCTGCCGTCTGGCAGGCCCCGGTCGTCTTCGTGGTGCAGAACAACCAGTACGCGATCAGCGTGCCACTGGACAAGCAGATGCGCTGCCGCACCATCGCCGACAAGGCCATCGGCTACGGGATGCCTGGCTACTTTGTGGACGGCAACGACGTCGCCGCGATGTACGCGGTCACCACGACGGCAGTGGAGAACGCCCGCGCCGGCCACGGTCCAACCCTGATCGAAGGTCTGACCTATCGGATGGAGGCACACACGAACTCCGACGACCCGAGCCGCTACCGCGATCCCGGGGATCTGGAGATCTGGCGACGCCGCGACCCGATCACCCGCCTGGACACCTACCTGTGCGAAATCGGCGCGCTGAACGACGCGGAGCGTGCGGACATCCGTGCCGAGGCCGAGGACCTGGCGGCGGACACCCGCGAATGCATGACCCGGTCCGCCCCAGTGGATCCGCTGGAGCTGTTCGACCACGTCTACGCGACCCCGCGCGCCGCCCTGGCGGAACAACGAGCCTTCCTCGCAGCCGAGCTCGCCGAGCACGCAGAGCACGCAGAGCACGCCGCTGCAGCATCCGTCGCCGCCCACTCAGGAGTCAACTCATGACGCTCCCCGACACCGCACCGACGCGCCTGCGCGCACCGGTCACTCTCACCATGGCGGCGGCGCTGAATGCCGCGATCCAGGACGCGATGCGCGACGATCCGACCGTCGTGCTGTTCGGTGAGGATGTCGGCCCGCTCGGCGGCGTCTTCCGGGTGACTGACGGGCTGTACGCCGAATTCGGGGAGAGCCGAGTGAGCGACTCGCCGCTGGCCGAATCGGGGATCGTGGGCACCGCGATCGGCATGGCCATGTACGGCCTGCGCCCGGTGGTCGAGATGCAGTTCGACGCGTTCAGCTACCCGGCGTTTGAGCAGATCGTTTCGCACGTGGCCAAGATGCGCAACCGCACCCGTGGGCGCATCCAGCTGCCCATTGTGATCCGGATCCCCTACGCCGGCGATATCGGGGGTGTGGAACACCACTCCGATTCCTCCGAGGCCTACTGGACGGCCACGCCCGGTCTCACTGTGGTCTCGCCATCGAATCCGGCGGATGCCTATTCGATGCTCCGCGAGGCCATTGTTTCTGACGACCCGGTCATTTTCCTCGAACCCAAGAGCCGGTACTGGGCCAAGGCCGAGCTCAGCCTGCCTGTGCGCACCGCGCCGATGACCACCGCGGTCGTGCTGAGGGAGGGAACCGACGTCACGCTGATCGCCTACGGTCCGACCGTGAAAACGGCCCTCGCGACGGCCGAGCTGGCCGTCGCCGAGGGGCTCTCGATCGAGGTGATCGACCTGCGCAGCCTCTCCCCGTTCGACGACGAGACGGTGGGTGCCTCCCTGCGGAAGACCTCCCGCGCTGCTGTGCTGCACGAGGCGGCGCAGTTCGGCGGCTACGGGGCCGAGGTTGCCGCCCGGCTGACCGAGCGCAACTTCTTCCACCTGGCAGCGCCGGTCCTGCGGATCACGGGTTTCGATATCCCCTATCCCTCCCCCAAGCTCGAGCAATACTTTCTTCCCACTCCCGACCGCATCCTGGCCGCCCTAGGAACCTGGGAGTGGAACTGATGGCTCAAAACTTCATCCTGCCCGACCTCGGCGAAGGACTCACCGAGGCTGAAATCGTGTCCTGGCTGGTGGCCGTGGGCGACACCATCACCATCGACCAGCCCGTGGTGGAGGTCGAATCGGCCAAGTCCATCGTGGAGTTGCCGTCGCCGTTCGGCGGTGTGGTCGAGGCCCTGAACGGGGTCGCCGGCCAGATCGTTCACGCCGGGCAGGTGCTGCTGACAGTGACGGATGCCGCCGAGGCCGACACCGCACGGCCGACCGCTCGGACTGCTGTATCGACCGCAGCGATTTCAGCCGGGGTTCCGGTCACGGAGGTCGACGGGTCGGCATCCGGTGCCGTGCTCATCGGCTACGGCACGAGCGAGATCACGCGTCCCGTGCGGCGCCCTGCCACTGCGCGCTTTGGCGTGCGATCCGGCTCAGCGGCTCCGGTCCTCGCGGCAATCGTCGAACCGGTCTCCGACGTGACTCCGGCCACCCCGGTAACGGCTCCCACCTCTGCGTCTTACCTGGCCGGCCGCTCCCCCGTGGTCTCACCGCTGGTTCGGCGTCTGGCCCGCGAAAACGGCCTCGACGCGACCCTGCTGATCGGCAGCGGGAGCAACGCGCTTGTGCTGCGCCGGGACGTGGAATCGGCAATCCGGGAACGGGCCGCAGTGGTTGAGTCCACACCGGTGGTCGATCCCGCGGCACTGGCCCAACCTGCACCCGTGGCGGAGCCGGTCGTATTCCGGGCCGCGCCCACCGACGACATCCGCATCCCGATCACCGGCCTGCGCAGGGTGGTGTCGGAGCGAATGACCGTCTCGCGCCGGGAGATCCCCGAGGCAACCGTCTGGCTCGATGTGGACGCCACCGAGCTCTTCGCCGCGCGGGACCGCCTCTTCGAAGCCACAGGTGAGCGCTTCAGCGTGACTGCGCTGATCGCCCGGTTCACGGTGGCCGGACTGCGCCGGTTTCCGCTGCTGAACTCCTCAGTCGACACGGCCAGCCAGGAGATCCTGCAACGCGGTGCCATCAACCTCGGGCTCGCCGCTCAGACCCCGCGGGGGCTGATGGTGCCGGTGGTGCACGACGCCCACTCACTGACCACCCGCGAACTGCGGGATGCGATCGCCGGTATCGTGACCCAAGCGGCGGATGGCTCGTTTTCCCCATCTCGACTCAGCGGCGGCACCTTCACCCTGAACAACTTCGGTGCTCTGGGTGTCGACGGGTCAGCAGCGATCATCAACCACCCCGAGGCTGCAATTCTGGGCATCGGGCGGATGATCGAGCGCCCCTGGGTGGTCAATCACGCCCTTGCGGTGCGCACTGTGGTCGAGCTGTCGCTGGTCTTCGACCACCGGGTCTGTGACGGAGGCACCGCCGCCGGTTTCCTCACCTACGTCGCACGCTGCATCGAGAACCCGGTGAGCATGCTCGCCGACCTCTGACCGAGCCGCAAACCGCCTCGACCCTGCTGTGCCATCTGGGGTCGAGGCGTGCGCCGGGTCGTCTACGACAGGCAAAGACACCTCGGGGCAGGGGTCCTGCCACTGGGGTGTGTTGCCATTGACGCCCTCAAGTGCGAATCCTCACCGGACGGGCTATCCGGGCGGGCGTTGACGTTTCTTGCAAGGGTTCACTCGGCCATCGGTGTGTGCGCGAGACGATCGTGCGGGACTCGGAGGCGCGCCAACTAGCGCTGCGATAACCGCGCTACTTATCGATCACGGTCACAGCGATGCCCTGGCGACTGGGTGTGACACGAAACTTCTATCCTTCACGCGTGTTGTCGGGCCATGCATAACCACGGGTTTCCGTCCGAGACGCATCGCAGCAACCGCACATTTTGGAAAGTGCGCAACGGGCATGACGTGGGGGGTGCCGTGGAATACTTGCGGCCGAATTTAGCTGGCCACCGACAGAGAGATGGTCTTCCATGACCGAATTCAACCCGACGGGGGCGTCACCGCTGCGTGCGCTGCGCGATCTTTCAGAAACTACAGGTGAGCGACGAGAATCCGGAAGGCTTGCCCGTAAACGTGCGGGTCGGAGGCGAACAGGGGTATGGGATGAGGCGGCACGAGGCCACGACGCTCTGGAAACGATCCTGTCCCAAGACAGTATCCGGGTCCCCGAGCTCCTCCCCATTCGCCGCGATCGAATGGCGGCCTCTCCTTGGAACTATTTCCGAGGGGCTGCGGCCGTCATGGCAGCCGACCTCGCCTCTCAGCCGAACAGTGGGCTCAATGTGCAGCTCTGCGGTGATGCCCATGTCCTCAATTTCGGCCTTTGGGCCACTCCAGAGCGGCGCCTGATGTTTGACCTGCGCGATTTTGACGAGACGCTACCTGGACCCTTCGAGTGGGATGTGAAGCGGCTCGCGGCCAGTTTGGTGGTAGCCGCACGCCAGGACAGGATTAGCGCGAGACGCGCTGATGCTGCCGTGGGCGCTGCTATCGAGGCCTATCAGATCCGGATGCGCCGCTACGCCACCGCGCCCGAGCTAGACATTTGGTACGACGGCATGCACGTTGAGAGGTTGGTCAAGTACTTCAAGCCTGCCGATCGCGGGGGCGTGTCGATCCACATCGAGAAGCAGAAGGAGCGGCGCACAAGCCGGCATGCCTTCACCAAGCTCACTGACATGGTTCACGGTCGCCCGCGCATCACCGAAGATCCACCGATCCGGGTCACCATCGACGCGCCACCGACATCTTTGTCGGTTGGGGCTCGTTCCACGGGAGGGACTATTACGTACGCCAATTCCGTGACATGAAGATTATCCCGAGCATCGACCTTGTCGGCTCACGCCTCATCGAGTTTGCCACTGCCTGTGGCGAGACATTAGCTCGCGCCCACGCCCGCTCCGGCGACCCGCAAGCCATAAGCAGCTACATGGGAAAAGGTCCTCAGTTCGCCACAGGAATGACAGAGTTTTCCCGCCGCTACGCCGAGCAGAACGAGCGGGATCACGTACAGCTGGTCAAGGCCATCGCCGACAAGACCGTCGAGAGCATGCCGCGGTGACAGACACTGTCGACGACCGGGGCTCTACCGCGGCACCGACAGCAAGAGGAGTCCCAGTCCGTTCGCGCCAGCGCTAGGCGCGGCAGAGCAGCGAGCGGACTACGGCCCACACGGGGTTGCGCGTTTGGCGTTGGGCGAAAACAAATGTGCAACAGACCGTTGCACGCAGTCGCGTGGGAGGCTTACTCAGGGGTAGGCATGTCTTGACGGGTAGGCAACGGCTCTGCATGCCGCGCTCGTCGAGCAGGAGAGGACGGGCAAGTGACGGGACCTGTAATGGAGCCAGCGGCGCCTGGACGGTCCCGGTACGGCTGGGGTGCCGTATCTCTGATCGTCGCAGCCTTACTGGTTACCGGATCCGTCGCCGGAACTCTTGTGTTCATTGTCCCGGCCACAGTCGGCATAGTCATGCTCTGTGGTGGTCCGTTCTATGCGGGCTACTTCGTGCCCACAATGATTGCACGCTGGCGCCGAGCAGCTCTGAGAGCGGATGCCTCTGAGGTCCTCGATCAGGAGGGGTTTCCGAATCAGCGATATATCCTGCATTTTGGGACGACGAATCAGCGAATGACTCTGCTCCTGAACGCTGTGCTCATTGTCAACTTGGTCTCGTTCGGACTGTTCCAGTTGATCAGCCGTCTGAATCCCCGCAGTGATGACGTCCTGGCCTCACCTGTGTTGATCTTCGGCATTATTGCGGTCGTTGCCGGTATTCCGCTCATTGTCTTGAATCTCAAGTGGAGACTGAACAAGGCAACGGTCCCAGTGGAGACGATGGCGCTCCGACATCAACTGGGATCGTGGCGGTTCATCCGCGCAGGCCGAATCCTATCCATGGCCGTGTGGTGTGGTTACCCGGCAGCGTCGATTCTGGTGATTGCTCTCGGTATAGCATCCGGGCAGTGACCGCGGTGGCGATCGGTGGCATGTGTCCCACGAAACGATCTACCATGCCCTCTAATGGCCGGGAAACAGCAGTTTGACCGGGAAATTGAAACCCCACCTCCGAACGGGTCTGCCGACCACTGGAATTGGCCCGAGAACTCACCTGGCAGAAGTGGTCCTGTTCTCGGTCGGCGTTGACAGCCACGGTCAGGCGACTCTCTGAATTCGTCCAGACAGCACGGGCTGGCTGAAGAAATCGGTTGCGCGAGCACACGTGAACAAGCAGTGGCTACGGTAAGCCTCCGTTCTCGGACTCCAGCGCCCTTAGTGGACGCCGGGTTGGCCCGACGAAGATGCTTCGGCAGAACAGATTCTCGAGAATCACTCCCCGTTGAAGGTTCGCGAGTGCGAGGGCGACCCACCGCGGAGGGTAAGGAACCGCCACGGCCGTGAGGCTAGTACGAAGGCGATGATTCCGACGGCCGGGCAGACCCAGCCGACGTCGACCGCGAGGCTGAAGCCACTGGCGGACGGGCTGTAGGTAAGGCTCGACCCGGGGAAAAAAGTCATCGCCCCGGTAACCGGGCTTTCGGGAGTTGCAGCCATTGCACCATCAAGCCAGCTCAGTGCAGCGAGTAGCTCGGCTAGCAGTGACAGTCCGAGGAGACTGATGCCGACCGTGAATCCGACTGTCCAACGCGGGCGCGTGGGATCTGGGCAGCTTGCAGCTGCGGCCATCCCGCGGGTGCTACCCAATCCTCGGACGGCATCACGCGACCCGACGAGTGCGGTCGCAGCACCGAGGTTGGCCCTGAGCTCACGCCTCAGATCGCGTCGTCTCTGGCCCGGGACGCCGGCGAAGTCGAGCCACAGGTCGTAGGACAGAGTGGCGCCCACGATGCGGGCGCGGTCGAGGACATTCATTCTGGATTCCTTCACTTGAGGACATGATCAACGTTGGCGGTGAGCGTGGTCCACGCGTCGAGTGCGCGAGTCGCTTCTACCTGGCCGGCGGCGGTGAGAACGTAATACTTTCGTGCCGGTCCCGAGGCCGACCGCACGAGGCGCGAATCAAGCAGCCCGGCCGACTCCAAACGAGTCAGTGCGGGATATACGCTGCCTTCCGTCAGTTCCGTGAACCCGGCCTCTCGAAGACGAACCACGAGGGCGTATCCGTAGTCGTCCTGCTCCCGGACGAGGCGCAGTAGGAGGAGGGAGAGGACTCCCTTGAGCATCTGCGCATCGTGTGCCATCCCGTCAGCATAAGACCCAGTACTAGGTATACACAAGTACCCGAGTGCGCCAGCGCCAAACGCTCATGGGCTCATGGGCTCAATTCATGTCGGAGAGGTCTACTCCTGGTACTGGTGTGGACAGTAGCGCCGCAAATTCGTCCCGATAGCCGTGCCCGAATGCCGCTCCCCCGAGACTTCGGAACCGCCGCGCATGGGCAGCGCATCTGCGTCCGTCGAGGTTGGGCTCGCGGGCGAAGCAGGGGACCATTCAGTTGACGCGCTGGGCAGCACCCTGAACCGCACCAGCAAGGAAATCCTGTGTCATCGAGACACCGCGGAGATCCACGACATCTCGCCGCTCCTGCGGTGTCCGAGGCCGTCCACGAGCAGGCGATGCGACGCTTCAGGGAAGCAACCGGGCTCGTGCCAGTCGAGAATCCGACAACACGACTGCTCGGCGCGCGTGCCGAGACGCGAGCTGCCGATGTCGAAGCGGCGTTCGCGGACCCGACCATCCGGGCCGTTCCTGCAACGATGGGTGACGACGATCAGATCGTTCCTCGGAGACAGCGACACACCTCGGGCCAGGCCCGCACCTCGATGACGTGCACGTGGCGTCACTTCGCGCGTCACTGCTGGACGAAGGCAATATCGAACTCACCGATCCGGGCGAGTCCGAGGACTTCGGCATCCCCTGGACCGACCACCAAGCCCTGATGGAGTTCGGCGTAGGTGAAGCGACGGAACCGTGGACTTGGGCGGGCGTCAACACGGTGGCCGACGGTCCGACATGGGGCGGTTGCATCGAGGTCATTGATGAACGAGGAGTTCATGATGCCGTCGCCGGCGTGCTCATCGCCCGACCGCCGGTCAGCGAACTGAATTCGGCCGTGCCGTCCGTGAGCGAGCAGGCTCGCCTGCGCGCAGTTCAGCACGACACGATTACGGCAGTGGATCGTCCCGCACGGCAATACGGTCACGCAGGCCCAGACCGTTCATGGTGCGTTGGTTCGACCGGCGCCAGCAGGTAACCGGACGCCGCTAGAACTGTAGCCGTTGCGCATTACAAACCGAACCAGCTTGTTCACCGGAACACGCGTGGAGCCGATAATGCGGTCAATCTCATTTCGACGGGACTTTCTCGGCGGAACACATTTTGTAGAAACGGACTTCCCTGATGGCCAAAAATACCGCATTAGTTCTCGTTACCCTCGTCGGCCTCGCTACCGTCACCGGCGCGGCCGCACCACCACCGGCCGACATCGTGCTCGGTGAACCGCAGGCTGCCGCCCACGCTCACAATGACTATGAGCATGAGCGTCCGTTATTTGATGCCCTCGAGCACGGATTCACCAGTGTGGAAGCCGATGTTTGGCTCGTAGATGGCGAACTTCTCGTCGCTCACGATCTCGAGGATGTCCAGGCGGGGGTCACTCTCGAAAGCCTCTACCTGGATCCGCTCGACCGCATCGTGGACGGACGTGCTGGCAGTGTCTACTCTGGCTGGGATGGCAGCTTCCAACTTCTGATCGACATTAAGAGTGACGGCGAGAGCACCTACGCTGCGATTGAGGAAGACTTGGCTGAGCATCGCTCGATCATGACCACGTACACCAACGGCAAAACCAAATCCGCACCGGTTGTCGCCGTGGTCAGCGGCAACCGCCCTCTAAAAACCATGCAAAATCTTGACTCACGGTTGGCATTTTATGACGGCCGCTCCGGCGACCTGACATCTGGAATACCAGCCGATCTCATGCCGCTGGTCAGTGAGAATTGGAACAAGCTATTCGTGTGGCAGGGCGTCGGTCCGATGCCGGAAAGCGAAAAGGTCAAGCTGCGCGAATACGTGCAGTCGGCGCACTCCCAGGGCTACCGTGTCCGTTTCTGGGGGACCCTCGATATTCCGGGCGAAGCCCGCGAAGCGATCTGGACTGAACTGCACGAGGCCGGCGTTGACCACATAAATACCGATGACCTCGCCGCGCTGGAGGAGTTCTTGGGGAGCCGGAGCTAGCGGAAATCGCCATCCGCTCGCCCGGACTTGAAAGAAGTACTGTGTACACAGTTGATATCGATCGGTGTCCCCAGTTCGGCCCGAACACGGTGTTCGCGGCGTTGACGTAGCCGAAACTGTTGACCGATTTCTGATACCCGGCCGAGCCGCTGCCAATGAACCACAGGCCGCAGGCTGATCCACCGGCCCTGTCGCAGGGTACGCCCTTCGCTGCCGACTGGGCGTACGGAACCTGGTGTAGCCAGGACCGAGATCCACATCGTGCCTCTCCACTTCACGGAGCGTCTGCACCGGGCAGGCAGCTAGGCCGTAGTCACCACCACCGTGCAGGAGAGTCCAGGTATCTGACGCTGGGCGCAGTCCTAAACGGTGCCACCCAGTTCGGGGTGGTTGGCCTGCTGGTTGCACCCTATCTGTGCTCGGAGGGGCCCTTTCAGTCGCTTTGGTCGACCGGAGCTCAGTTCGCGAGAGCGCGGCCAGCATGGTCGCGGGCGGCTTGGGCACAGCGGTCGGGGTGGGCATTGCTGGCATCGCGTTGGGGCTCATCACGAGTAGCGACTTCCTCCGTTACTCGCCGTGCGACAGCACGTCCCTCCTCGTTATCGCGCAGGGAGTTCTCGTTACTGTCCCACTCGTCGTCGTCGTGCTTGTGGTAGAACCTCGTCCATTCCGGAAGTTCAACTTCAGAGCGCCCGAAATCGGCTGCCGAGTTCGATCATCAGCAATCGCGTTGCCAAACCAGAGTGGCCACTTCACTACGTTCCGGCACGGAGCGATGGTCCTCAACCAGACAACGATCTGGCAGATCCTGCCCTCGGATTGGATGTGCACGCTGGTTTACACGCCGCGGAGCAGCCAGTCGTTGTCAGGGTTCCTGCCACCCTCGGGGTCAGGTGCGTCCGAAGCTGGCACGGACATGCTCTGCTCGTCCACGCGCACCCGTGCCGGCAGGTCACGCCAGCGGTCCAGCGGGGCCGCGACAACAGGACCAGGATCGTCCTCTTGAACGCTTTCGTTCGAATCGCCGATCACGTTGCCCACCTTCCGTTTGCCAACCTCAGCGTCCCGCTGTGTGATCCATCCAGCCGACTGTGACGCTCGTCGCTCAAGCACCCGCCGCCCCGGGGTTGCGAACCGACCGACCTGGAACGGCGCCGTTCAGCCCTGCTGTTGAGTGCACGCGCGTCTCCCAGCGGGCTGCTGGAAAATCGATGCGGAAAACGTCCCGCTCTCGGTGTCTCTTTGCTCGGGCGGCGAACTCGTCACGGACCTGAACGACGCCCTTTGCTAGCCCAATTCGATTTCGTCGTCCGTCTGTGATTTGGGTCAAAATGGTGGCGTCAACAAAGCGATCGATCGCGACCTGGGCAACCTGAAGGGCAGCGCTGGATGGCGGTGAATTCGCGTCGCTCAATGGCGTGAATGAACGGGGCAGCGCGATTGCAGCGATCACCGAGTCAGGGCGCTGGGTTGGAACGATGGCAGGATTCGTGCCCGATCCAAACACCGGCCCACCCTCTCATGGGCGTGTAAGTGGCACCTGCCCTTCGTGGCGGCGAGTTCGGCTTGACCGATGCTCTGTTGACGGCCGTTGAAGCCTGGGCCCGTAGCGAGACCGTCCGGTTGACTCTCCCCTGTGCACGAGGACGCGGCCGCGCCGGGCGTCCGAAAGTCGGGGCTTCGCGGCCACCGGGCACCGTGTCCCGTACAACCTCGACACCAGCAGGAGCGAACTGAAAATGGTCAAGACGTTCTCACGCCTAATTGCCACCTTTTCGGTGGTAGTGGCAACGCTGGCCGGGCTCGCTCACGTCCAGGGTTCCGCTTCAGCCCTTAGGTTGGAGAGGTGGATGAAGAGGTTCTGGCGGGGGGAAACTCGAGCATTGTCGTGCGGGTAGGCGACACCGTTCACCGCCCCGCCGGTCCTTGGACTCCCGCGGTACATCAACTTCTGAGCACACTCCGCGCGGCGGGAGTGACGGAAGTACCTGAGCCCTTGGGCATGGACGAGCAGGGCCGCGAAGTGCTCTCTTACCTTCCGGGAATCGTCGGCCACTACCCAATGCCCAGCTGGATCTGGTCGCCCACGATCCTGCACGAGGCTGGGTCTCTGCTCCGACGGGTGCATGACGCCAGCGCGCCCCTCGCGCATTCGGCCGCCATATGGCAGCTGCCTGCGCACCAGCCAATCGAGGTGGTGTGCCTGAACGACATCGCACCGTACAACATGGTCTTCCAAGACGGGCACATTGCGGGTCTGATCGACGTCGACCTGGCCTCCCCCGGGCCTCGGATTTGGGACCTCGCGTACCTCGCATATCGGCTCGTTCCGCTTGGCGAGTACGCAGACCATGACGCTCCGGACCGGGATGCTCGCCCCGGCCGCCTCGATGGGCTCATCCGTGCGTACGGCTATGAGTTCGATCAGGCTGCTGTGCTCCGTGCGGCAGCGCACCGGATGGAAGATCTTGCCGTTTTCACTGATCAACGTGCCGCAGACACGGGTCGCAGTGATTTCGTGGAGCATGCCGCACTATACCGACGTGATCGCGGCCGACTTCTTGACATGATCGCAAGCCTGAAAGCATCGTGAACGCGGATATCCAGGTAGTCCAAGTCAACGATCCACGCCTGCAGCATCTCACGGCGGCGGGGTACGTTGTTGTCGGCGAATCGTGGGGTGCACGCCTGCGCCTGAGCGATCCAGCCAAGTTCACAGCACTGGAAGCGGCCGTCGTCGCGGCAACGGACCAAGGATTCCTGATCGAGGAACTCGCTGCCAGCTGGGCGCCTCAGGTCACAGCACTCGAAGCAGTGAACCACGCCGACTACCCGTACACGCCAGCGACATCCGTGCCGCACCGCAACGAGTTTGATGTACTCGAACTGTGGGAATCCGGGCGCCACCTTTACGGCGCCATCAATGACGGGAACTCGTTGCCATCAGCGTCATCAGCCTGATGACTGCGCGCGCAGAAACCAAATTCACGTCCGTTCACCGTTCCTACCGCCGCAGAGGGCTCGCCGTGGCCGTCAAGGCCGCATCGCACGGGTGGAGCTCAAGTCAACGCCGGCAACATCCGCATGAATGATCATCTCGGCTATGCCATCGAAGAACGCTGGCTCAGCCTCACGATGCCGTGAAAGCACAAGAAAACCCGACCGGAAGAGGTTTCCGAATGCCACTCTTCCGGAACGTCGGAATCTCGGCGAATTGGTGCCGAACCTGTGTCCACAGGCGTCCGACGAACGAGTCTGTCGTCAGCGCAGTTCAGCTTCAAGGCACAACGCGGAAAGCGTCAGGTAGCCAGGCTTCGACGGGCGCCTGCTCGGGTACCGGAAGTTCTGTACAGGTCGCAGGAACGACAAGGTGCCACCGCCCGCGCGGCCGCGTGAGCCGCCCAATATGACAACTTCAATAGTGAAGTTCATCGCAGGTACTAAATGGAGCGCTGGCCGATAGCCGCGGCGGTTTCCAGGAGTAGCCCGTCATCCATTCAGGGCACTTGGAGGCGCCTGCTAAATCCATTTTGCGCAACCGTTCTCGCGCGTACCATTCGATGCGTCGCCAGACCGTGACCGGCGCGCCATGCTTGTCCGCGCGGAGCTATCCCGAAGGAGTGCACCATGCGTGCAACCAGCGACAACTACAGGCGTCCCGCATCGGAGAAAACAACGGTCGGGAACATAAATCGGTCAGCATTGCGCTCAGGTGGGATAGCGGTTATCGTCGCCGGACTTGCAGGCATCGCGATGTTCACCCTCGAACTAATGGGACCGGTTCTCGGTTTCGATGACACCGACAACCCCGCCGTGAGCCTCGACTATCTGCGCCAGTATCCGCAGTTTTATGCTTTGGCGGCGGTCGCAACGTTCACCATGGCACTCGCGTACATCGTGGCCAGTTTCGCTATCTCAGATGTGCTTACGCCACGCACGAGTAGTATCACCCGCCGAAGCCTGAGCGCGCTCGGACTTTTCGCGGCTGCGTTCTTGTTCATGCAAGGGGTCTTGCGCGAGTCGGTGGGGCCGTTGCTCTACATCGACTCGCTCGATAGGGGATGGGGCGAGTCCGCATACCTCACCATTCAGATGTCGGGAACCCATGGTTTCCTTGCGGCGGGCCTCATTACGCTCGCTATCTGGTCCGTGGGCATCTGTGTGGCCGGGGCTCTCTCCCGCTCCCTTCCGATCTGGTTATGTGTCTTGGGATTAGTCGCAGGCCTCCGTCTCGTGATGCTCCTGGCTGGGCCATTGATGACGGCAGCAGCGATCGACCTGCCCGGGATCTGGCTTGCCTCCATGGCACTGATCCCTCTGGGAATGCTTTGGTGGCTGGCCCTCGGCGTGGTGCTGCTGGTCAAGTCCCGCCGCAATCACGAGCAGCCACCTGTCAATTCAGCACAGTGAGCCACACCGAGTAAACGCGTACTGAGACCTGTATGCAGGTCCCGCCGGGAAGGTACACCACCGGCGGCTGCGGCACTGCAACCCGCCCGCACGAGGATCCCCTTGGGCCCCCTACGACCTGGGCTCAGCACAGCTCATCCTCCACGCTCTCCCGAATTTGTCCGGATGCACCGACGCTTCTCAGCCTTTATGAATCAGGTCTACGATTTTCTGGGCGTTGTCGTCTGGAGAGACGCTGATCTGCACATGATCACTTTCCATGGCCTCCATCACCACGACGGCAGCCTGTATCTCCCCGCCGATCTTGATCATCAGGCGCACCGAATCCCCGGCTTGGACAGCCTTCACCGTGAGGGCGTTAAAGACGACCGCCCCGTCTTCGGTAAACGTCACATCAACCGCGTTCTGCCCCTCACTTTCGGCGATGGTGGCATCCTTCACTCCAGCTCGCTCAAGTACGGATGGGAGAACAACATTCTCGCCATTGACCTGAACGCATTGCGGGTCCGCCCCACCAGCGCAAGTCTGCGATACCGCCAACTCGATCGCTCCCCCGGCAGCCGACGCTGAGTCACCGGTGCCAACTCCAGCCGAACACCCACTGAGGACCAACCCGACAAGTACGACCAGAGAGAGCCTGGGTGTTCGAGAAGCCATGAATAACCTTCCTTCGACGCGGGCTGAGGACCTGCAGAGCTTCCGCGTCCAACTTTTGCCCGACCGCGGATTGGCGATCTATGAAATGTTCAATTGCACCAGCAGAGTCTCAGCAGCACTGGAGATGCTGCCAATTGAGGAAAGAGTGACGATGCCAGCAACGCCCCAGAACCAGTAACGGTCACTCCGACCCGCTTTCATCCGGTTGAACGCCAGCCACCAAGCCGCCACCGAGCGCCCGGGGCGCGACGTGCAGGACATCCCTACGTGTCAGGGTGAGTTGAGGCCAGTAGCTCAGAGCAAGTCCGCCGTTTGACGTAGGGCGAGAATCAGGAAGTCCCACCATGTCCAGCCCATCGTTGATCGCCGTGCGCGACGATAGTTCCAT